>NZ_JBLWIT010000121.1:0-238754 GCF_048381435.1 Rhodococcus mengyinensis | reverse complement strand
CCCGGATCCACCGATGTGGTGCGGGGTAGGTGAGTCGAAACGGCGAGATGCCCTTGCGTGCTGAAAGAATTGGACTTCTCACAGAACCAGTTCGATCGACACGAAGGGCATCTCTAGGGTGCAACTATCCCACACCCACCCGGTGACGGCCTCGGCGTTCGACGACCGCAATCTCCTCGCCGCGGCCGGACTGATCCCGGTCCTGGGGTTGGCTCAGGACTGCGGCCTCGATGACCTGGCAGACGAGCATCTGACGCTGCCCACCGACAAGGGCGCACACGCGGGCCGGAAGGTGACCGCACTGGTAGCGGGCATGGTCGCCGGCGCCGACAGCATCGACGACATGGCGCTGCTGCGGCACGGCGCCATGCCCACGGTATTCGACCACCCGTACGCCCCGTCGACGCTGGGCTCCTTCCTGCGGACGTTCTCCTTCGGGCACGTCCGCCAACTCGACGCCGTCGCCGCCCGATTCCTGCAAGGCCTGGCCGAACGAACACCGCTGGTCGGTGGGCCCGAAGTCGGTGGGCGGATCCTCGTCGACCTCGACGACACCATCGTCCCGGTGCACGGGCACGCCAAGCAGGGTTCGGGCTACGGATATACGGGGGTCCGGGGGTTGAACGCGCTGATCGCCACCGCCACCACCGACGGGCGGGCACCGGTGATCGTCGGCCAACGCCTGCGCCGCGGCGGCTGCGGATCCCCACGCGGGGCATCCCGGATGGTCAGCGACGCCCTCGCCACACTCGGCCGCCTGCGCCCGCAGCTGTCACCGGGGTCTGTGCTGGTGCGGGCCGACTCGGCCTTCTACGGGCACCCGACCGTGTCCGCGGCACTGCGCTCCGGCGCCGACGTCTCGGTCACGGTGCGGATGACCGCGACGGTGAAGGCGGCGATCGCCGCCATCGACGAGGATGCGTGGACCCCGATCGAATACACCGACGCCGTCTACGACGAACAGGCCGGCCGGTGGATCTCCCGCGCCGAGGTCGCCGAGATCGACTTCACCGCGTTCACCCGCCTCGCCTCCGAGCGGACACCGGGCCGGTTGGTGGTGCGCCGCATCCCCGACCTGCGGGAACACACCGATGGTCAGGGCACGTTGTTCGACGCCTGGCGGTTCCACGCGTTCTTCACCACCACCGACCCCGCCGTCCTGGACACCGTGGCCGCGGACAAGATCCACCGCGGGCACGCGATCATCGAGCAGGTCCACGCCGACCTGAAGAACTCCGCGCTCGCGCACCTGCCGTCGGGGCGGTTCGCCGCCAATAGTGCCTGGCTGGTGCTTGCGGTGATGGCGTTCAATCTCACCCGCGCCGCCGCCACCCTCACCGGGGCCCGCCTGGTGCGGGCGACGACCGCCACCATCCGCCGGACCCTGATCTCGGTCCCGGCGCGGATCGCGTCCTCGGCCCGCCGCCTTACCCTGCACCTGCCGCGGCGCTGGCCCTGGGAATCCGAATGGAACCAACTCTTCACCCACACCCGGCATCGAAGACCCCAGGTCACCTAATCCGCCCGGCCACCCCCGGCCCCGACCCGAAAGACCCAGTGGAACAACCCGACACATCGGTCGGGCGATCACCCACGCCCCGACAGCCCATCAACGGCCGCAACCGAACCCATCAGCCGACCCGCCCCTATCGGTGGATCCGGGATTAACCGCCGGCGGTTAACAAGTACTCACGGCTGGGAGTCGGGCTCGGGGTCCCCGGTGTGCTTCGTGCGCTTGGTGGTCGGTGACGATTGCTCCCGGCGCTCGAACTCGAGGTCCATCTCCAGGTCCTCGTGTTGGTTGTGCCGGAACAGGATGAAGAAAACCACCCAGCCGACGATCGCGACGAGGATGTAGCTCACGACGCGGTAGACGAACACGGCCGCGAGGGCCTGCGACGCGGTGGCTCCCGCCGCCGTCAGCGTCGCGATCAGGGTGCCGTCGACGAACCCCAGCCCGCCCGGCGCGAGTGGAATGCTGCCCACGGCCTTGGCCGCGGCGAACGCGATCAGCAGACCCGCGAACGACGGTTCCGCGCCCACCGCCCAGCAGGCGAAGCCGAGGCAGGCGACGTCGGCGAGCCGGTGCACTGCCGACCACCCGAACGTGATGACGGAATCCTTGCGGCTCAGCTCGACCGAATCGAGCTGGCTCAGGATTTCCTTCCACCGCTCGACGCCGGTCTCGGGGGGATTCTTGCGGAACTTGTTGTACCGGGTCAGCACCCAGTGTCCGATCGACTCGATCGAGTCGGGATTACGTGAGATGTAGCGCAGCCCGTAGAACAGGGCGAACGCGGCCACCAGCGACAGTGCCAGCGTGACCGGACTCACCTTGGTGCCCACCGCGAACGCGCCTGCGGCGCCGAGCAGTGCGAGGCTGCCCGCGGCGATCACTCCGGAGATCGCCAGCTGCCAGGACGCGACGATGGGGGTGGCACCCCATTTGCGGGTCTGCTTGTAGGTGAAGGCGGTGGAGAACACCTGACCGGCCGGCAGGCTCACGGCCATCGCGGTGCTCGCGTAGATCACCGACACCGACTTCAGCTGACTGACGACGACTCCGCCCGCCTGCAGCAGGCGCTGCTGGACCGCGCCGTACCCGCTCAGGGAGACGGCCTGGGCCGCGATACATGCCGCGACCCACCCCCAGTGGATCTCGGTGAGTGCTTTCCACGAGTCGCTGAGCGTGGGCCACAGGTAGATGCCCTCGACGGTCAGCAGGGCCAGGAGGCCGGCGCCGAGTAGCCATTTGATCCACCAGTATCGACTTCGCTGCCGAGGAGGCTCGGCAGTGGGCGGGTCGGATCGAGGCTGGGCCACCTGGCCAGCGTAACCAACGGGTAGCGGATTACTCCGGATAGTCCTCCGGCCAAGCCAGATGGGTGTTGCGGCGGCGCCCCCGCAACTGGACCTGTTCGCCGAGTTCCCAGTGCGCCTGTTCGTCGTCGTCCGCGAAATACAGGGCACTCGTCGAGGCAAGCACGCGGCTGGGGTGGAGTTTGGCGAGTTCGGTGAGCCGCGACGCCTCGTTGACGGGATCACCGATCACCGTGTACTCGAAGCGTTCGGCGGCGCCGATGTTGCCGGCGACGGCGAGGCCTGCGGAGACGCCGATGCCGACGTCGAGGCCGGTGATCTCGTTCAACGCGAACCGCAGCTCCCGGGCCGCCGCCAGCGCCGCCGTCGGTGCGTCGGGGCGGTCGAGCGGGGCGCCGAAGATCGCGAGAGCCGCGTCACCCATGAACTTGTTGACGAAGCCGTGGTGCCGGTCGATCACGTCGACGACGACGCGGAAGAACTCGTTGAGCAGGTTGACGACCTCGCCGGGGGGACGCTCCGCGGCGGCACCGGTGGAGCCGACCATGTCGACGAACAGCACCGCGACGAACCTCGTCTCTCCGCCGAGTTCGGTACCGAACTGCAGTGCCCGCCGCGCGACGTCCTCGCCGACGTGCTGGCCGAACAGTTCGCGCAGCAGCCGCCGTTCGTCCGATTCGCGCATCATGCGGTTGAACCCGACCTGCAGCCGACCGATCTCGCTGCCGTCGAACACCTCGACGCGGACGTCGGTGGCACCGCGCTGGACACGTTCGATGGCCCGCCGCAGCTGTTTGATCGGGTCGGAGATCTGGCTGGCCGTCAGCATCGACAGCGCGAACGCCTGCGCGATCGCGATGATCGACAGCAGCATGATCGCCCACGCGAGCGCGTTCGGGGAGAACACCAGGTCGGTGGTTATCTGCGTCACGCACAGCAGGATGATGCCGATGACGGGCATCAGCGTGCCGAGCCCCCACGTCATGGCCATCCGGGTGCCGACGCCGGGCGCCATGGTCCGGTCGAACTCGCCCTCGCTGAGCGCGCGGGCGGCCACGGGACGCAGGATGCGTTCGCCGAGCATGTACGTGAAACCGAACGTCGTGGTCGCGGCCATGCAGACGGTGACGATCACCGCGACGGCGAGTTCCGGCATCTCGGTGATGGTGAGCAGCACGAAGATGATGCCGCCGAGGATCCACAGCACCAGGTGCACGATCGCCTGCCGCAGCGGTGCGTGCAGCGCCGACATCTGCTCGCTGCGCGTCGGCGGACCCCCACGCAACTGCCAGCGGACGACCGACCTCAGCATCATCGCGGCGGCCGTGAGACTCACCACGGCGGCGAACGCGAGGTAGCCACCGAAGATCGCGACGTTGCGCACCCGGTCGGCGATGATTTCCTGCGATTCGGGGATCGGCACGCCGTACCGCACGAACGCGAAAACGAGGATGGCGCCGATGAAATTGGCGAGGAGCATCGAAACCATATAGAGCGGCCATCTGCTGCGGACCGTCGCCGCGATCGCTCTATAGGATTTCCGCACGCCGTTCAATTTAGCGGGGGGTGTACCGGGTGGCGTAGGACACGTCCCCTAAAGGGCGCATATGCGTGCCCCGCGTGCGTGTTTCCCACGCGAATCGCCCGGCACTGTCCGAACCTCGATACGCTCCGCACGTGAACGCGAACGAGCAACGCTCGGACACTGCCGCGGTAACACAGGGCGGGGGCCATCCCTCGGCGTCCGTGCACCCGGTGGTGCGGGTGGCGGCCGAATGGACGTGGCGGCTCCTGGTCATCTTCGCGGGCCTGCTGACCCTCGGCTACATCGTGACCAGGCTCGACACCGTTCTCATCCCGGTGGGTCTGGCGCTGCTCTCGTCGGCGCTGCTGCTGCCGCTCGTCGACTGGCTGCAGGCCAAGGGCGTGCCGCGGTCGGCTGCCGTCCTGGTCGTCCTCATCGGTTCGATCGGCATCGTCGCCGGGATCATGACGTTCGTCGTCGAGCAGTTCATCGAAGGTCTCCCCGGCCTCACCGAACAATTCGAGGCGAGCGTCACACAGATCCAGGGATGGCTCACCGACGGCCCGTTGCACTTCAGCGAGGATCAGATCCGGCAGGCCGGCGACTCGGTGGTGAAATCCATCCAGGACAACCGCCAGCAGCTGACGAGCGGGGCACTGACCACCGCCACCGTCGTCGGCGAGATCTTCACCGGTGCCCTGCTGACGCTGTTCACGCTCATCTTCTTCCTCTACGGCGGATCTCAGATCTGGGAGTTCGTCACCCGCCTCGTCCCCACCGCGTCACGGCGGCGGGTCCGGCTGGCGGGGAGTCAGGGATTCGGCTCGCTGATCGGGTACGTCCGGGCCACGGTGGCGGTGGCCGCCGCGGACGCCATCGGAATCGGCGCGGGACTCGCGATCCTGGGGGTTCCGCTCGCCCTGCCGCTGGCGTCGCTCGTGTTCATCGGCGCGTTCATCCCGATCGTCGGTGCGTTCCTCACCGGGTTCCTCGCGGTACTCGTCGCCCTCGTCACCAAGGGATTCCTCACCGCGCTGATCGTGCTCGGCATCATCATCGGGGTGATGCAACTCGAGGCCCACGTGCTGCAACCCCTGCTGCTCGGCCGCGCGGTCCGGTTGCACCCGCTCGCAGTGGTGCTGGCCATCACCACCGGCATCGTCCTGGCCGGGATCGTCGGCGGCCTCCTGGCGGTGCCGATCGTCGCGCTGCTGAACACGGCGGTGCGCTCGCTCATGTCCGAGGATCCCGACGCCACCTACGACGCACTCGAGGTCGACGACCCGGCAGTCCCGCTCTATCCCGCCGAGGCCGACGGCCCGCACCCGCCGCATCCCGCCGACCCGCATCCCGCCGACCCGCATCTCGACGACCCGCATCTCGACGGCACAGCGCAGACCCATGACCGACCGGAATGAGCACCGCACCCGCCTGCACTACCGGCCGCGGGCCGCGACCGAGCTCGACACCCAGCCGGACGCACCGCTGTGGCGGGCGGCGCAGGCCTTCCGCCTCGTCACGCTGGTGTACGCGATCAGCTACCAGATCGTGTCGGTGCAGTACTACACCCATCAGCGGCTGAGCTGGTTCCTCGTCGCCCTGATGGCGGTGTGGTCGGGACTCTCGGCCGTCCTGCTGTCCCACGGGAAGGTCCCGCGCTACCAGGTGGTGATCGCCGACCAGCTGATCGTCATCGCGCTCATGGCGTCGACTCGCCTTGTCTCCGATCACGATTGGTACAACCACCATCAGACGCTGCCGACGACGCTGTGGGTCACCAACGCGGTGATCTCCGCCGCCGTGTTCGGCGGTCCGTGGCTCGGGATGGCGTCCGGTGTGCTGATGGCGACGGTGAGCGCGGTGGTGCGCGACCAAGTCAACCTCGACCTCTGGCGGGACGCGACGGCGCCCGTCCTGGTGTCGGTGGGTCTGGCACTCGGGCTCGCCACCACCACCGCGAGGCGTGCGCAGGCCCAGCTGGAGCAGGCCGTGCGGTTGGCCGCCGCCACCGAGGAACGGGAACGACTCGCCCGCGAGGTGCACGACGGCGTCCTGCAGGTGCTCGCGCTCGTCCGTCGCCGCGGCAACGAGATCGGGGGACCCGCAGCCGAACTCGCGGATCTCGCCGGCGAGCAGGAGGTGGCGCTGCGCATGCTCATCTCCGAGCAGGGCGCCGGTGTGGTGTCGGATCTGGGTGGAAGCGCGATCGATCTGCGACTGCTGCTGGGCACGCGGGCGAGCACCACCGTGTCCGTGTCGACCCCGGCGGATCCGGTGACGATCGAGCGCGGCCGGGCGACGGAACTCGTCGCAATCGTCGACACCGCATTGTCCAACGTCGCACTGCACGCGGGGACCGGTGCCCGGGCGTACGTGCTGCTCGAGGATCTGGGCGACGAGGTGATCGTCAGCGTCCGCGACGACGGCAGCGGAATCGCTCCGGGACGGCTGGCCGAAGCGGAGGCCGAGGGTCGCATGGGAGTATCGAAATCCATTCTGGGCCGCGTCGGTGCGCTCGGCGGCACCGCCGAACTCGACACCGAACCCGGTCAGGGCACCGAATGGGAGATCCGCGTGCCGAAGGGAGACGAAACGCATGGGTGACACGGAGACTGACGAGCAGATCACCGTGATGGTCGTCGACGACCACCCGATGTGGCGGGACGCGGTGGCCCGCGACCTCGAAGGCGCCGGGTTCACCGTGGTCGCCACGGCCGACGGCGTCGCCGCCGCGGGACGTCGGGCGGCGGCGACCCGACCCGCCGTCGTGCTCATGGACATGCAACTGCCCGACGGAAACGGTGCCGCGGCCACCGCCGCCGTCCTCCAGGTGTCGCCGGACAGCCGGGTGCTGGTGCTGTCGGCCTCGTCCGAGCGTGACGACGTCCTCGACGCCGTCAAGGCCGGTGCGTCCGGGTATCTCGTGAAAAGCGCGTCCGTGGAGGAGTTGCTGGACGCGGTGCGGGCCACCGCGGCAGGACAGGCAGTCTTCACACCGGGGCTCGCCGGACTCGTGCTGGGGGAGTACCGCCGGATGTCGAGTGCGCCCGCCGACGAGCAGGGTCCTGCCGTCCCCCAACTCACGGAACGGGAGACCGAGGTCCTGCGGTTCGTCGCGAAAGGGCTCAGCGCCAAGCAGATCGCGACCAAACTGTCGCTCAGTCACCGCACCGTCGAGAACCACGTCCAGGCGACCCTCCGCAAGCTGCAGCTGGCCAACCGCGTCGAGCTGACCAGGTACGCCATCGAGCAGGGCCTCGAGTAGCCGTGAGTACTTGTTAACCGCGGGCGGTTAACAAGTACTCACGGGCGCTAGCCTTGTAGGTATGGAGGCACGGGACCTACGCGTATCGGATGCGGAGCGCGAACACGTCGGCGAATTGTTGCAGCGGGCGGTGGGCCAGGGGATGCTCTCGCTCGGTGAGTTCACCGAGCGGATGGACACGGCACTCGCCGCGAAAACACGCGCGGAACTGAACGTCGTCCTGGTGGATCTGCCGGGAATCCAGCTGATCTCCGAGTTCACGCCGCCGCCGTACCCCGACCAGCCGTACGTGTCTCGCCCGGCGCCGCCGGTTCCGCCGGTCGCGCACCGGTTGCCCGCGCCGCCGCCGGGCGACGTCATCCGGGGCCGGATGTCGTCGGTGAGCCGCACCGGATCCTGGAACGTTCCCCCTGCCCTCGAGGTGAACACCCGGATGTCGACGGTGACGCTCGACTTCACGCGGGCCGTCATGTCCACGCAGGTGGTGCACGTGACGATCGACGACTACGCGAGCACGATCTCGCTGGTCGTGCCGGAAGAGGCGACGGTCGACCTCAACGGCGTCGAAACGGTCGGTGGTTCCGCGACGAACAAGGTGCGGACCGGCCCTCCCATCGGCCCGCTGCACGTCGTCGTCCGGGGCAAGGTCAGGTTCGGGAACGTGACCGCCAAACACCCGTTCGGCACCTCGATTCGTCGGATGTTCGGGTAGCACGACGCAGGCCTCTCGAGTAGGCCTACTCATGTGTGGGGGCCGTCGCCGCAGGACGATTGATCCATGTCCACACCTGGTACTCCTTCGATCGACCCGCGGCTGGTCGCGCAGCTTTCCGGCGACTTCTCGGCGCTCGGGCAGCAGATGCGCCACGTGGGTGAGAACCTCGCGGTCCTGCAGGCTCAGCTCGCAACCATCCAGAGGCCCCAACCGCAGCCGGCGCCGCAGCCGATGTACCGACCACCGGTGCCGCAGGCGCCCCCGGTCGCCCAGCCGCCGCCACCCGTACCGGCCGGCCCGTACCGGCCCGCTCCGGCGCCGCCTGCCCGGGGGGCTCGTGAACCCTGGTGGCAGCGCGACGGGGTGATCAGCCGCGTGCTGGCCGTCGCGGGTGTGGCCGTCACGCTGATCGGTGTCGTAATGTTGCTGGTGCTGGCGGCGCAGGCCGGATTCTTCGGTCCGGAACTGCGCGTCGTGGCGGGCGGGTTGTTCTCGGCCGGTCTCGTCTACACCGGTGCCCGTGTTTTCGGACGGCCCGGCGGCCGGGTCGGCGCGATTGCGCTCGCAGCAACGGGTATCGCCGGCGCCTACCTCGACGTCGTGGCCGTCGCGGTCGTCTATCACTGGTTGCTCCCGGTGCTCGCGATGGTCGTGGCACTCGGGATCGCGGGAGCCGGTGTCGCACTCGCGGTGCGGTGGGGTTCGCAGCCCCTCGCGCTGCTCGTGGTGACCGGCGCTGCCGTGCTCGCACCCGTCCTCACCGACGGCATCACGCTCACCCTCATCGGGTTCCTGTTCGTCATCCAGGTCGCCAGCTTCCCCGCGCAACTCGGTCGCGACTGGCTGTACCTGGCGGTCGCGCGGACGTGCCCGGTGGTGATCGCGTTGCTGATCGCGATCGCGAGTTCCGGACTGTCCGACCGGCCGGAGAGATTCTGGCTGCTCGCGTCCGCCGCGCTGGTCGCCCTGTTCGGGCTCGTGTCGTCGATCATCCTGTTGCGCAGCAATTCTCGTGACGTCACCGCGACCGCGATGATCGTCACGACGGCCGTCCCGACGCTGGTGATCGGCCACCTTTTCGACCGGCTCGGGTCCACGGTGATCGCGCTGGTACTGGCCGCAGCGATGTTCGCCGCGTTCGCGGCGGCGCGGTCGTTGCCGCGACACGCACGGATCGCGCTCGCGGGCGTGGGTGCCCTAGCTCTGCTCGAGGCCTGCCTCGTCGGATCGAGCGAAGACCTCGCGCCGCTCGTCCTGCTCGGGGTGGCGGCACTGTTTCTCACCATCGGCGGGCAGGCGGAGTCGCGGATCGCGTACGCCGTCGGCGCGGTCTTCACCGTCGTCGGCGGATTCGCCTTCGTGATCACCGCGCCGCCGTTCGTCCTCGTCGACGAGCACAGCGCGCTCGACTCGCTCGGGGTGACCACGGTGCTGTCCTCGCTGGTGCTGGCGGGAACCGTGTTCCTGTTCGTCTGGTATGAGCACACGCTGAAACTGTTGAGCGACAGCACCGCCCAGCCGTGGTGGGTGCTCGCCGGACTGGTGATCCTGTACGCCGTCACCACTGCGACGGTGTCCGCGGGCACGGCGCTCACCGGGACGTCCGCAGGATTCATCGCCGGACATTGCGCCGCGACCATCGCGTGGATGGCGGCGGCGACGGCGGCACTGGTGTTCGGACTGGCCCGCCGCGACTACGCGCACACGGCACTCGGCGTCGGGCTCGGACTGACCGCTGCGGCGCTGGCCAAACTGTTCCTGTTCGACCTGGCCACCCTCGACGGCCTGTTCCGCGTCCTCGCGTTCCTCGTGGTCGGCCTGCTGTTGCTCCTCGCCGGCACCCGCTACGCGCGTGAATTCGCGGAGCGGGAGGCCGGACGGGGAACGCCGAACGGCTCCGTCAGCGCCGGTTCTGCCGAGCGATGAGTTCGCTGACGCTGACGGCGTTGCCGTCGTCCGCGCGGTGCCTGCCGCTCGCGGCGTCGTCCGGATCGACGGGCGGCTCCTCGACGCTGCGGCGGCGCGAGCCGTTGGCCGGCGTTCCATTGGCAGGGGCGCCGTTGGACGGGGTTCCGTGCGCAGGCGAGCCGTTGCTGCGCCTGCCGCCGTTCACGGGGTCCGAAGGCTCGGCGGCACGACGCCTCGACGGAATCGGCGGCACCGGGCGGGCAGGAGACGACTGGGGGGTCTCCTGCTCGTACGGTGCAGGCACCGAGCGCGGCGAGCGGGTCGGCAGTGACGGCGCCGACGCACTGGGTCGCGGTTCGGCGGGCGAGGAGATCGGCCGCGGTTCGGCGGCCGACGTGGACCGGAGGTCCGCGAGCCAACTCTCGATCGGACGTGACTCGGTGGCCGGACCCGGGGCCGGGGCGGGAGCCGCCGGACGGGGCCGCGGAGCAGGACGCGACTGCGGCGCGGGCCGCGACGGGGGTGCGGGGCGCGACTGCGTCGGGGCCGGACGCGGCGGAGCAGGCTGCGGCAGCACCGTGGTCTGCGGTTCCGCGGTCGGCGTGTCCTCGATCTCCGGTGCCCGAGCGGGGCGGCCGGTCGCCGAGCGGCGGGCCTCGTTCTGCGCCCGGCGCGCCTTCGCGTCGTCCTCGGACATCTTCGCGGCCAGCGCCCGCGCGGTGACCAACGGGATCGGCTCGGTGAGCGGTTCCGGTTTGCGGGGTGCGGGCGGCGCCGCGAGCTTGCGCTGCGGCGGGACGGCACCGATCGGGGTGAGCTCCGGGACGTCGGTGGGCATCAGCTCGTTGTCGAGGATGGGCTCACCGAGACCCGTCTTCTCTTGGATTCGCTTCATCCACGCCGGCGCCCACCAGCAGTCGTCGCCGAGGAGTTTCATCGTGGCCGGCACGAGGAACATACGGATGAGGGTCGCGTCGATGATGAGCGCGGCGATCATGCCGTAGGAGATGTACTTCATCATCACCAGTTCCGAGAACCCGAACGCACCGGTGACGACGATGAGGATGAGTGCGGCCGCGGTGATGATGCGGCCCGTGTGCGCCGTGCCGATGCGGATCGACTCCGTCGTACTGGCCCCCTGCGCCCGCGCCTCGACCATGCGCGAGAGCAGGAACACTTCGTAGTCGGTGGACAGGCCGTACACGATCGCGATGATCAGCACCAGCACCGGCGACATGATCGGGCCGGGGGTGAAGTTCAACCACTCCGAACCGTGACCGTCGATGAAGATCCACGTCAGGATGCCGAGCGTGGACCCGAGGCCCAGCGCGCTCATCAACGCCGCCTTGATCGGCAGCACCAGCGAGCCGAACGTCAGGAACATCAGCAGCGTCGTCAGGACGAGGACGGAGATCACCATCGTGGGCAGGTGGTCGAGCAGCGCGGCGATACTGTCCTGCTCGATCGCCGGGGTACCGCCCACCAGCACCTGCACGCCGTCCGGACTGTCCATGGCGCGCAGATAGTCGATGGTCGGCTTGGACTCGTTGCGGTCGACGAGGCCCGCCTTGAGGACGACCACACCGTCCTTGGCCGCACCCTCCGGGGTGAATCGCTCGATCAGCCCCGGCGCGCCGCTGGCTTCTTTGATGATCTGGCCGAGCGCCTTGTTGTCGGCGTCGGACACAACCAGCTTGACCGGTTCGGTGCGCAGGTTCGGGAAGATCTCGTCGAACTGTTCCTGCGCGGCTCGCGTCGAGCTGTCCGGCGGAAGGTAGGTCTCGTTGATGCCACCGAACTTGATGCCTGTGAGGGGCACGATCAGCAGGAGCAACCCGACGACGATGGGGATGGTGACTTTGAGCGGGTTACGCATCACCCAACGGGTGAGCCGGCCCCAGATGCTCGCCTCGATCTCTTCGGTGTTCTTGGTCTGACGGAAACGGTCGAGGCTGAGGGCGTCGATGCGCTTGCCGAGGATGCCGAGGATCGCGGGCAGGATCGTGATCGACGTCAGCGCCGCCAGGCCGACCGTGGCGATGGCGCCGTAGGCGACGGACTTCAGGAAGCCCTGTGGGAACAGCAGCAGACCGCCGAGGCTGGCGACGATCATCGTCGCCGAGAAGACCACGGTGCGGCCCGAGGTCATCACCGTTCGGCGGACGGCGGAGCGGGTGTCGTACCCCTCCGCCATCTCTTCTCGGAACCGGCTGACGATGAACAACCCGTAGTCGATGGCCAGACCGAGCCCCACGAGGGAGACCACGGGCGCGACGAACGAGTTGACCTCGGTGAAGTTGGTGATCAGCCGGACGACGCCGTTGGCCCCGACCACGGTCAGGCCGCCGATGATCAGCGGCAGCGCCGCCGCGACGACACCACCGAACACGAAGAACAGCAGGATGCCGACGGCCGGGATCGCGAGGATCTCCATTCGCCTGATGTCCTTGGCCATCGTGTCGTTGAGCGCACCCGACACGGGCTGGAGGCCGGCGAGCTGCACGTCGACGCCGTCGATATAGAACTCGTCCTTGACGTCGCGGAAATTGGCAGTGACCTCGGTGTCGTTGTCGCCGACGATCGCGATGCTCTCGATCGCGTGCTGCTTGTCGGCGTCCGCGGCGGACGCCAACTGTGGTGCGTTGCCGACCTTGAAGTAACCGCCGTTGATCTTGAGGATCTTGTCCGGGTGTTCCGCGGCCAGCCGCTCGAGGTTCTCGACGACCTTCGCCTGGAACTCGGGGTCCTCGATCGTCTTGCCCTCGGGCGCCGTGTAGAGCGCCACGACGTCGCTGTTGGTGTCGCGACCGAAGGTGCCGTCAGCCAGCTTGGCCGCGGCGACCGACTCCGAGCCCGGATCGTCCCAGCCGCTCTGGCTGAGATGCTTCTCGAGGCCCAGGCCGTACGCGGCCGAACCGAGCAACAAGGCAACCATGATGCCGATGACGGTGAATCGGGCCCGGTAGACGACGCTTCCCCAGCTCGCGAACACTGATCAACTCCTACTCGGCAGCACTCTTCCGCCCGACGAGCAGGGCGGAAAGCGGTCGGAACGGCTGCAACCAGGCACCCTCGTCGGGCAGTGTGTCGAGGCTGACCCGAGGGAGTGGCTCCCGGAACACGCCGGGGATGTCCTCGAGATCGACGAAGTCCAGAAGGTCGGACGCGACCGCCCAGCTGGCGTGCTCGCGGAACCCGAGTATCTGGACCGGAATGCCGGTCGCGGCGATGTCCTCCAACGGTTCGCGAAACGCTTGACCGTCGGCGGAGGCGACCATGACACCGGCCAGCCCCTCGCCGTGACGAAGGGCGATGTGGTCCAGCATGTCGGAATCGACGTCGCTGTCCTCATCGATCTTCGGCTTGGCGAACACCGCGAAGCCCACATTACGCAAGGCTTCGACCCACGGTCTCACGACATCGGCGCTGCCAGCCGCGATGTTGGTGAAGACCGTCGCCTCGGGTTCGAGTGTGTCGGTGCCGGACGCGGACAGTTCCGCGGTCCGGGAGAGCAGCCAGCGGCCGAGTGCGTCGAATCGTGGCCGGTAGGCAGCCGTGGGCCGGCCGCCGAGGATGGCGCCGAGACCCATGTCGAGGTTGGGTGCGTCCCAGACGAGAAGGACCCGCTTCTGGTGGCGTCCGTCACGTGCACCCACCACGGGAGATCCTGACGACACCGCGGTGCCTGCCGGGGCCGCACCGGCTATGTCGGAGTACTGCTCGCTGACGCTCATGACCTGATCTTCCCCCAAATCAACTCGGTGATCGCACTGCCGACCTGGTGGGCCTTGTCCTCGAACTTCGTCACCGGTCGCTCGTGCGTCATCGGCGATTCCCAGTCGAGGGAGGTCAGGAGGGGTTCCGCGTTGCCTGCCTCGGCGATGGCCTCGGCGTACTCCGCGTGATCTGTTGCGACATGCAACACACCACCGGCCTTCAGGCGGCTCGCGATCAGGGCGAAAGTGGGGGACTGCAGCAGGCGCCGCTTGTGATGGCGGGCCTTCGGCCACGGGTCCGGGAAGAAGACACGGACTCCGGTGAGCGATTCCGGTTCGATCATGTTCTCCAGGACATCCATGGCGTCGCCGCGCAGGACCCGGATGTTCGGGATCTCGTCCCGTTCGATCTGTTGAAGCAACTGTGCGAGCCCGGGCCGGTAGACCTCGACGGCCATGAGGTTCACGTGCGGTTCGGCCTTCGCCATCGCCGCGGTGGCGGTGCCCGTTCCCGAGCCGATCTCGAGGATCAGAGGGGCGTCACGGCCGAACCACGACGGCGCATCCAGGCGGTGGTCCGAGACGTCCGCGCCGATCCGGGGCCATTGCCGGTCCCACGACTCCTGCTGCGCAACGGTCAGAGCGCCCCTGCGCGAGCGGAAACTTGTCACCCTCGGGTGGAGACGGGACCCCTTCGAGTCCTTCGTCTGCCCCTCCTCGGGGACGGCGGGTGCATCCTGATCAGCGTGGTTCACCGGACCATTGTCACGCATGAGGGGCGTTTCTGGCATACGGGTCTGAAGTTCACCTTGAGACTTTTTCGGTAATCCGGTGCCCAGCCTGCACGGTTGTCCACGCCGATTCGGGGTCGGTCTGACAGAATCGGCGCGGGACGAAGGGGGTGACTGCGTCATGGGCACTGCAGATGCCGGGGGCGGGGAACTGGCGGATCTCGCCGAACTTGTGGCGGCACTGGACGGGGTTTCCGGTGACCGTGTGCGCGAAGCCGTGGCCGCCTTTCGGGCGCCGATCCGGGTCCAGACCGCGGGTCGAGCGGGTGTGGGCAGGTCGACCGTCGCCGCGGCGCTGACCGCGAACGGGATCGCCGGCGCCGTCGTGGAGGAGGCGGACGCCGTCGACGTGCCCGGCGCACCCGACCCCACGCTGGACGGCGACGTCGTGGTCTACGTCCTCGTCGAGTCGGTGCGCGACGCCGACCGGGACGCCGTGCGGACGCTGGACCCGGCGCAGGCACTGTTCGTCCTCAACAAATCCGACACGTTGGGCGCGTCGCGCGCGGCGGCCGACGCCTGGGCGGCGACGGCGACCGCGCGTGCCGCCGAGTGCTCGGACGAAGGCGGCCTCCCGACTCTGCCCCTCATCGGAACGCTCGCAGGAACGTCACCGGAGTCCGGAATCGACGCGGTGTCGGCTGCCGTCACCGACCGGGTCGCACGCACCCGGGCGCGCCGCGGCGAGACCCTGCTGAACGCGCTGCGGTCGCAGGCGGCGCGCAGCCCCGCGTCCCGCGACGCGCTGGAGCGGTACCTCGCCGGCGACCATGCCGTCGCGCTCGCCGCCGCCGCGGCCCGGCTTCATCTCGACGACTGCGCCGCGGAGGCGCCGGAGCCACCGCGCAGCGCCGCGGACGCCGCCCGGTGCGCGGACTGGTGGAGGGCGCAACTCGCCCGGCAACCGACGGCCCGCCGCCGCCGGGCGGTCGTCGACGTCCGGCGTCATTACGTTCGCGTCTGGCAGCAGCTGAGCGGCAGCCCCGGAACGTGACGACGCAACAGCTGTCGGATCTGCCCGCCGAGACCGTCGACGTGGTGACGCGATGGAACCCGGACGGCGTCGCCCGCCTGAAGTCCGGTGAAGCCCCGCAGCCCGGTGTCTTCGTGGCGGGGCCGCGGCGCGCCGGGAAGTCCACGCTCGTCGTTGGGCTCCGCGCACTGGACGCATCCGCGCTCGCGTTCGTGGAGGACCCGATCGACGCCCGCGTGATCCTGATGGTGCTCGATGCCGCGGCACCACTCGGACGGGAGGAGCTCTCCGTTCTCGACGTCGTCGCGCGACCGGCCCGTCCCGTGGTCTTCGCGCTCACCAAGACCGATGTCCACCGGAACTGGGCAGGTGTGAGCGAACGCAATCGGGCCCTGCTCGCCCGGCACTCGGCGCGATTCGCCGACGTGGAGATCCACCCGGTGGCGGCGGGTGGCTCCGGGGCCGAGGCGCTGCTCGCGGCACTCCTGCGTGCCGCCCGCGCCCACACCCCCGACCCGCGTTCTGCCACCGAGACCGTGCTCGAGCAGACCCGGCGGATGATCGTGGCCACCGCCCGGTCCGTGCGGGAGACCGAGCCCGGCGCGGAACTGCGCGCCGAGCGGGTTCGCGCGCTGACGCTGCGGGACGGCAGGCGCACCGAACGGGTCGCGCAGCTCCGCGGTCAGGTCCAGCTCGCGAAGGTCGAGTTGATGCACGAGGTGGCCGCCCAGTGTCGCGCGGCCGGCACGACCGCACGCGCCGAGATCGACCGCGCCGGCCGCGGGACGCTCGAGGGTTACCCCGACCGGCTGGCCGGAATGGTGCGCGAGAGAAGTGGTGCGGTCGATGCTGCGGTCACCGCGCGCCTCGACGACCTGCGGTCGCGGGTCGGCGTCACCGTGGCCGCGCCCGAAAGCGACGTTCCGTTGCCGGAGCCGGTTGCGCCGGACGGACTCGAACCGCGACACCGCGGACTCGAAGACCGGATGACGATCCTGATCGGTGCGTCCGCCGGGCTCGGTCTGGGCAGGCTGGTGGTCTCGCCGCTGTCGATGGTGCCGGCGCTCGACATCGCGACCATCCCGCTCACCCTCGCGCTGGGAGCCGTGGCGGCGTGGTGGCTGACGCGGGCGCGCGGGCACGTCGCCGAACGTGCCCACGTGCGGCAGTGGGCCGCCGAGGCGCTGGTGCACGTGCGGTCCCAGTGGGAGCAGTTCGTCCTCGGCCGGCTGCTGGCGGCCGAGGCTCAGGTGAGTGAGGCGATCATCGCCGAGAGCCGGGTGTGCGCCCGGGACGTGGACGAGCGGGTCGCGCAGATCGACGGCGAACTCCGCCGCCTGGCCGCGAGACGCAACGGGCAGCTGTCGTCCTGCGAACGCGACCTCGGGGCCGTCGATCGGGGTCTGCAGGAGGTCCGCCGGCAGCCGGGGGAACCGAATCGCCGCAGTGAACGTCTGAATACATAGATGCCTGACCGAGGTTCGCCCGCTTTTGTGTGGAATCGTGTTGAATTATCTTGATATGTCTTGATTTGTGCGGGAAACTGGTCCGAAATGCGAAGGGAGACCGCGGTGGCGACGACTGAGAGTTTTCTGGTCCCGGACGTGCCGGACCTCGATACGGACACTTTCGGTCCCGATTCCGGGGCGGTCGCGCTCACCGGTCCGACCCACGACATCGACGGAGACGGCGTCCTCGACACCCAGACCTTCGACGCGGGCGACGCCGTCGTCATCGCCTCCGACCTCGACTCGGACGGCGACGCAGACCATCTGACGATGATCCACGAGGACGGCGCGTACGCGTCTTGGGAGTTTCGCCGCGACGGCGACGGCGTCGTGCACTGGCAGCAGACCGATGGTGGGACTCTCGGTAACGGCTGAACACCTCCGAAATCCGCACTGCAGACGCGGGAAAGGCCCCTGGTAGCTCTACTGAATCGTTTCTGTGACCATTCCAACCGCACCCGATTCCCCGAGACGGGACTCGCGGCGTTAACCTCTAGGGATAGGACACCCGGCGCCCGCGTCTTCCATGTGGCATGGACGGCCTGGCTGGACCCCGCCGAGAGGGGAAATCGGACCGTCTGGCACTCGCTGCGAGGTTCTCTCAGCGGACGGCAGATGGTCCGGTTCCGGCTCACCCCAGGAGAGTTTGATGACCTCAGCGACCATTCCCGGTCTGAACGGAACTGACGGCACGCCCCCCACGGAGCACAGTGAGCTGCTCGCCTGGGTTCGAGAGGTTGCCGAACTCACTCAGCCCGACCGCGTCGTCTTCGCCGACGGCTCGGACGCCGAATGGGATCGACTGACCGAGCAGCTCGTCGAGGCCGGCACGTTCACGCGACTCAACGACGAGAAGAAGCCGAATTCGTTCGTCGGCAACTCCGACCCGTCGGACGTCGCACGCGTCGAGTCCCGCACCTACATCTGCTCGCGAGAGGAGATCGACGCCGGGCCCACCAACAACTGGATGGACCCGACCGAGATGCGGTCGCTCATGACCGACCTCTACCGCGGCAGCATGCGCGGACGCACCATGTACGTGGTGCCGTTCTGCATGGGTCCCCTCGGTGCCGACGACCCGAAGCTGGGTGTCGAGATCACCGACTCCGAGTACGTCGTCGTGTCGATGCGCATCATGACGCGCATGGGTACCGCCGCGATGGAGAAGCTCGGCACCGACAAGCCGTTCGTGAAGGCGCTGCACTCGGTCGGCGCACCTCTCGAAGAGGGCCAGGCCGACGTCCCGTGGCCGTGCAACGACACCAAGTACATCACCCACTTCCCCGAGGATCGCGAGATCTGGAGCTACGGGTCCGGCTACGGCGGAAATGCGCTGCTCGGTAAGAAGTGCTACTCGCTGCGCATCGCGTCGGCGATGGCCCACGACGAGGGCTGGCTGGCCGAGCACATGCTGATCCTCAAGCTGATCTCCCCGGAGGACAAGCCGTACTACATCGCGGCCGCGTTCCCGAGCGCCTGCGGCAAGACCAACCTCGCGATGATCCAGCCGACCATCCCCGGATGGCGCGCCGAGACCCTCGGCGACGACATCGCCTGGATGCGCTTCGGCGAGGACGGCCGCCTGTACGCCGTCAACCCGGAGTACGGCTTCTTCGGCGTCGCGCCGGGCACGAACTACGGGTCCAACCCGAACGCGATGAAGACGCTCGAGGCCGGCAACTCGCTGTACACGAACGTCGCGCAGACCGACGACGGCGACGTCTGGTGGGAGGGTCTCGAAGGCGACCCGCAGCACCTCACCGACTGGAAGGGCAACGAGTGGACGCCCGAGTCGGGGGAGAAGGCCGCGCACCCCAACTCGCGCTACTGCACCCCGATGTCGCAGTGCCCGATCCTCGCGCCCGAGTGGGACGACCCGCAGGGTGTTCCGATCTCCGCGATCCTGTTCGGTGGACGCCGTAAGACCACGGTTCCGCTGGTCAGCGAGTCCTTCGACTGGCAGCACGGCACGTTCCTCGGTGCGACGCTGTCGTCCGAGCAGACCGCTGCCGCCGAGGGTGCCGTGGGCACCGTCCGCCGCGACCCGATGGCCATGATCCCGTTCATCGGCTACAACGCCGGCGACTACCTGAACCACTGGATCAACCTCGGCAAGCACGCGGATTCCGAGAAGCTGCCGAAGATCTTCTACGTCAACTGGTTCCGTCGCGGCGACGACGGCCGCTTCCTGTGGCCCGGTTTCGGCGAGAACTCCCGCGTGCTGAAGTGGATCGTCGACCGCATCGAGCACAAGGCCGGCGCCGAGTCCACCCCGATCGGATTCGTTCCGACCGCGGCCGATCTGGAGCTCGGTGGCCTGGACGTCGACGCCGACGACGTCGACGAGGCGCTGAAGGTCGACGTGGACGAGTGGAAGCAGGAGCTGCCGCTCATCGAGGAATGGTTCGAGTTCCTCGGTGAGAAGGTTCCCTCCGGCATCCGTGACGAGTTCGAGGCCCTGAAGCAGCGCCTGAGCTAGTCCCTCCCCGGGTGACCGAATGTCACAGTGGTTCAGTCCGACTGAACCACTGTGACATTCGTCGTTTCAGGGGAGGATTCTGCAGTAAACGCATACCATTCGGTTTGTAAAGCCTCGATTCTCGAAGCTCGCACCCGACGAAAGGATTGCAGATGCAGACAGGGACCAGCAGGGGCATGAAACGACTCGCCGGAGGTGCCGCACTCGCTGCCGCTGCCGCCGCCACCGTAGCCATGACCATGCCGGCGACCGCTTCCGCAGCGCCGGAAGTCCAGCCTCCCACCGTGGTGACCGCGGTCGACGGAAACACCCTCGACATCACAGTCACCAACCCCAACGTCCTGAATCTGCTGGACGCCCAATCCTGCGGTGCCGTGGCATTCGACGCCACCAAGCTGCCCGCCGTCCTCGCCGATCCCACCGTCGTCCTCGAACCGGGATTCGTCGCGTGGGCCACCAACCCGATCGAGCGCGTCGTCGCGAACGCCGCAGGCAACGCGGTCAAGACGTTCACCACACCGGAACTTCCCGACGGCGCGTACGCGGTCCTCGGCGAATGCCTGTCGCTGACCACCGTCGCCAACCCCCAGACCACGATGCCGCAGATCATCCTCATCGGCGGCCCGCTGGGCGGGGTCCAGTTCGGCAGCTAGACCGCAGAAACGGCGGCGAGCCGGCGATCTCACACGGTGATCGTCGGCTCGTCCTCTGTCGACAGGGTGAGTATCGCGCGGACCACGTGCGAGCTCCGTTCGAGCCGGGCCTCGAGGTCGCGGAGGGTATGGGCGACACGGGACTCCGCGTAGTCACCGACCAGGTCGACGCTCGCCACCAGGTACGCCTGTCGTGGTCCCAGGTACTCCATGCGCAGAAACGTCACCCGGTCGACCTCGGGCAGCGCCTCGAGCGCCTCGATGCCGGCCTGGCGCAGGGCGGGGGATGCCTCCTCGCCGATCAGGAATCGCCGGTTGCGGTCGATCAGAATTAGCGCGATGACGCCGAGCAGGATCCCGACCAGGATGGAGCCAATTGCGTCGGGGATCGCCGATCCCGTGATCTGGTGCAGCAGAACGCCCAGGAACGCGATGACCAAACCGATGAGCGCCGCGGCGTCCTCCGCGAACACGGCCCGGGTGGTCGGGTCGGACGTGCGGAGTGCGTGGGCCAGGACGTCGCGGTCGATGGCGATGGCCTCGGCGCGCAACTGTCGGTACGCCTGCTGGAAGGAGATGGACTCGAGCACGAACGAGACACCGAGCACGACGTATGCGACGGCGAAGTTCGTAGCCGGCTCGGCGTGCACGAGCTCCTGGATGCCGTGCGTGACGGACACCCCCGCGCCCAGCGCGAACAACCCGAGCGCCGCGAACATCGACCACACGTAGGCCTCGCGCCCGTACCCGAGCGGATGGATGCGGTCCGGCGTGCGCTTGGCCCGCGAATTGGCGATCAGGAGCAGGATCTCGTTGCCCGAGTCGGCCCACGAATGGGCGGCCTCCGCCACCATCGACGCCGAGCCGGTGACCACCGCGGCGACGGTCTTGGCCAGTGCGATCAGAATGTTCGCGCCGAACGCGAGAACGACGGTGAGTGCACTCTCACCGTCGGCGTCGCGGGTGGTGTCCGGGGTCGATGCGGTCACCCGATCACGCTAACGCCTGTGCGCCTTTCTGGTAGCTGCAGCAACCAGAAAGGCGCACGGGCGGCGAAGCCGCCTATCCGCTGTAGCCGGGCGGCATGAGGACGGACTTGGTCTCGCAGAACGCTTCGAGCCCCTCCGGTCCGTTCTCGCGACCGATGCCGGAGGCCTTGTAGCCGCCGAACGGGGAGCCGGGGTCGAACGCGTACCAGTTGATGGCGTAGGTGCCGGTGCGGATCTGCTTCGCTACGGCGAGACCGTGATCGATGTCGGTGGTGTACACCGAGCCGGCGAGTCCGTAGTCGGAGTCGTTGGCGATCTTGATCGCCTCGTCCTCGGAGTCGTAGGGGATCACGGACAGGACGGGTCCGAAGATCTCCTCGCGGGCGATCGTCATCGAGTTGTCGACGTCCGCGAAGATGGTCGGCTCCACGTACCAGCCCTTGTCGAGGCCTTCCGGACGGCCGCCGCCGAGCACCACGCGGGCGCCCTGTTCCTTGCCCTTGGCGATGTAGCCCTCGACGCGGTCGCGTTGCTTCTCGGAGATCAGCGGACCGAGTTGCGCGGCCGGGTCGGACGGATCGCCGACGGTCATGAATCCGGCACCCGCCACGAGGGCGTCCAGCACCTCGTCGTAGCGGGAGCGCGGGGCGAGGATCCGGGTCTGCGCGACGCATGCCTGCCCGGTGTTCATGAGTCCGGACATCACCAGCATCGGCATCGTGGACGCGAGGTCGGCGTCCTCGAGGATGATGGCCGCCGACTTGCCGCCCAGTTCGAGGGAGCAGCGCTTGAGGTTCTGTGCGGCGATCGCCCCGATCTTGCGGCCGACGGGACTGCTGCCGGTGAACGTGATCTTGTCGATGCCGGGATGCGACACCAGGTATTCGCCGGTCTCGGCGCCGCCGGGCAGGACGGAGATGACACCCTCGGGAACCCCCGCCTCCGCGAAGATCTCGGCGAGAAGGTGCGTGGAGAGCGGGGATTCGGGTGCCGGCTTCAGCAGGACGGTGCAGCCCGCGAGCAGCGCCGGGGACAGCTTGTTGACGGCGAGGAACAGTGGCACGTTCCAGGCGAGGACCGCGGCCACCACACCGACGGGCTCCCGCAGCACCTTCGTCTGCCCGAACGCGCCGGTGCGGGTCTGCTCCCACTCGAACTCGTTCGCGAGACCGGCGTAGAAGTTGAGGGTCGCGAGCGACGGCGTCTGCTGCATCATCCCGACCATCGCGGGCGGCTGACCCATCTCGGACGAGATCAGCGCGTTGAGGGCGTCGCCGCGCTCCTCGATGAGTTTCGCCGCCTTCGCGAGGATCTCGCCGCGCTCGGCGGGAGTGGTCTGCGGCCACGGACCTTCGTCGAATGCCCGCCTGGCCGTGGCGACGGCGTCGTCGATGTCGGCCGGCGACGCGACGGGACAGCTGCCGACGCGTTCCTCGGTTGCCGGGGAGAACACTTCGAGCACCTGATCGGTGGCCGGGGCCACCCACTTGCCGCCGATGTAGAGCTTGTCGTAGTCGGTCATGAGTCCATTCCTCGTGTCGTTCCCCCGGTCAGGAGGCGGTGTCGGTGAAACTGTCGAATCCGTACCGTGCGTGTGGGCCGATCGCCGCGACCTCGAACAGCCCTGTCCCCACAACGGTCTCGCCGCCGTCCTCGAGCCGGAAGCGGGTGAGATTGTCGACGGGGCAGAACATCCGGAGTCCCGGTTCGATCTCGGACGCTCGTTTGCGCAGTCCCTGCACCACGAGTTCGCCCTGCCACATGCCGTGACGCCAATCGGCTTCGAGCCCGTACCCCGTGCCGATACCGATGTAGTTGGGAACCAGTAGGTCGCAGGTGACGGTGACGACCTCGCCGGTCGGGCGGTGGAAACTCAGCGACGCCGACGTGACGTCGCGTGTCCCCGGTTCGAACTTCAGCTCGTGTTCGGGTCGGCCCAGCCATTCGGGTTCGCGGTCGGCGTCCGGCCAGATGCGGACGGCTTCCTCGACGATGCGCCTGCCGAGTTCGTCCTCCTGCAGGATTACGGAGACGGAGTAGTCGTCGAACTGCATCACCGAGTAGATCCAGAAGAAGTTCTGGATCCCGTCGACCGCGCGCCGTCCGGGAGGCTCGGACTCGCCGACGGGGCGCACTCCCCACGACCGGTCGCGGTTGCCGCGCCAGGTGTCGGGGGTGACGGGGCGGCTCTGCCCGTCGATCGTGAGTTCGCCTGCCCAGGTGCCGGTCTGGACGAAGCGGCTCGTGTCGAACGTGACGCGCTCGAGTTGCCTGCGGAAGTGGCGGGGCTCCAGCGTCGCGGGGATCGCGCCGTCGAAGGTGAGATCGAAGGAGAGGTCGTAGTCGCCGGGCTCGAGCACCACCCGCAAGCGTTGCAGACCCTCGAGGACCTCGACGCGGAACGGACCGACGGTGCTGACGGCGCGGTCGTGACCCAGCGCCGCCGACCCGCGGACGACGATGTGGTCGTCGCCGCGGCGGAGCACCGCGAACGCGTCCGTCACCCCGAGATTGGGGTACTGACCGAGACCGATGATGAGGAAGAGGTCGGACTCGGCCGAGGGATAGCAGTTGAAGTAGTAGCGGTCGTAGAAGTTGCGGTCGGACGTGGCGACGCGCCGGATGGGTTCGGCCACCTGATGGATGGGGTAGTCGTCCATCGGGGAGAGCGGATTTCCCGCGTAGTCGGCGGTCATCGGATCTTCTCCCAGTACGTGCCGTCGAGCATCGCCTCCAGCGACGCGCGGTGCATGATCATGTCGTCCGGGTCCTCCGGAGCGACGGCCTGTCCGAAGTGGATGGCGCGCTCCTGGATCCGCAGCATGATGGTGGCCTGCCGCAGTGCCGCGTAGGCGGTGTAGTACTCGAGATCGCGGGGCGTGTGGCCCGTCAGCTCCTCGTACAGGGCGGCGAGGTCGTCGAGGCGCAGGAAGTCGGGCATCCCGTCGAGTCCGGCGGCCGCGGCGATGTCCTCGAAGA
Source organism: Rhodococcus mengyinensis (assembly GCF_048381435.1). NCBI lineage: Bacteria > Bacillati > Actinomycetota > Actinomycetes > Mycobacteriales > Nocardiaceae > Rhodococcus > Rhodococcus mengyinensis. Next base: position 214,433 of record NZ_JBLWIT010000121.1, on the reverse strand, counting down.
ACCGGTGCAGGTACGTCATCCAGCCCAGGTCGAGTTCGCGGGGCCCGAGTGCGACCATCTCCCAGTCGAGTACGGCCACGGGCCGGAAGTCCTCGAACATCATGTTGCCGATACGGGCGTCGCCCCAGCAGAACACGGCGGGGGAGGGGTCGTCCGGGAGGTTCTCCTCCATCCACGCGAAGCCGCGTTCGATCAGCGGGGACCGGGGACCGGACAGCGTCGTCCATTCGTAGTAGTCGCGTTGCTGCCGGATGTGCGCGGCGAGCGCCTCGGTGACGGTGGGACCGGAGCCGGGCAGTCGCAGGAACGCGAACCGCTCCCACGGTCGGTCGATGTCGTGCAGCTGCGCAAGCACATTCACCGCACTGTGCTGCAGCAGCGCGCGCTGCTCCTCGGTCGCCTCCGTCACCCACGACCCGAAGTTGTAGGGCATCACGTCCGGCGGGACCTGTCCGGAGACGCGGGCCATGACGAAGAACGGGGCGCCCAGCGGACCGGGATCGGATTCGGACCAGTAGACGACCGGGACCGGGACGGCGGAGTGTTCCCGGACCTGCGCCATCACCTGGAACTGTCCGTCGAGGTCGTACTCCGGGAAGACGGGCATCGTCGTGTCGGCAGGCGCGACCCGCGCGACCAGTGGGTGAACCTCTCCGGACCAGGTGGCGTCGAACAGGATGGTCTCGCTCGACATGCCGTTGGCGTCGGGGAGGTGGACGTGCGTGACCTCTGGTGCGGCGTCGGCGGGCAATTGGGCGGCGAGCCAGCGTTGCAGCGCGTCTCGCAGCACCTCCGGATCGCGGCGGGAGTCAGTGGGCCGGGCGACTTCGGACGAGTGATCGGAGTCGTCGGCGGATCGGGCAGTGCTCGTGCTCACGGTCACCTCCTCTCCTGAACGTGGTGTGACCCTGAACACTAGAACACGTTACAGAATTTCGGAACAGGTGAGGAGATCCCGCTGCGTCAGCCCTCGTCGACGGCCAGGACTCCCGCCCCGACGAGGGTTCCGGAGGCGCCGAGTTCCGCCGGGACCACCCGCAGATCCGCGACGAACGACAACCGGGCGTGGCGGGCGGCGGCCCTGCGCATCGGGTCCCACAACGCGGGTCCGGCCTGCGCGAATCCGCCACCGATCACCGCGAGATCGACGTCGAGGAGGGCTGCCGCGGACGCGATGGCCTGCCCCAGTGCGGTCCCCGCGCGGTCGAGGGCGGCCACGGCGACGTCGTTCCCGTCCGCGGCGGCCCTCGCCAATTCGACGCCCGTCGTGCCGCGCCATCCCCGGGAGCGGGCCCAGCGCACGGACGACGGTCCGCTCGCCACCGTCTCCAGACACCCCACCCCGCCGCACGTGCACGGCTCGGTTCCGCCGGGGACCACCAGGTGACCGATGTGACCCGCGTTTCCGGTCCGGCCGGTGGCGATGCGGCCGCCGAGGACCACTCCGCCGCCGATACCGGTGGACACCACGAGGCTCAGCAGGTCGGGGGCACCGCGCCCGGCACCGTGGTGATGCTCGCCGAGAGCGGCGGCGGCACCGTCCATCGCCAGCCTCGCGGGGACGCCGGGAAAAAGTTCCTGCACCAAGCCGACCAGGCCGAATCCGCCCGACCACTCGTCGATGTTGATGGGTGACGCGGTGCCGGCGACCGTGTCGACCGGCCCCGCGCACGCGATGCCGACCGACGTGATCGTCGCCGCTCCCGCAACCTCGCGCAGAAGGGCGGCGCACGCGTCGGCGACGCCGGTCGCCGGCGTCGGGGTGGTCGCCGGATGCGGCACCGTGCCGTCCGCGTCGACGATCCCGGCGGCCATCTTGGTGCCGCCGATGTCGAGAGCCAGCGCGACCACGGTCAGTGCTTCCGCAACACGAGAACGAGGTTGCTCACCAGGAACTCCCGCAGTCCGGGGACGCGCACCATCCACCACGCCCAGCGCGGGTGGTAGCGGGGGAAGGCCGCCACGAAGTCCGCGTCCGGGGCGCGCCGGGCCCACCGAAGTCCGTCGGCCGCACCCACTTTGAACAGGGAGACACCGTAGCGGTTCTTGGGTTCGCGGCCGTTCTTGCGCAGGTAGCGGCGGGCGGCGTACTCGCCGCCCAGTGCATGCCACGGCCCGGTCTCGTGGCCGCCGAACGGGCCCCACCACAACGTGTAGGACAGCACGATCAGGCCGCCGGGTTTCGTCACCCGGACCATCTCGTCCGCCATCGCCCACGGTTCGCTGACGTGCTCGGCGACGTTGGAGGAGAAGCAGATGTCCACCGACGACGTCCGGAACGGCAGCGCCAACCCCGACCCGCGGACCGCGCCGCCCACGGCGAGGCCCGCCGCATGCATCTCGGACGGATCCGGCTCCACCGGGACGTACCGGGCGCCGGCCCGCTGGAACACGTCCGCGAAGTAACCGGGGCCGCCGCCGACGTCCAGGACCGTCGTCCCGGTGAGATCCGAGTCGGTGAGACCGCCGTACAGGTCACCGATCAGTTCGACGGAGTCGCGGGCGAGGGCGCCGTAGAACAGGTCGGGTGCGGTCTGTTCGTGCCGGAAGTCGCTGAGCAGGCCGAACGACCGCTTCAGGGTTGCCCGTCGACCGAATCGCCGGGTCACGGGAGGCGTCGTCACGAGACTGAACCTTAGCGAGTACAGCCGCCGGGGCCGCAATCCGTTCGCGGTGGCTGCAACATCCGGTGGAACGCGACCGATAGGGTGTTCGGGGACTACAGCGCGGACCGTCCCGCCCCGAGACCACATGTACCGCACCGACCACAGGAGTATATGAACGTGCGAGAGGTTCTGCTGCTCTGCTGGCGCGACACCGGTCACCCGCAGGGTGGCGGCAGTGAGCGGTACCTCGAGGAGGTCGGCGCCCAGCTCGCGGCGCGGGGAATCAAGGTCACCCTCCGCACCGCCGGTTACCGCGGCGCCGCCAAGAAGGAGACCGTCGACGGCATCGAGATCAGCCGGGCGGGCGGACGGTACAGCGTCTACCCCCGCGCCCTCGCCGCGATCGCCGCGGGCCGGCTCGGGTTCGGACCGCTGCGAGGCATCCGGCCCGACGCCGTCATCGACACCCAGAACGGCATCCCGTTCTTCTCCCGCGTCGTCGCCGGTGCACCCGTGACGCTGCTCGTGCATCACTGTCATCGCGAGCAGTGGCCCGTGGCGGGCCGGTTGATGGGCAAGATCGGCTGGTGGGTGGAATCACGGTTGTCGCCGCGTACCCACCGGGACGACCAGTACCTCACCGTGTCGCTGCCGTCCGCCGACGAACTCGTCGAACTCGGTGTCGAGCGCGAACGGATCGCGGTGGTACGCAACGGCGCCGACGACATTCCTGTCGGCGTGGACATCGGCGGCGCCGACACCCGTACCGTGCACCCCAGTGTGTGCGTCCTGTCCCGGCTGGTGCCGCACAAGCAGATCGAGGACGCCCTCGAGACCGTCGCGGCGTTGCGTCCCACGATCGCCGATGTGCACCTCGACGTCATCGGTGGCGGCTGGTGGGAACAGAATCTCCGCGACCGCGCGCACGAACTGGGCATCGGCGACGCCGTCACGTTCCACGGGCACGTTGACGAAACCCGTAAACACCAGTTGCTGTCGCAGTCCTGGGTGCACGTGATGCCGTCCCGCAAGGAGGGCTGGGGTCTGGCCGTCATCGAGGCCGCCCAGCACGGGGTCCCGACCGTCGGTTACCGCAGCTCCAAGGGGCTGACGGATTCGATCGTCGACGGCGTGACCGGTGTGCTCGTCGGCAGCGCGGAAGCGGCGACGGCCGACGTCGGCGAACTGACCGCGGCCGTCAACACCCTCCTGCTCGACCCCGAGACGCGCATGGTCCTCGGCGAGAAGGCACGGGTCCGCGCGGGTGAGTTCTCCTGGAAGCACACCGGTAACGGCGTTCACGAGGTGCTGGCGGGCACGGCCGCGGGCCTGCGGACATCAGGGCTGGTGTCGCCGGCGCTGGCGCGTCCGGGCCTCGAGCACGCCCGCGCCGAGTAGACCGCCGGCCAGCAGCAGCGCCCACAGCACGTGGGCCGCGACCACCGTCGCACGCGCCCGGTCGGACGCCTCGTGCCGCGCGACGTCGCCGCCGACGCGGTACAGCTCCAGATGCTCGTCCGAGAACTGTCGCTCCAGACCGGCCAGGGTGGTCGCGGATTCGCCGCGCGGCCCGGGCGTGTCGCGCTCGACCAGGACCCACCGGACGCCCAGCGACGCGAGTTCGGCGGCGGAACCGCCGGTGAGCAGCACCCGTTCCACCTGCTGCGCCCGGGACCCCTCGCCCGTCACCGTGCCACCGGCCACCACCAGCTCGCCCGTCTGCAGCACGTCATCCGGCAGCATCCTCGGGGCGGGGTCCAGAACGGGAGCGGCACCGCTGTAGGAGAACTTGCGGAACATGCCGGTGGGCAGCACGGCGACGTCCCCGCTGTCCGACTCGTGCGCCACCTCGGCGGCCACCTGCTCCCACGACGGCGGATAGTGGACCGGGCGCAGCGCGCCCCCGACGCCCCACGCGAGGTCGGGGAGGGCGAGCAGCACGACCAGGACGGCCGAGACGGACCACGTGCCGGGGCGTCGCAGCACCGCGGCCGCGGCGGCGAGCGCATACAGCGGCGCCGCGAGCGCCACCCACTTCTGCGCGTCCCGGAGCAATCCCGCGCCGGGCACGTTCTGCACCAGCCAGCGGCCGACGTCGAGTCCCCACGCGGTCGCGCCGAGTGCGGGCAGCAGCACTGCCACCAGCGCGAGCGCTGTCAGTGCGGCCACCACGGGATGCCGTCGCCGCCGCCACAGCGCCGGGAGTCCGCACAGGACGACCCCGAGCAGCAGGACCGTTCCGACGAGGGCGAACAGTGTGGTCCGGGTGTCCGGGACGGCGGTCTCGTTCCACACGCCGCCGAGTCCGGCGAGACTGCCCAGCGTCGCCAGCCCCGGCTCGGCGCGCGCCGCGAACGCCGCGACCCCTGCGGGATCGGAGCCGTCCCCGCCGCCGCCGGCCAGTGCCGTGGCCGCCAGCCACGGCGCGCTCGCGATGACGAACAGGCCCAGTGCGCCCGTCACCCGGAGCCACGCGGCCGATCGTCCGCCGAGGAGCGCGAGGACGGCCACCGCCGTCACCGCCGCGAGCAACTCCCCGGTGGGTGTCAGACCGGCCGCGGCGAGGCAGGCCGCGAGGGCGAACCACCCCCGGCGGTGACCCCGTCGAATCGCGACCGCCGCGCACACCGTCCACGGCAGTGCCGCGTACCCGGTCAGCAGGCTCCAGTGGCCCTGCAGCAGCCGCTCGGCGACGTACGGGTTCCACACCGTCACCGTCGCGGCGACGAGCTGCGGTCCGAGCCCCGCCGTCGGCAGGACGGTGCGGACCATCCGGGCGGCGCCCCAGCCCGCCGCCCACAGCGCCAGCAGCAGGATCGCCTTCACCACCAGGCCGCCGTCGACGAAAACGCTCAGCGTCGCGAGCAGAGTGTCCTGCGGCACGGCCCGCGCGGCGGCGTCCGTGAGGCCGAGCGCCGAGTCGGTGAGATACGAGCGGGGAGTGCTGACCGCGTCCCGCAACAGCAGATAGCCCGGACCGAGCAGCGGCCCGAGGATCAGCAGCGCCAGAAGGAGGCTGTAGACCGGCGCGACGAACGATGCTCGGCGCCGGGCGGTCATGGGCCGTCACGATACGTGGTGCATCGACCCGGCTCGCAGGGCACGTAGTGCATCATGGGGCGCATGCCACGCCAGACCCTCACCAGCTCGGCGGTCGCCGGGGTGACGATGGTGACGGCGGGCTCGATGATCGCGAACATCGCGTCCTACCTGCTGCATCTGCCGGCGAGCCGGTGGCTCGGCCCGGCCGGCTACGGGGAGTTCGCGAGCCTGCTCGCGGCCCAACTCGTCCTCGCCGTCCCCGCTCTCGCGCTGCAGACCGTCGTCGCCCGCGAGGTGGTCCGGGGCAAGGGAGCCCACGCGGTCCGCCTGCTGGGGTACCGCTGCGCGGTGATCGTCGCGGTCGCCGCGATGCTGCTCGCCCCCCTCGTGTCGTGGGCCCTCGACACCGGCATGCTCGCCACGTTCTCGGCGCTCATCACGGCGCCCGTCCTGGTCCTGCTCGCCACCGAGCAGGGACTGCTGCAGGGCGCCGCACGGTTCGGTCCGCTCAGTGTCGTCCTCGCGGCGGCCGGTGTCGCGAAGGTCGTGCCCGCGGTCGTGGTTCTGGCCGTCGGCGCCGGGCCGGGCCTCGCCCTCGCCGCGAGTGCGGTCGGCACTGGGCTGGTGGCCTTGTGTGCGCGCCTGTTCGCCGATTCCGCGATCACCGGGGAGTCGAGCACCCGGATCGGCGTCGCGGCCGTGCTGAAGGCGTCGCAGGTGCAATTGGCGCTGATCGCGTTGTCGTCGATGGACCTGGTGATCGCCCGGATCGTGCTCAGCAACGACGACGCCGGCCTGTACGCGCTGGGCGCCGTCGCCACCAAGGCCGCGTTCTGGCTGCCGCAGGCCGTCGGGGTGGTGCTCTATCCGCGGATGGCGAATCCCGCGCACTCCGCCCAAGCGATCCGATCGGCGCTCGCCGTCCTCGTCGGACTCGGAGCGGTCCTCGTCGCTGCCGTCGCGGTGGCCGCACCTCTCGTCCCGCTCCTCGTCGGCGACGCATACCAGCCCGTCCAGTCGCTGCTGTGGCTGTTCGCGCTCCACGGTGCCTGTCTGGCCGTCCTGCAGGGCGCCCTACTGTCCGCCATCGCGGGGGAGCGGACGTACCTCGCCGTGATCGCCTGGATCGGCTTCGCCGTCGAGATGACCGGCATGCTGACCCTCGCGTCCACGATCGGCCAGTTCATCGCCGTCGCCGTGACGGTCGCGTCGAGCACCGCACTGGTCGCCAGCGTCCTCGCCGTGCGCAGCGCGCGGCGCGATGCCCCGCGCCCGATCTGACATCCGGTCGGTCCGACGAGCCGACTGTGACATGGGGCGACACCGCACAGGCCCCCGGGAACGACGAAAGGGACCTCGGTGCACTACCGAGGTCCCCTTCACACCGGACTACGTGGCGTCCGGCTCCTTACGTCTAGCGCTCGTCGTACCTGCGCGGATCTTGCACGGGAATCTCTTCCGTCTTGTCCGTGGTCCAGTCGTGCTGCTCGGTGGGAGCCTCCGACTTGTCCAGGTCGACGTGGCGGCCACCGTCGCTCGGCGGGTAGTCGTCGCCGGCGGTGTGCGCGGGCTGCCTGCCCTTGCCGCCGCGCAGTCCCAGGACGAGTCCTGCGATCAGTGCGATGACACCGAGGATGCCGGCGATGATCGGCACGGTGCGACCGAACGTGCTGATCTTGTCCATGCCGTCCTTGGCCTGCTGGACCTGGTATTCGATGGTCTGCTCGTTGAACGGCAGTTCCACCTTCAGGACGTCGATCTCCGGCTTGTCCTTGTTGCGGGCGTAGTACTGGTGCAGCTGCTCCTGGCCCTTGACGACGACACCGGTCTCGGGCTCGACCCACAGGTCGCGCACGTTGGTGTACCAGCGGGTCATCGTGACGGGGAGGGTCCCACCGGGGACGCCCCACGCCTCGGCGGGCAGCGTCAGCTTGTTGGTGGGCGAGCTGACCACCTTCGACAGGTCGACCGGATCGATCGTCTGGTTGTAGTGGTACACCTTCAGGCCGTTGATCTCCGTCTCCTCGACGAAGTTGATGTCCTGGGTGGCGCGCGCGTTCAGGTCGAAGTAGGGGTAGCTCTGCTTCTCCGAGTTGAACGGGAACTTGTACTGCAGTCCGTCGCGCGGAACTTCCTCGGCAGGCTGGTTGGGCTGCGTCTGGATGGTGCCCACCGGGTCGTTGGTCGGCATCGACGTCTTACGGTCGACGGTGTTGCGGTCGACGATCGCGGACAGCAGTCCGGTGTCGCCCTGCTTGTCGGTGCGCCGCAGCGTCTGACCCGCCTGGAGAGTGACGACGTCCGCGTCCGCGGGGTCTTCGGTGGTGACGTAGCGCTGTGACACCAGTGGAACGTTCGTGTTGACTTCGGCCTTGCCTGCGAGAAGAGCCTGCGAGTTGAGCACGCTGCCGGAACCTTCGGCGATCGTGGTCACTTCGAGGTCCAAGGGCGTCTTCTCCAATTTGCCCACCGTGTAGGTGGGAATGAGAATGGCGACGGCCAAGAGGAAGGCACCGAGGCCCACCAGAATGCAAGCAAGTATCCGGCTCGGCCCTGAGCGCTCCGCCATGCTTTCTCTCCTAACCCAATTCTGTCGATTGAGATTCCCCCACCGGCAGCACGGCTGCACGGATCGCATGGAGCCCACATCGACACCACGTGAGGCAAAACACTAACAGTCTCGAATGCGCATTTGCCCCATCGGATAGTAAACGCATCGACCGTTCGCCAGCGAAGTGACTCGAACGGAGTTTTCCGTCACAGCCCCCGGACCAGGCACACTGTTGGTGATGAGCACCTCGGCCACCACCACGAGCACGACCGCACCGCCGCGCAGTTTCATTCCCGCACTCGAGGGAATGCGCGGTCTCGCGGCGCTGGGGGTGCTCGTGACGCACGTCGCGTTCCAGACCGGTGCGACGCACGTGCCCGTTCTCGGGCGCATCTGGGGACGATTCGATCTGGCGGTGGCGGTCTTCTTCGCGCTGTCCGGATTCCTGTTGTGGCGCAGCCATGCCGGGGCGGCGCGGGGGATGGGCCCCGCCCAGGGAATCGTCCGGTACTGGATCTCGCGGGCGACGCGCATCCTGCCCGCGTACTGGGTCGCCGTGGCGGTGGTGTTGACGTTCCTGCCCACCGCGAACGCGAGTTACCGCACGTGGTGGGCGAATCTCGGTCTCGTGCAGGTGTTCGTGCCCCTTACGCTCACCGACGGTTTGACCCAGATGTGGAGTCTGTCGGTGGAGGTGGCCTTCTACCTGGTGCTTCCGCTGCTGGCGTTCGCGCTGGTCCGGTTGCGGGGTCCGGCTGCGCGGCTGCGGGTTCCGGCGATTCTCGCGTTGATCGCGGTGAGTCTGACGTGGGCATTCGTGCCGGTGTCGACGCCGGGTGGCATTCATCACGACAACTGGCTACCGGGGTACCTGCCCTGGTTCGGAGCCGGGATGTTGCTCGCCGAGCTGGCGGTGAGTCCGCCCGGGCGAATGCACCGCTGGGCGCATCATCGCGTCCGGATGTTTCTCGTCGCCGCAGTGGCATTCGCGCTCACCGCGACCGATCTGGCCGGCCCGGAGGGGCTGGTGCGTCCCGAACCGTGGCAGTACGCCGTCAAGATGGCGCTCGGCGCCGTCATCAGCTTCGCGCTGATGGCCCCGCTGGTGCTGTCCGACACGTCCACCCACCGCTACCTCGCGAGTCCGCTCGCTCTCGCAGTGGGCCGCTGGTCGTACGGCATCTTCATCTGGCACCTCGCGGTGCTGTCGATCGTCTTTCCGGTGTTCGGGCTCGTTCCGTTCACCGGCCACTTCGTCTACATCCTGTTCCTCACGACCGTGATGAGCGTCGCGGTCGCGTCGGCCAGTTACGCGTTGGTGGAGGAACCCGCCCGCCGCGCCGTCAAGCGCTGGGAGGCGCGCGCCAGGAGCGCCGACCGTCCGAGCGGCAGCACCGCCAGCCCGGTGGCGACGAGCGCCAGCAGCAGCGGGAACTGAACGAGGAACGAGTGCCCCACGTACCCGCCGGGTGCCCGCCACGGGCCGGTGGAGAGCATCGCCATGCCGAGCATCGTCGACGCTCCGGCGACCCCCACCAGCACGCGCGCGGTGGTGGCGGTTCCGCGTAGGCGGACGAGGGTGACGGCCAGTAGCGTCACCACGACCGTCGTCGCCGCGCCGACGGGACCACCGATCACGGTGGCGGCAGCGAGGATTCCCAGCCACCCGACCGTCGCGCTGCCCCAGGTCCGCGGTGCCGGGCCGGGATCGCGCTCGCGTGCGCGGCGCGGCCACAGTGCGGCGGCGATCAGCGGAATCAGCAGGAGCAGACCGCCGAAGATCCCCAGGCGGTACCAGTGGTCGGTGGGGAAGTCGAGGGTCACCGTCCCCTCGGTTCCCGCGGGCAGGATCCACCCCTGCTGCCAGCCGTCCACGACGATCGGTGTCAGTTCGCTGCCGTCCGGTGCGGTGGCCACCCAGCCGACGTTGGTGCTCTCGGGGACGACGACGACGCGCTCGGCGTCCGAGCGGGGCACCGTGAGTTCCCGGTGGTTCTCCGTCCATGCGGTGGTCGACACCTGCTCGGTCGGAACGGCCTGGGCCTGCGGTCCGGCGTCGAGGCGGAGACTGTCGACGAAGAACGCCGACCCCGGGTCGACGGTCACGTCCTGGGATCCGGCTCCCAGCGGAACGGGGCCGGGGGTGTCACAGAGGGTTGCGGGAACCGGGTCACCGGACAGCACTTGCCCGACGGTTGCCGTGACGCTCGTGCGCACCGGCTGCCCGCCGATCGTCACGACCGGCCCCTCCTCGCAGGGCACCGTCACCGGGCGGGCGCCGGCGTCGTCGGCCGGACCCGAACCGGGCAGCAGGACGCCGTCCTCGCCCAGCACCCCGACCTCTGCGAGGCCCGCCGGCTGCAGCTGGGCGAAACCCAGCGCGTTCTGATCGAGGGTGCTCTTCCAGGACACGAGGCTGAGCACTATCCGGTCGGTCACCCGGGGTTCGACCGTCACGGTCCCGTCGTCCTCGTCGACGTCGCGCACCTGCGGTCCGTTCCCGAGGTCGACGGCGACCCGGTCGGGGGCGGCGGGCACGGCGCCCGCGCTGGGCGTCAGTTGCAGGCCGGTGACCAGCGTGGGTTGGGGAAGGTCGATCGTGAGGGTCGGTTTCGCGCCCTTGCCGCTGGTGGTGTCCTGCTTCGCCGACCAGCTGGTACGCGGATCGTTGTCGGTGGCGGCGAACGCCGACCCACGAAGGTCGGTGATGTTGCTGGTCCCGTGGGCGGACGGCGAATCCCGTTGAGTGAGAATCTCTTCCAGCGGTGCGCCGTGGCGTGCCCGCAGCGCGAGCTGCGGCGTGACCGCGGTGGGTTCGGGCACCGACAACGTTCTCTCGAACGTGCCGACCTCCTCGGGCGGCAGGACGAAGGCGTTACTGCACCGCACGCGGTCCGGGGACTCGGCGCACGAGTTGCGGCCGGGGAGTTCCTGGCTGAGATCCCAACCCGAGACGGACACACCCTGAGGAGTGGGAGGCAACACGGTCCGGTACCGGATCGGCACGGTAACCGGGGCGTCACGCTGGGAGAAGTCCTCGACCGACACCTCGCTGATGCCGAACTGCGTTCCCGCGGAACCGTTCTCGGTTCGGGTCGCGGTGATCCGCACCCACGGGGTGACACCGCCGGGAACGGACACGGCGATCGGTTTGCCCGGGGCATCCACCTTCACGGCCGTGCTGCCGTTGGGGGTCGACACCTCCATCCAGCGGACGGGGGCGCCGATCGCCGCCGGGCTGGTCGTGATGTGCAGCAGAGAACTCGTGAGTGGGGTGTTGAAGTCGATCTGGAGCCACTGGCCCAGCGCCCGCTCGATGCCGTTGCTGAACCAGCCCGTCGCCGGGTCGCCGTCGACGGTCGCGGCGGCGCTGCTGGCGGGGGAGGTGCCGCCGAGTTGCGTGGCGTCGGACGCCGCACTCGACACGCTCAGCGTCGCGCCCTCCCACTGCCCCTCCACCAGCGGGGTGTCCGCCACCGGATAGTCGGGGACGAGATTGAACGTGCGGCGGGCGTCGTCCGGGGTGCGCAGTGCCGAACTGTGATTGTCGACCTGGCCGTAATCGGTTTCCCGGTTCCGGGGCGTGTCCGTGACGGTGACGTCGTCGACCGGTAGGCCGGCGCGCGTCGCGTCCGCGGCCAGCAGTACCGGTCCGGCTCCGGGCAGGGCGCCGTTCTCCCGCAGGCGTTGCAGCGATTCGGGCCCGCCCTGCACCCGGGGGATGCCGTCGAGGTTCGCGGTGTACGGCCCGCTCGTCGTCGGCGAACCGTCCGGCATCGACACCTCGAAGATCTCGATCGCCGGATACCGGGGACGCAGGTCGCTGTCGATCACCAGGCCTTCGACATCGCCGGGACCGATGTCCTCGCCGAATTCCGCGACCTGCGTGAATCCGGGCGAGCCGGTGACGGCCTGGTGCGCGAGCAGTGGGCGCGTCGACCGCGACGTCTCGGGGTCGAGGTCGTTGCGGAGGACGAGGTAATGGATGCCCTGGCCGAGCAGGGTCTGCGCCATGCCATCCGACGGGCGGCCGTCCGTGATCAGCCGCTGGATCGAGTCCATGGCCCGGATGGTGCCGGGCGGGGTGAGCGGGACGGCGTCGCGGGACGCCCACGGCGTGGACGCCAGCGCCTGCATCGGCTCGTCGCGGGTGAGACCCCAGAGCTGGCTGCCGAACGGTGCGCCCGGCACCACAAGCGCACGCTCCGCGTCGGAACCGTCGGGGCTCGTGCCCCCGGCGTTGTCCTCCAGCCACGAGGCGGCCTGCTGCCAGTAGTCGGGGACCTCGGAATACGTGCCCCGCGGTGCGAGCTTGCCCGTCCACGCCAGCGACGTCGCCAGGGTGAGGGCGACCAGCACCAGGCTCGTCACCGCGACCATCGGTTCGCGCTCGGGGTGCGCGAACGCGCTGCGCCACCGCGCGACCGGCGCGGACCCGGGCAGCGGCACCTTCGCCAGCAGGTGCGCCAACCCGAGCACGAGGGGCAGTCGGACGAGCGGCTCGAGTTTGTGCACGTTCCGGAGGGGTGCCCCGGTGGAGTCGAGGAACAGTCGCACCTGCTCGGCGAACGGGGAGCCCAGTTCGCCGATGTACCCGGCCGCGAGTCCGGCGACGCCGACGAACAGGATCAGAGTGAGGCGACCGCGGGCCGGCATCGCCCGCATGCACAGTCCGGCGAGACCGGCGGCGGCGATCAGGCCGGTCGCCGCGACCGCGGCGGGCTGGGTGACGAGGACCGCGCCTGCGATGCGCTCGGGGGAGACGAACGGCGTCCAGCTGTCGGTGCCGCGGAGAATCTCGGCGAGGGACGTCCACTGGGTGGTCACCCCGGACGACTCGATGTAGTCGAGGAACGGCGGGCTCACCTTGCCGAGCAGCAGCAGCGGCACGATCCACCACAGCGTGGCCAGCGCCAGGAACGGGAACCACCAGGCGGTGAACACCCACCACCGACGGTTCGGCCGGTGCGCGATCCACCACAGACCTGCGACGAGGCACGCGGCGACGGTCGCGACGGCGTTGACGGCACCCATCAACGCGACGGCGAGCGCCGACTGGGCCGCCAGCCGTGCAGGTGAGTGCCACCGTGTGTCCCGGGACGCTTTGTCACTCACATGGGCGAGGGCGACGACCACGGGCAGAAGGACCCACGGCGCCAGCATCATCGGGAGGGTTTCCGACGAGATCGAACCGAGGGTGGTGAGGACACGGGGGGAGAACGCGAACGCGACACCGGCGATGATGCGGGACGAGCGGCTGCCGACGCCGAGCGCCTCGGCGAGACGGACGATGCCCCAGAATCCGGCGACGAGCAGCAGGGCCCACCAGATCCGCTGGGTGATCCACGGCGGGACGCTCAGGACGTCGCCGAGCGCGAAGAACGCGCCGTGCGGAAAGAAGTAACCGTAGGCCTGGTTCTGCACCTGGCCCATGGGGGCCTGGCTGCTCCACTGATGCGCGGCCCGTTCCAGGAATCCGATCGGATTCTGGGACAGGTCGTACTTGGTGTCAGCGGCGAGCCGGCCGGGGGTTTGGAGAAATGCGAGAAGAAACGCTACGACAGAGGCGCCGAACAGCCACCGCCGTGACAGAGGCTCCGCCGAGGGCGCCATGGACGACATGGCCGCCGACTCGGGGGAAGTGCGGGAACTTGTTGAGCCGGCGCTCTCAGCGGCTGCCGTACTCAACCTGGTTCAGGAGCGAGGAATCCGCGTTGCCGCTGCGGTCGATCTCGGGACGCGTGTTGTCCTGTGCGGCTGCGGTGATGCCGAGCGTCGCCACGGTGCCGAGAGCGACACCGACCACGGCGCTGACCACACCGGGCACAAGGAACTTCCCCATCAGACATCTCCCACCGTCGTGCCATCGACGCACACGGCTACTCCCGCGTACGAATTGCTCGGGTCAAGGTATCACCCACGGGCCGGCGAACTGCTGATTGGTGCTCGTGGGCCACCGTTTTTGCAGTTCACAGGCTCTGCTGCACGCCGAGCGCCCGGAGCAGCGTGCGCAGTTTGGTGGTCGTCTCGTCGAGTTCGGACTCCGGGTCGGACTCGGCGACGATGCCCCCGCCCGCCGTCGCCAGTGCCTCGAGTCCGTCCGCGGCGATCTCGGCGCAGCGGATGGCCACCACCCAGTCGCCGTCGCCGTCGCCGTCGCACCACCCGACGGCGCCGCCGTAGAACCGCCGATCCTCCTCGGCGTCCCGGATGGTCGCGAGGGCGAGGTCGGTGGGGGTGCCGCACACCGCGGGGGTCGGGTGCAACCGGGTGGCCAGGCTCAAAGCGCTGGTCGACGCGTCGCGCAGCACGCCTTCGATGGGGGTCGCGAGATGCCACACCTCGTGCGTGCTCGTCAGAACCGGGGAGTCCGGGACGGTCAACTCGGTGCAGAGCGGCGCCAGGACCTCCCTGATCCAGGCAGTGACGAACGCGTGCTCGGCCAGGTTCTTCGTGGACTCCAGGAGGCCGCGACCTTCCTTCTCGTCGGCCTCCGGATCGGCGCGCCGCGGGGCTGTTCCGGCGAGGGGACGGCAGGTGACGCGTCGCCCGCGCCGACTGAGCAGCACCTCGGGGCTGGCGCCGACGAGGCTGCGTCCGCGGAAGCCCTCGCCGGCCGCGGAGAGGTCGACGGCGAACCCGTTCGCGGTGGGATTCTGGTGAATCATTCTCGCGGCCAACGCTTCTGCGGAGATAGGGGTGTCCGAACGGAGGGTGACGCTGCGTGCGGCCACCACCTTGCCGAGGATGCCCTCGCGCAGGCGGTCGACGAGGGACCGCACCCGAGCCACGTGCTCGGCGGGGTCGGGGATTTGTCGCGTGAGGCGTACGGGCGGGAGGTCGGGAACGGTGCCGGGCCGCCACGGACCGTCCGTGAACTCCCACGATTCCGGGGCGGTCAGCGCGGCAGGACGCTGGGGATCGAACGGCAGCGCTCCGACGATCAACTCGGTATCACCGTTCGCGAGGGCCGCGACAGCGGCTGCCGCGGTGTCGTACCCGTGCCGCGCACCGGACGTACGCAACGTCCGGTCGGCGCGGGAGAGAAGGAAGCCGTCCATGGTCACCCGACAGTAGTCGGGCGTCCGGACTACTTCCCGGGAGGCACGATCAGCACCGGGCGGTGACTGTGGCGCAACACGTGGTCGGCGACGCTGCTCTGCAGCAACGACCGCAGGCCGGTGGTGCCCCGGGTGCCGGTGACGATGATGTCGACCGCGAGTTCGTCGGACGTCTCGACGATGGCCGTCCAGATCGTGCTGGTGCACTCGATGCAGCGACCCTCGGTGGCGAGTCCGGCGGCCTCGGCGAGTTGGACACCCTCTTCGTTGGTGACCTTGGCGTCGGAGAACGCGACGTCCTCGGTCTCCTCGTCGGGCACCCACTCGGGTTGCATCACACCGGACAGACCTGACATGCGGGCGGCCTGACGGACCATCGGCTCCCACACCGTCACCAGCACAGCGCGATTGGAGGCGAGGAAACGACCTGCGCACTCCACCGCACGCTTGGCGTTGTCGGATCCGTCGTAGGCGATCAACATCAAACCACCGGGCACTACGACCTCCTGAGTACGGGCTTCCTCTGTGTCCAGATTACCAAGACGGGCGGCAGCGGTCGTCGATTCGGCGCCTGCCGCGGGGGTGCCGACGGCGAACTGGGCTACCGTCGAACCCATGCGGATCAAGTATGCACTCGCGCTCGCTGCCTGTACCGGCCTCGTCGCCGGATGTTCGTCGGGTGGTGGCGAGATGGTCGCGGAGTCGTCGTCGGCGGCACTGTCGCCGTCCTCCGTCGAGCCGGCGTCGCACACCGGCACCGCAGCGCCCGCCGCCGCGCCGGCGTCGTGCGAGACGGAGTTCCTGCAGTCTTTGCCGTTGCGGCGCAAGCTCGCTCAACTGCTGAACGTCGGAGTGACCGGCACGGCGGATGCGGCTCAGGTGGTCCGTGACGAGCAGATCGGCGGCATCTTCGTCGGAAGCTGGACCGACGAGGCCATGCTCGCGAACCGTGAGATTCCCCAGGTGGCGTCGGCGTCGTCGCTGCCCCTGATGGTGACGATCGACGAGGAGGGTGGGCGCGTGTCGCGCGTCGAGAACCTGCTCGGTGCCGATCCGTCCGCCCGGCAGACCGCAGCCACGATGACGGAGGAGCAGACGTACCAGATGGCGCTCGAGCGCGGTCGCGGACTGAAGGACCTCGGTGTCACCGTGAACTTCGCCCCCGACGTGGACGTGAGCAGCCAGCCGGACGACAGCGTGATCGGCGACCGCTCCTACTCCGACGATCCCGCCGTGGTCACCCGCTACGCCGACGCGTATGCGCGCGGAATGCGGGACGCGGGAATCCTGCCCGTCATCAAGCACTTCCCCGGACACGGATCGGCGTCCGGCGACTCACACACCGGGGCCGTCACCACCCCGCCGCTCGAGCAGTTGCAGACGAAGGACCTCGTCCCGTTCCGGAACCTGGTGTCCACGGGTGTCGGCGTCATGCTCGGCCACCTCGAGGTGCCGGGTCTGACCGCACCCGGGATTCCCGCCAGCATCAGTCCCGACGCCGTGGCGCTGCTGCGCGGCGGCACCGGATACGGGGCGCCGCCGTTCACCGGGCCGATCTTCACCGACGACCTCAGCGGCATGCAGGCGATCACCGACCGCTACGACATCACCGTCGCCGTCGAGACCGCGCTGGAATCCGGTGTCGATGTCGCCCTGTGGCTCACCACCGACGACGTCCCGCGGGTGCTCGATCACCTCGAAAGCGTTGTGGCCTCGGGCAAGCTGCCGCAGCAGCGTGTCGACGAGGCGGTCCTGACCGTCGCGCGCGCCAAGGGCGTCATCGCCTGCTAGTGCGGAGTCCGCGACCGGGTGCTGGTATTCTTCTCGTCCGCCGGTCGGGCCCACTTTATTACCGTAGAGTAAGATAGCGGGTTCGACGATGATGGAGGACGAATGGCCGGCGGCACCAAGCGACTGCCGCGCGCAGTGCGCGAGCAGCAGATGCTCGACGCTGCTGTCGACGTCTTCTCCGACAGAGGTTTTCACGAAACGTCCATGGACGCGATCGCGGCCAAGGCGGAAATCTCGAAACCGATGCTGTACCTCTACTACGGTTCCAAGGACGAACTGTTCGCGGCGTGCATCCAACGCGAGGGCCTGCGCTTCGTCGAAGCGCTCGCTCCGGCGGGCGATCCGGGGCTGAGTCCGCGCGAACAGCTGCGCCGGGCCCTCGAAGGGTTTCTCGGATTCGTGGGCAAGCACCGCAAGTCGTGGATGGTGCTGTACCGCCAGGCGATGGGGCAGCAGGCGTTCGTGGGGTCGGTGCAGTCGAGCCGCGACCGGCTGATCGAGCTGACCGCGCACCTGCTCGAGTCCAGCACCAAGGATCCCCAGCCTGGACAGGATTTCGAACTGATCGCCATCGCCCTCGTCGGTGCGGGTGAGGCCGTGGCCGACCGCGTCGCCGGCGGCGAGATCGAGGTCGACGCCGCCGCCGATCTGCTGGAATCCCTGGCGTGGCGCGGCCTCGCGGGCAAGAAGAAGCCGGAGTGAACGGGACGCTCGTTCGATCAGATCGAACGAGCGTCCCGTTCGTCCCCGTCAGCGCAGTGTCGCGGTGAGGTGCGGGTACCCCTTCTTCGGGTGCTTGATCGACAGATCCCAGCCGTCGCCCGTCTGATCGGCGTACACGTTCAGCGTGGACGGCAGCAGGATCGGCTTGCCGAAGCGCACGCTGTACGTGACGGCGTCCGGGATCCGGCCCTCCACCGACCCGAGGACGGCGGCAGCACTCCACATGCCGTGCGCAATGGTCTTCGGGAATCCGAAAGCCTTGGCGCCCAACGTCGACACGTGAATCGGGTTCCGGTCACCGGACACCGCGGCGTACTTGCCGATCGTCTTCTGATCGACCCGCAGCGTCCGCAGCGGACGCGGCGGCTCCTCCTCGGCCTTCGGCTCGGGACCGGGCTGACCGGACAGCGACGTCTTCTGCTGACGCAGGAACGTCGACGTCTGCTTCCACACCAGTTCGCGTCCGACCCGGATCTCGCTGATCACGTCGATCAGGAGTCCCTTGCGGTGCTCACGCAGATTCTCCGCGTGCACCGACACGTCCAGGGGCTCGGTCACCGAGATGGGACGGAACTGTTCGATGACGTTCTCCGCGTGCACCGAACCGATGGCGGGGAAGGGGAAACCGTCGGACACCATCAGCTTCATCACGACCGGGAACACCAGCGTGAACGGGTACGTCAGCGGCAGGTGGTCGCCGAATCGCAGCCCGGTCACCCGGTCGTACGCCGCCAGGTTGTCGGGGTCGACGCGCACCCCGTTCAAGACCAGCGTCGTGTCCGGGGCACTGTGCCCGCTCGCGCCGATGACCGGCAGCGCGCTGCGCACGGCCCGGGTGTAGATGTCGAGCGTGCCTGGCTTCTCCGTGAGTTGCACGACCTTGCCGGACATCACGCCCCCAGCAGGCTCTGGCCGCAGACACGGACGATCTGTCCGGTGACGGCGTTGGACGCGGGGCTCGCGAAGTAGGCGACGGTCTCGGCGACGTCGACGGTCTCGCCGCCCTGCAGCAGGGAGCTCATCCGACGTCCGGCCTCGCGGGTGGCGAAGGGGATCGCCGCGGTCATCGCCGTCTCGATGAAGCCCGGTGCGACGGCGTTGATCGTGATCTTCTTCGCCGCGAGCACCGGCGCGGAGGCCTGCACGAGGCCGATGACACCGGCCTTGGAGGTGCCGTAGTTGGTCTGGCCCCGGTTGCCCGCGATGCCGGCGATGGAGGAGACGTCGATGACGCGGCCGCCTTCCTTCAGTGCACCCTTGGCGACGAGGACATCGGTGATGCGCTGCGGTGCAAGGAGGTTGACGCCGATCACCATGTTCCAGCGGCCCTCGTCCATGTTGGCGAGGGTCTTGTCGCGGGTGATGCCGGCGTTGTGGACGATGATGTCCGCGCCGCCGTGCCGTTCGAGGACGAACTCGGCGAGCTTGTCTGCCGCGTCGTCCGCGGTCACGTCCAGGGCGAGGGACGTGCCACCGACCTTGTTGGCGGTTTCCGACAGCGCCTCACCGGCGGCCGGAATGTCGGCGCAGATGACGTGCGCGCCGTCGCGGGAGAGGACCTCGGCGATGGTCGCGCCGATGCCGCGGGCCGCACCGGTGACGATGGCGACCTTCCCGTCGAGCGGCTTGTCCCAGTCGGCGGGTGCGACGGAATCCTCGGCGCCGACCCGGATGACCTGGCCGCTGACGAACGCGGACTTGGCCGACAGCAGGAACCGCAGCGTGGATTCGAGACCCGACAGTCCCGCGGAAGCCTTCGGCGAGACGTAGACGAGCTGAGCCGTGGCGCCGCGCTTGACCTCCTTGCCGACGCTGCGGGTGAAGCCCTCGAGCGCGCGCTGGGCGATGTGCTCGTCGACGCCGGACGTCTCTTCGGGGGTGGTGCCGATGACGACGACGCGCGCGGACGGCGCGAGGTTGCGGACGACCGGCTGGAAGAACTCGAACAACTGCTCGAGTTCGGTGACCGAACCGATGCCTGTGGCGTCGAACACCAATGCGCCGTACGTGTCGTCACCCGATCCCGCGGCGGGGTAGTCGGACAGCAGTTCGCGCAACGGCTCGACGAGACGGCCCTTGCCGCCGATCAGGACCGGGCCGGCGAGCGGCGGTTCGCTGTGCTTGTATCGCCGCAGGTTCTCGGGTCGCGGCAGTCCTGCTTTCGCGGCGATGAATGCGCCGGGTGCGGATGAGAGGAACTGGGAATAGAGGTCGGGAGCTCCCTTGCTGGCTGCCACGGTCCTACCTTCTGTCGTCGTTTGGCGGTCAGTCACCGAGCACCGAGTGAAGTGCGGTGTCGACAAGTAACTTACTCCTGAGTAAGAATAGTAGCCAACAGGTAATCGCACCAGATCCTTGGAGACGTCAGTGACCAGCAAAGCTCGCACCAACTCGAACTCCGCAGCGGCGCCGAAGCCAGGCGGAAAGCAGCAGCGTCCCGTCGCGATCGTCGGCGGAAACCGCATTCCGTTCGCCCGCTCCGACCGGAAGTACGCGCAGGCGTCCAACCAGGACATGTTCACCGCCACCCTCGACGGACTGGTGAGCCGCTTCAACCTCCAGGGCGAGAAGCTGGGCCTCGTCGCAGGCGGCGCCGTGCTCAAGCACAGCCGCGACTTCAACCTGATGCGCGAATGCGTCCTCGGCAGCGCCCTCAGCCCGTACACGCCGGCCTTCGACCTGCAGCAGGCCTGCGGCACCGGACTGCAGTCGATCGTCGCCGTCGGTGACGCGATCGCGGCCGGCCGCATCGATGCGGGTGTCGGCGGCGGCGTCGACACCACGTCGGACGCGCCGATCGGCGTCAACGACGAACTCCGCGAGTTCCTGCTGTCGCTGAACCGCGCGAAGAGCACCGGCGACCGCATCAAGCTCCTCGGCAACGTCCGCCCGTCCATGCTCGGCATCGAGATCCCCCGCAACGGCGAGCCCCGCACCGGGCTGTCCATGGGCGAGCACGCCGCCATCACGGCCAAGGAATTCGGCGTCCGCCGTGAGGACCAGGACGAACTCGCCGCCGCCAGCCACCAGAACATGGCCGCCGCCTACGACCGCGGATTCTTCGACGACCTGGTGACGCCGTTCCTCGGACTCACCCGCGACGACAACCTGCGGCCCGACTCCAGCGCCGAGAAGCTGGCCAAGCTGAAGCCGGTCTTCGGGGTGAAGGCGGGCGACGCCACGATGACGGCGGGTAACTCCACCCCGCTCACCGACGGCGCGTCCGCAGTCCTGCTGTCCACGGACGAATGGGCCGCCGAGCGCAAGCTTCCGGTGCTCGCGCATCTCGTCGACTCCGAGACCGCGGCCGTCGACTACATCCACGGCAAGGACGGGCTCCTGATGGCGCCGACGTACGCCATCCCGCGCCTGCTGGCCCGCAACGGCCTCACCCTGCAGGATTTCGACTACTACGAGATCCACGAGGCGTTCGCGTCCGTCGTGCTGGCGACGCTGCAGGCGTTCGAATCGGACGAGTACTGCAAGGAACGCCTGGGCCTCGACGGCGCACTGGGGTCCATCGACCGCAGCAAGCTCAACGTCAACGGGTCCTCGCTGGCGGCGGGGCACCCGTTCGCCGCGACCGGCGGCCGCATCGTCGCCTCGCTCGCCAAGATGCTGGCGGAGAAGGGCTCGGGCCGCGGCCTGATCTCGATTTGCGCCGCCGGCGGCCAGGGTGTGACGGCAATCATAGAGGCGTGATCCGACTGGCCTTTCCGGTAGCTGGGAGACCGGAAAGGCCAGCGTGCGCGCAGTGCGAGCGGGGATCCGGCAACGAGGGGTGGCCGGATCCCCGAAATCTTTTCCGACAGGTGTAACGCTGGAGATTAGCTGGCGATATCCCTGTCAGCCCCGTGTTGCTGCCTGACCCCCGACCTGGCAGCAGCGCGGGGCTCTTGCATTTCCGGCGGCCGGTACGCTGACGTGGGGGTCTCGACCGGGCCTCGCTCGGATCGGATCGCGCTTGAAATGCAACGAGCACCGACGGCAAGCTGAGGCCCGCACGAAGGACAACTCGGTGAGAGGGCCACGGTGAACGACGAAGACGGCGACAAGGGGAGCAAGACACCCGAACGGTCGACGCCGGACCCTTCCGCGACGCCCGAGAGTGTCGAACCCGAGACCGTGGCCGACCCGGCCGCCGAGGTCCCCGCTCCCGACGATGCCCCGGAACCCGAAAACGCTCCGGCTCCCGAGGACGCTCCGGCCGTCGACGATGCCCCGGCTCTCGAGGATCAGGCGGAACAGCCGAGTGCCGACGACGCCCCGACGACGCAGCTGAACCTCGGTGACCTCGGGGAACGCTCCGAGGAGCAGGCTCCCGACGCGCCGTTGTGGGTGGAGCCCCCGGCCAACGAGGACGTCACGCAGGTGATCCCCGCCATTCCGCCGGGACCCGTCCCCGGGCCCACGGCGGCGTACACCACACCGGCGGACGAGTCGACCGTGGTGGCTCCGGCTGCCGCGGCGCAGGTCCCGCCGCAGCCGGCACCGGAAACTTCCGCGCCCGCCGAGCCGTCCGCGGAACCGACCAAACCTGCCCGTGCTCCCTGGGTGAAGATCGCAGCAGTCACCGGTGGTGTGATCGCCCTGATCGGCATCGCGTACGCCGCGGACCTCGCGGTGTCCTCCGGGAACGTCCCGCGCGGGGTGACCGTGGCAGGCGTCGACGTGGGCGGTTCGTCCCGCGAGGAGGCCGAGGCCATTCTGCAGGCGCAGGTCGGCCCGCGCGCCGATCAGCCGCTGACGGTGACTGCCGGCGACGTGTCGACGCAACTCGTTCCGTCGGCCGCCGGGCTCGGTGTCGACTGGGAGGCCACCCTCGACCGGGCCGATTCGCAGCCGCTCAACCCGTTCACGAGGCTCACGTCGTTGTTCACCACCGACGAGATCGGTGTGGTGTCGACCCGCGACGAGGCCGCGCTGGCCTCCGCCGTCGACGGCCTCCGCAGTGAGACCGATCGCGCGTCCCGTGAGGGGACCGTCGTGTTCGAGGGCCCGACCCCGGTTCCGGTGGACCCGTCGACCGGGCAGAACCTGAACGGCGAGGGCGCCGAGGCGGCGTTGACCGAGGAATGGGCGTTCGGCCGGACCGTGGACCTGCCCGTCGACGTCGTGCCCGTGACGGTGACGAAGGAAGGCGTCCAGCGGGCGCTCGCCGAGGTGGCGGTGCCCGCTGCCTCCGCCGATCTGGTGGTGACCGGTCGTGACGGCAAGGTCGCGACCGCGGCGCGTCAGCAGATCGGTGCCATCGTCGGCTTCGAACCGGACGGCAACGGTGGGCTGAAGCCCACCTACAACATCGAGGCCGCGATCGGCATCCTGGCGCCGCAGCTCGTCTCGACGGAGATCGCACCGAAGGACGCGACGATCACGCTCGACGGCGGATCGCCCACCGTCGTCCCCGCGGTCGTCGGCGACCTGGTGCAGTGGCCCAAGACGTTGGAGACGTTGCCCGAGTTGTTGCGCGGCAATGGTTCTCACGCCACTGCCGCGGTGTACGGGCCTGTTCCTCCCGCCCTCACCACGGAGGCCGCGCAGGCGCTCGGCGTGAAGGAAGTGATCGGCGAGTTCACGACCGGCGGCTTCTCTGCGGCGTCGGGTACCAACATCCGGCTCGCCGCCAGTGAGATCAACGGGGCGCTCATCAAGCCGGGCGACACGTTCTCCCTCAACGGGTACACCGGCCCGCGCGGCACGGCCCAGGGCTATGTGGAGTCGGGCATCATCAACAACGGTCGCCCGGACACCGCGGTCGGCGGCGGTGTGAGCCAGGTGGCGACGACGCTCTACAACGCCGCGTATTTCGCCGGCATGGAGGACGTCGCGCACACCGAGCACTCGTACTACATCTCGCGTTACCCCGAGGCGCGTGAGGCCACCGTCTTCGAAGGCGCCATCGACCTGCAGTTCCGCAACACCGCCAAGACGGGTGTGATGATCCAGGCCATCGGCGGCGCCTCGGATCTGACCATCCGGTTCTGGGGAACCAAGACGGTCGACGTCGAGTCGATCACCGGTAACCGGACCAAGCCGACGGAGCCCGACACGGTCACCCTGCCCGCCGGCGATCACTGCATCGCCTCCAGTGGCGCACCGGGATTCACCGCCAGCGACACCCGGGTGATCTCCGATCACGCGACCGGTCAGGAAATCTCCCGGAACACCAGGACGGTCCGCTACGACCCCGTCCCGATCGTCAAGTGCGAGGAACCCGCCGCCGCACCCAAACCCGACGAGCGCACCCCCGCCGCCTCGCCGGCCCCCTCCGCCCCGGCGGAAAGCCCGAAACCCACCCCGAAGCCGAATCCGAACGACGGCGAGTAGCCGCACCACTCTCGGTTCGCGCACCGCTTTTCGGGCCCGAAAAGTAGAGCGCGAACCGAGAAAGGGTGCGACTACAGCGACCGCACCGTAAGCCGCTGGGCGGACGGGAGCGGTGCCTGCGTCACCCAGCCTCGTGGCGACCCGGCACGCGCGATCGCGCGGCGGACACGCTCCGCCACCAGCCGCGGTGACCCGAGGTCGTCCCAGGTCCACCGCACCACCTGGAATCCGAGGTCGCGCAGCGCGTCCTCGCGTTGCTTCTCGGCGAAGACCGCGTCGCCGGGGGATTGCCCGGGTTTCAGCAGCCGTCCGTACTTGACGCGTCCGTCGAACTCCCCGAGCACGATGCCGTCGAAGTGGAAGTCGACGCGTCCGATTCGGCGCCCGCCGGGTTCGAACACCTCGCCTTGCTGGGACAGGGCGGGCAGCCCGGCACTCGACAACATGACCCGGCTTCGAGATTCACCGACGCTTTCGCTGTGCCCGCTCACGAAGCGGACGACCCTCCGCGCCGCATCGACACCGTGACGACGCGCAGCGCGGGCGATTTCGGCGTCCAGGTCCTCTCGGCTGATGCCGAACCTCCGGACGGCCGCGTCACCCACCACGACGGCCTGCTCGAACGGCAGAGTTCTCGCGAGGTCGATGAGGGTCCGCGCTGGGAGGGTCAGCGAATGCCCGTCCACCACTGCCACACGCTCTCCGATGGGCGCGCAGTGCACCGTGGTCCGCCGCTTGATCCGGCCACCTCCGCGTCGGTTTCTGGTGACGTGCACGCGGTCGAGGGGCGTCTTCCACAACGGCAGCCCGTACACGACGGCCGCGGATTGGTGGCTGAGCACTGCGTCGTCCGA
Source organism: Rhodococcus mengyinensis (assembly GCF_048381435.1). Classification (NCBI taxonomy): domain Bacteria; kingdom Bacillati; phylum Actinomycetota; class Actinomycetes; order Mycobacteriales; family Nocardiaceae; genus Rhodococcus; species Rhodococcus mengyinensis. The sequence goes on along the minus strand of NZ_JBLWIT010000121.1, from coordinate 189,478 downwards.
CACGGCGTGAATTGTCGAGTCGATGAGGAAGCGATGACGTTCCTTCTCGCCGAGCGCCGAGTACATCGACGCGGAGAGATATGCGCCGCGCCCGATGCGCTGCCATTCGCCGCGTGTGTACAGGCGTCGGATCTCGTCGTCGCTGTATCCGCGGTCCAACGCCTCCTGGCGTCGCAGCATCGCCCCCGGGTCATGTTCCATGGGAACGATTCTCGCCGGAGCCGCCTGAAGAATCCGGTCCGAAGTGCCCGGCTGTGGATGAACTGAGGCTTGTGGACAACTCCCGCACTCTCTCTCGGCTCGCGCACTACCTATGGGAGCCGAAAAGGGGTGCGTCGACCGGGAAAGAGTGCCGGAGTCCACATGGTCGGGACACGAAAAAGCCCGGCGGCCGGGGAGCTACCCCGGCCGCCGGGCCGTCTGAAGCCGATCAGAACGCTGCTTCGTCGAGCTCCATGATGTCGTTGTCGATGTTGGCGACGATGCTGCGGGTGGCGGTCAGTTCCGGCAGAACGTTCTTCGCGAAGAAGGACGCGATGGCGACCTTGCCCTCGTAGAACGCCTTGTCCTTGTCGGAGACACCCTCGTCGAGGGCCTTGATGGCGATCTCGGACTGGCGGAGGAGCTGCCAGCCGATGAGCAGGTCGCCGACGGACATCAGGAAGCGGACGGAACCGAGGCCGACCTTGTACAGCTCGGACGGCTGCTCCTGCGCACCCATGAGGTACCCGGTGAGGGTGGCGGCCATGGTCTGGACGTCCTCGAGGGCGGTGGCGAGCAGGGCGCGCTCGGCCTTGAGGCGACCGTTGCCTGCCTCGCTGTCGATGAACTTCTTGACCTCGCCTGCGACGTGGGCGAGTGCCACACCGCGGTCGCGGGCGATCTTGCGGAAGAAGAAGTCCTGCGCCTGGATGGCGGTGGTGCCCTCGTACAGCGAGTCGATCTTGGCGTCGCGGATGTACTGCTCGATCGGGTAGTCCTGCAGGAAGCCGGAGCCACCGAAGGTCTGCAGGCTGTCCGTCAGGTACTGGTAGGCCCGCTCGGAACCGACGCCCTTGACGATGGGGAGCAGCAGGTCGTTGACGCGGAACGCGAGGTCCTTGTCGGCACCGGACACCAGCTTGGCGGTGGCCTCGTCCTGATGCGCCGCGGTGTACAGGTACACGGCGCGCAGGCCCTCCGCGTACGCCTTCTGCATGGCGAGGGCGCGACGGACGTCGGGGTGGTGCGTGATGGTGACGCGCGGCGCGGCTTTGTCCGTCATCTGCGTGAGGTCGGCGCCCTGGACGCGTTCCTTCGCGTAGTCGAGGGCGTTGAGGTAGCCGGTGGAGAGGGTGGCGATGGCCTTGGTGCCAACCATCATCCGGGCGTGCTCGATGACGTCGAACATCTGCGCGATGCCGTTGTGGACCTCGCCGACGAGCCAGCCCTGGGCGGGAATGCCGTGGCCGCCGAAGGTGACCTCGCACGTGGCGGAGACCTTCAGGCCCATCTTGTGCTCGACGTTGGTGACGAAGACGCCGTTGCGCTCGCCCAATTCGTTGGTCTCGAAGTTGAAGTGCGTCTTCGGGACGAAGAACAGCGACAGTCCCTTGGTGCCGGGGCCTGCGCCCTCGGGGCGGGCCAGGACCAGGTGGAAGATGTTCTCGAACAGGTCGTCGGAGTCGGCGGAGGTGATGAACCGCTTGACGCCCTCGATGTGCCAGGAGCCGTCCTCCTGCTTGATGGCCTTGGTGCGGCCTGCGCCGACGTCGGAGCCGGCGTCGGGTTCGGTGAGGACCATGGTGGCGCCCCAGCCGCGTTCGACGCAGGTGGCGGCCCACTTCTTCTGCTCTTCGGTGCCGTTGTGGAACAGCACGTCCGCGAACGCGGGTCCGGCCTGGTACATGTGCGCGGCCGGCTGGGCGCCGAGGATCAGCTCACCGATGGCCCACACGACGGACCGGGGGACGGGTACGCCGCCGATCTCCTCGGAGAGTCCCATGCGGTACCACTCGGCGTCCCACAGTGCGCGGAACGACTTCTTGAACGATTCCGGCAGGGTGACGGTGTGGTTTTCGGGGTCGAAGACCGGAGGGTTGCGGTCGGCGTCGGCGAAGGACTCGCCCAGCGGCCCCTCGGCGAGGCGGGCAACTTCGCTGAGCATGTTGCGGACGGTGTCGGCGTCGAGATCGCCCCACACGCCTTCACTCAGCGGCTGCTCGAGACCGAGTACCTCGAAGAGGTTGAACTCCAGGTCGCGGACGTTGCTCTTGTAATGGCCCATGTCTTCTGTCTCTCCCAGTGAGATGGTGCGGTCTATCCGTTAGTACCGCCCAAGTTATTACTCGTCGGTAACATCAGCGATATTACGCCCGATTTACCTGACTGCCAAGACTCGGGCGGTGTGCGACGACGAGCGCGTCGATCGCCGTTCCGGCGTCCGTCTCGCGGAATCGTCGTTCGGCGACGTCGACGGAGAGTTGCCCGCCGAACGCGTTCACCAAATCGTCTGGTGTGTATAGGATTTCAGCGTCCTGGGGACCCCCGACTCCCTGTGACAAGTTAACGGCGTCATGCCCCAAAATCATGAGGATTCCATCAGGTTTCAGCGCAGATATGGCGCGGTTCACAACCTGCAGACGCTCCTCGGGGGCGAGATGGAGGTAGATCATGAGCACGAGGTCGTACTCGCCGCCGACGTCCGTATCGGTGACGTCGGCGACGCGGTAGTCGAGCCTTTCGCGGACCGAGCGGGGTGCCTCGGCGGCCACCCGGCGGGCCTTGTCGACGGCCACGGCCGAGTAGTCGAGCCCCGTCACCTCCCAGCCGCGGGTGGCGAGCCAGTGCGCGTTGCGGCCCTCGCCGCATGCGAGGTCGAGTGCGCGGCCGCGGGGGAGCGAGGTGACCCGCTCGACCACGACGGCGTTGGGTGGCGCGCCCCACACCAAGTCGCTCTGTGAATACCGTTCGTCCCAGGCAGCTGCATCCATGCCCCGACGCTAGTACGCGGGCTACGGCGTGAGTGTGGTCCGCATGAGGAGCACGTTGTAGTTGTTGTGCACCGTCGTGAGGAAGTAGAGGTCGCGGCCCGACGACCACGGGTGGATGTAGGCGCCGTACGCCGTGGGCAGCTCCCGGGTGTCGACGAGCACCTCCGGTGGGCCCCACGGTCCGGTGACCGACGGGGAGCGTCGCATGACCACGGAGTTGTACTGGTCGGTGGTCAGCATGAGGTATTGGCCGAGGTACTCGTTGTACGCGACGGACAGTTCGCCGACTCCGCCCGGCATGATCGGCTTGGCGACGTCGGGGTTGCCCTTGATCCACTTGGCGCCGTCGAAGTATTCGTACGCGCCGAGGTCCATGATCTGGGGTTCCGGAACCCGCGCGACGTGGACGAGTCCGCCGCGGCCGGCGGGTGTTCCGTACTGGTAGACGAAGCCGTCGGCCTTGACGAAGGCGCTCATCTGGAAGTTGGCGTTGCCGCCGACGTTCGGGCGCTGCGTCTCGGGGGCGACGGTCCAGTTCTCGCCGTTGTCGTGTGAGTACACGAGACCGGAGTAGTTGGTGTCCCACGTTCCCGCCGGTCCCCAGTTCTTCACCGACATCATGCTCAGAACCTGGGTGTTGCCGACGGCGACGCCGGCGGTGGGGATGCGGCTGATTTCGACGAACGGGATCTTCGGGCTCGGGACGAGCTCCTTGGACTGGCCGAAGATGTCGCGGGGAGAGCTGTCGAAGTTCATCCCGTCGGCAAGGATGCCGTCCGTGCTGCGGAACAGTGTGCTGCTGCGCCAGGCCCACAGGCTGCCCGACAGCAGGTTGGGCAGTCCGAGCCCGGCGGAGTCGCCGAACGCCGTGAGGACCTGCCCCTGGCCGTTGTCCCACATGATGCCGAGGTCGGTGCCGAGGACGTTGGCGTCCTGGGTGCGGTTCGGGCTGAGCATGCCGGTCTGCTGTGCGACCGCCTGGGTGCGTCCGGTGAGGTGCGGAATCCCGTTGGTGCCGTTGAGTCCGGGGATCGGATTGATGGCGTTGGGATTCGCGGCGGCTGGGCCGGCGAATGCGATCAATGTCACGGCCGCGCCGACGAGTGACGCTGCTGCAAGAGCTCTGGTTCGCTTCACGAAGGACACTCCATCTCTAGCAGCAGGCGGCACTGCGTGGCCCGAAGAGACCACTCCCCCTACCGGTGATCAACTGCTGGAAATCGCCAGAAGTCTAACAAGTCTGTTCTTACGAAAGTGTCGGTTTGACCGCAGTGTTCGTTTCATCGGCACCCCCACCGAACCGATATTACCGACGAGTAACAGGAACCGGTGCTACCCGCTGGGCGGTCGCCGACGTAACGTGTGCTGGCGACAAGTCCACACTGCGCGTAACCACGCGGGACCTGATGAGGAGATCGATCGATGGGAAAGCAGATTGCCACCGTGGCTGGAGGTCGGCAGTCCGCCCTTCTCGGGCTCGGCGTGTACCGGCCCGAACGGGTCGTCACCAACGACGAGATCTGTGAACTGATCGACTCGAACGACGAGTGGATCCAGTCGCGCTCGGGTATCCGCAACCGGCGGTTCGCGGCGGAGGACGAGAACGTCGTCACGATGTCCATCGAAGCCGGGCGTAAGGCGATCGAAGCGAGCGGGATCGATCCCGAGCAGATCGGCTGCGTCATCGTCGCGACGTCGACGTACCTCCTGCTGACCCCGCCCGCCGCGGCGGTGGTGGCCGACGCCCTGGGCACCAACGGGCCCGGAGCGTTCGATCTCGGTGGTGGCTGCGCGGGCTTCTGCACCGCGCTGACCGTGGCGTCGGATCTGGTTCGCGGAGGGTCCGTCGACTACGCCCTCGTCGTGGGCGTCGAGAAGATGAGCATCACCACCGACCCCACCGACCGCTCGACGCGGTTCATCTTCGGTGACGGCGCCGGCGCCGTGGTCGTGGGCAAGAGCGACGTCGCCGGCATCGGTCCGGTGGAGTGGGGTTCGGACGGCGCCCAGGCCGACGCCATCGTGCAGGACCTGGATTGGTACGAATACATCACGACGCCGGGTGCCACGCGCCCGTACATCAAGATGGCCGGTACCGCGGTGTTCCGCTGGGCCGCCTTCGAGATGGGCAAGGTGGCCCTGCGGGCGATCGAGAAGGCCGGCATGTCGGTCGACGATCTCGACGCGTTCGTCCCGCACCAGGCCAACTCGCGGATCACCGAGGTGATCGCCCGCAGCATGAAGCTCCCCGAGAACGTGCCCGTGTCCGACGACATCGCCGAGAGCGGCAACACGTCGGCCGCGTCGGTGCCGCTCGCCATGGAGGAGATGCTGCAGTCCGGCGCAACCAAGCCCGGCGACACCGCCCTGCTGCTCGCCTTCGGAGCCGGGCTGTCCTACGCGGCCCAGGTCGTGACGATGCCGGTACTCGCGAAGAACTGATCCGGGCCCGTCGGGGTCAGGAAAGCAGGGGTCGATGAGTATCACCCGGCAGTCGGTCGCCGTCGCGGTGCTGATGTCCGGCGCCGTGGCCCTCGCGGGCTGCGGCGGCGGGAGCACCGGCGGCGGCAGCACCTCGACGGTGTCCGGCTCCGCGGTGGAACTGAACTCGGGCGGTGACTGCGCGGGCCGCGACGTGATCGTCGACAGGGACGGTGCCGTGGTCGTCCTCGACGGCGAGTGCGGCACCGTCACCATCGAGGCCAACGGCGTCTCGGCGAACGTCGCGACGTCGAACGCGGTCGTCGTGAACGGTCAGGACACCAACGTCGTCGGCGGGCAGACCGGAACGCTCACCATCTCGGGACGCAGCAACAGTGCCACCATCGACGTCGTCGAGTCGATCGACGTGCAGGGCAACGCCGTCACCGTGCTCGGCAAGCAGGCGGGGCGGATCTCGGTCGGCGGCAGCGGGAACTCCGTGACCGTGGACGACTCCGGTTCGATGACGGTGAGTGGCAACGACAACTTCGTGCGCGCCGTGTCCCTCGACTCCCTCGAACTCACCGGGTCCAACAACTCCGTCGACTGGGATTCCGGTGCGCCGGCCCCGTCGGTCGACACGGGCTCCGAGAACCGGCTCACCCCGCCCGGCGCGTGATCACCGGGCTCCGCAGCCGGTGAGCACCGCGGACATCGCATCGCGCTCGGGCGGCGTCACCCAGAGCCGGTACGCCACTTTCACTTCCACCTGCCGCGCCACGTAGGTGCAGCGGTACGCCGCCAGCGGGGGCAGCCATGTCGACGCGTCGGCGTCGCTCTTGCGCTGATTGGTGGGTCCGTCCACCGCCTGCAGATTGCGGGGATCGTTCGCGAGGTCCGCCCGGGTCTGCGCGTCGAGGAGCTGAGCGCCCTTCTGCCACGCGTCCGAGAGTGCCACCACGTGATCGATTTGCACGGCGTCCGACGTCTTCGTGCCCCGGGTGAACGCAATGATGGTGCCCGTGTAGAGATCCCGCAACGTGCCCGACTGCACCACGCAGTTGCGGGTGCGGTCCCGTGACGTGATGTCGACGAGGTCGCGTCGCAGGATGTCGTTGCGGGTGTCGCAGCCGTTGCGTCCGAGTTCGACCGACACGTTGTCGGTCCAGCTGGCGCCGAACAGTTCCCGGTCGTAGCCCGTCTTGGGTGCCCGGCCCTTCACCTCGAGGGTGGACAGTTGCGTGAACGCCGTCTGTATCTGTTGTGCGTCAGTGACTTCCGAGGGTGCGACCGGTCCGGTTCCGGCGGCAAGGGTGTCGTCGGGGTCCGGAGTGAGCATCGTGACGAGCACGACGATGAACAGCCCGGCGAGGATCCAGGGCCACTTCGTGCGGATGGTCGTGATGATGGAGCCGGTGTTCGGTACCGCAGAGCGGGGCATGAATCTCTCCTGAAATCAACGCTGTTCGTCATTTCTATCAGGAGTGGCCGCGCGGACCGGTGAGCGACCCGGGTTTACGTGGTGGCGCCGTGCAGCAGAGGAATCAGCAACTCGTCGTCGCTGAGTGCGCCGTGCTGCCCGGGCAGGGCGGACAGCCTCGACTCCGCCTTGCGGCGGACCACCGCGACGCCGCCCTGGGCGATGGCGACGACGTCCCCGATACGGCCCTGCACCTCGGACCGCACGGCCGGGCCGAACAGTCCCGCCGTGACAGCCTCGTCCCTCGTGCCGATCCACATGCGGTGTCCCAGTTCACTCCTCCACCGGTCGGCGACGTCGTGCCCGGCTCCGGCGCGGGTGTGGACGTGCCTGCACCGCGGTTCGCCGGCGAGCGCCACCACGTCGTCCGACAGGGCGGGAGTGGCGTCGAAGTCGATCTTGTCCGCGTCGTCGACGATGACCATGCCGTGGTCGGCGGTGACGTACAGGTGGGTGTCGGGTTGTGCCGCCGCGAGTCCCGCGGCGAGCCTCTCGACGAGCCGGTCGACGAGGGCGACCTGGTGCAACCAGGATTCGGATCCCGGTCCGTAAATGTGACCGAGCGTGTCGATTTCGCTGAGGTAGCAGTAGGTGAGGGTCCGGTCGCCTGCCCGGGCCGCGGTGACGACGTGCGCGATCAGGTCACCGTATGCGTGTATTCCTGCGAACGTGCCGCCGCGGAGGACGGCGCGGGTGAGCCCGGACCCGTCGAACTTCGCGGGAACCACCGTCGTACACGTGATACCGGCTGCCGCGGCGCGTTCGAACACGGTCGGAGCGGGCTGGACGACCTCGGGCACCAGCCGGGTGAGTTCGTCGCCCTTGTGGCCCGCGCGCCACGACAACCAGTTGAGCGTGCCGCGAACCTCACGAACGTATGACTGGTAGCCGGTGATGCCGTGACTACCGGACGGCAACCCCGTGCCGAACGACGCGATGCTGGTGGCGGTCGTGGTGGGGAAGCCGGCCCGGATCGGCCGTCCCGTCAGGCTGTCGAGAAACGGGGCGTGTTCGCGGTGGCGACGCAGCGATGTCCAGCCGAGGCCGTCGATCAAGAACACCACGGTGTGCCTGCTGTCCGGCAGGTGCAGCCGGTTGGGTTCGCCGGCAACGCCGAGTGCGGCGAGGACGGACGGCATCAGGGCGGACAGCGTCGGCTGCGAATACACGTCGAGCGGGGGCGCCGTAACGGTCATGACTTCCACTATGGTGGATCGGCTCGGGCTGCACTTGGGATATCGGCTCAGCCCGCAATGTGGAGAGTCGGCTCAGCCGACACGGTGGTACAGGTCCACGGGCTGGCCGTCGGAGGGAAACGGCAGCGAGGTGTAGTTGAGCGGGGCGACGTAGCCGGGGCTCACCTGCCAGTCGAATCGCCGCAGCAGGTGGTGCATGACCGTCTTGATCTCGGCGCCCGCGAAGTGCATCCCCAGGCATTTGTGCACGCCGCCGCCGAACGGCTCCCACGCGAACCGGTGAACCTTGTCCTCGCGGCGTTCGGGTGCGAACCGTTCGGGGTCGAACCTCTCCGGATCGGGCCAGTACTCGGGCATGTGATGGGTGAAGTGCACGACCACCGACATGTACGTGCCCCGGGGGATGTAGTGGCCGAGCACCTCGGTGTCCTCGACCGCGCGGCGGGCGACCACCGGGACCGGCGGAACGAGGCGCAGGCATTCCTTCATGACGAGGTCGAGGTCGGTCAGTTCGTCGAGTTGACCGTAGGTCGGGGTGGACGTGCCCAGTGCCGCCGACTGCCGTCTGCACCGCTCCTGCCAGTCGGGGTGCTGACCGAGGTACTGCATCATCGTCGACAGCGTGATGGTGGACGTGTCGTGCGCCGCCATCAGCAGGAAGATCATGTGGTTGACGACGTCGTCGTCGCTGAACCGTTGCCCCTCTTCGGATTCGATGTGGCACAGCGCGGAGAACAGGTCGTCGCCGGCGCCCGCTCGCCGCGCGGGCAGGTAGCGGCGGAAGAACTCCTCGAGTCGTGCGCGCCCGTCGATGCCACGCTTCCATCGCGTTCCGGGCAGGGGATACCGGATCACCGACGTGGCGGCCTGCACGCTGTCGATGAACGCCTTGTTGATCTCGGCCATCTCCCGGGGCGTCGACCCCTCGGCGCCTCCCATGAAGATGCTCGTGGCGAGATCGAGTGTCAGCTCCTTCAGCGCGGGGTACGCGGCGAAGCCCGGGGTGGGCTGCCAGCCGTCGAGCCCCTTCTCGACGGCCGGATGGAGTGCCTCGGTATAGCGCGACAGTCGGTCGCGGGTGAAGGCCTGCTGCATGATTCGCCGGTGGGCGAGGTGTTCGTCGCCGTCGAGCAGCATCAGCCCGCGGTGGAAGAACGGCCCGATCAGCACGCTCCATCCGTCGCTGTTGACGAAGGCCCGGTCCTTGTTCTGCAGCACCGTCTGGCAGCCGTCCGGTCCGAGCACGGTGACCCACCGCTTGCCGGCCATGCTCAGCCACGACACGGGGCCGTAGCGATCCCAGCGACTCTGCAGCAGTCCCATCGGGTCGCGGAAGTAGTCCAGTGAGTGTCCGATGACGGGGAATCCGGCATTGCCCGAGATGGGTTGCAGGGTGCTTTGCGGTGGGGGAGCAGCGAGAACTTTGGGCATCGGCCCTCCTAGTGGCATATGTGACAGGACCCTCTGTCAGATGCCTGTAGTGTGCGTCACACCGGCGGGTCTGTCAACATCGAGTCATGAGTTCACCGGCGCGCCAGTACCGCGGTCGAAGTTCGGAGGAACGCGCCGCGGAGCGCCGCGCGCGACTACTCGAGGCGGGACTACAGGTGTTCGGCACCGTCGGCGGCGAGAAGGCGACCATGACCGCGATCTGCGCCGAGGCGAAACTGACGGAACGCTATTTCTACGAGAGCTTCCGCGACCGGGACGACCTGCTGGTGCAGGTGATCGAGGGCATTGCCGCGGAGATCGCGGAGGCGACGGGGGTCACTCTCCAGTCCGTGACCGGCGACCCCGAGGTGCGGGCGCGGGCGGCGATCGCGACGTTCGTCGACATCCTGACGGCGGACCCGCGGAAAGGGCGGGTGTCGATCATCGAATCGGCGGGCGCCGAACCGCTGCGGACGCGACGGCGTGAATTGTTGCGGGCGTTCGCCCTGCTGGTCGCGGAGGAATCGAAGGAACTCTACGGCGACCGGGCGTGGTCGTCGCCGCAGGACGAGATCACCGCGCTGCTGTTCGTGGGCGGGCTCGCGGAGCTCATGACGGCGTGGCTGAACGGCGAGATCGAGGTGTCTCCCGAGCAGATCGTCGATGCCGCGACCTACCAGTTCACGTCCACCGCACACCGCTGAGCGGGTCCCGGGCGGAAACGTGACGGGTGTCACGTGCGAAGCTGTGGGCATGGTGGATATCGCACGCCCGCAGTTGGAGGGCACGGTCGCGGTAGGCGAGGGGCGTCGGCTCGGCTTCGCGGAGTTCGGTTCGGCACAGGGCAGGGCGGTGTTCTGGCTGCACGGCACACCCGGTGCGCGGCGTCAGGTGCCGATGGAGGCCCGGGCGTTCGCCGAACGCGAGCACGTGCGGCTGATCGGGATCGACCGGCCGGGGGTCGGGTCGTCGACGCCGCACCGCTACGGCGCCGTGATCGACTTCGCCGAAGACCTGCGGACGGTCGCCGACACGCTGGGCGTCGACCAGATGGCCGTGGTCGGCCTGTCCGGTGGCGGGCCCTACACACTGGCCGCGGCGTACGCGATGCCCGACCGCGTGGTCGCGACCGGCATCCTCGGGGGTGTCGCGCCGACGAAGGGTCCCGACGCGATCCGCAGCGGGCTGATGGATCTCGCCGTCCTGGCGGCTCCGGTGCTGTCGGCGGGCGGTGTCCCCGTCGGGTTGGCGGCGAGTTCCGTGATCAGGCTGGCGAGACCGTTCGCGTCGCCGATCATCGACCTGTATGGGCGGCTGTCGCCGGAGGGGGACCGCCGTCTGCTCGCGCGGCCGGAGTTCAAGGCGATGTTCCTCGACGACCTGCTCAACGGCGGCCGTAAGCAGCTCAGTGCACCGTTCGCCGACCTCGTCCTGTTCGCGCGGGACTGGGGATTCCGGGTGAATGCGGTGAAGACCCCGGTGCGGTGGTGGCACGGCGACTGCGACCACATCATTCCGCTCCGGCACGGGCAGCACATGGTGTCGCTTCTTCCCGACGCCGAGTTCCACACGATGCACGGGGAAAGCCATCTCGGGGGTCTGGGCATGTCGGAGGAGATTCTCCGCTCGCTCCTCGACATCTGGGACGCCAAGGAGGCGCAGGCGCCGTTCGGCCCGGTGTGACGGTGGCGCGTTCTGCGCGCCACCGTCACCGGATCAGGACTGCAGCGTCGTGATCTGGAAGGTGGCGCCGAGCGGGTCGGCGACGGACGCGAGCCGCCCGAACGGGGTGTCCTCCGGTTCGCGCCGGACGCTGCCGCCCAGTTCGGTCACCTTCGCGACCGCCGCATCCGTGTCCTCGACGCCGATGTAGAACTGCCAGAACGAGGGGACGCCTTCGGGCAGGAACGAGTCGGCGTCCATGACTCCGGCCACGGTGTGGTCGCCGAGGTTCGCCTGCGAGTACCGGAATTCGTCTGTGTCGCCGAGGGTCCGGAAGGTCCAGCCGAAAACGTCCGCGTAGAACGGGAGCGCCGCCGCGTAGTTCCGCGACAGCGTTTCGTGCCAGACGGGCGCGCCGGGCTCGTCCACGAGACCGAATCCGTCGTGCTGATCGGCCTGCCACACGCCGATCACGGCGCCGGCCGGATCACCGAGGATGGCCATCGTGCCCTGGTCGCCCACGACCATTGCGGGCATCATCACCTGGCCGCCCGCCTCGGCGGCCTTCGCCGCGGTGGCCTCCGCGTCCTCGGACGCGATGTACGTGGTCCACACGTTGCCGTACGGGTTGCCCTGCTGTTGCGGGCCAAGGCCCGCAATGGGTTTGCCGTTCATGCTGAAGATGGAGTAACCGCCGTACTGCGGATCCTCGTTGGTGTCCGACCTCCACCCGAACAGTCCGGTGTAGAACGGAATGACCTGTCGTGGGTCGGAACTGGTGAGATCGATCCAGCAGGGAGCGCCGGTGAGGGACGGGCGGTCGGGCATCTCGGTCTCCTGGGATGTCTGGGGTTCGGTGTGGTGCCGGTCACAAACCTACGCGTCCCGGCGACCTGCCGTCGGTTCGTGCCGGCCTGTGGAAGACTCGGCGCATGTCTGCGAGCGAGAACCAGGACAGTCCGGGCCGGGCCCGCCAGAATCTGATCTACCGCGACGGCGTCCTCGGCCGCACACCCTCCGTTCCCACCGACTTCGACACGCTGGAGCGACGCGCGAAGAGGAAGATGAGCGCGAAGGGGTGGGCGTACGTCCACGGCGGCGCGGGGCTGGGTCGCACGATGCAGGCCAACCGCGATGCGTTCGACAAGTGGCAGATCGTTCCCCGGGTGTTGCGCGACGTCTCGAAGCGCGACATCGGGGTCGAGTTGTTCGGGCGCAGGATTCCGGCCCCGGTGCTGCTCGCCCCGGTGGGCGCGGCCGAACTGGCCAGGCCGGAGGCGGATGTGGCGATCGCGGCCGCGGCCGCCGAACTGGGTGTGCCGTACATCTTCTCCAACCAGGGCTGCGCACCGATGGAGGAGAGTGCGGCGGCGATGGGCGACGCACCCCGGTGGTTCCAGCTGTACTGGAGCACCGACGACGATCTCGTCGACAGCCTGCTCCAGCGTGCCGAGAACATTCGTGCGGACGCCGTCGTCGTCACCCTCGACACGACCATGCTCGGCTGGCGCCCGGAAGACCTCAACCTCGGCTCGCTGCCCTTCGCTCAGGGGCAGGGGATCGCGCAGTACACGTCCGATCAGGTGTTCCGCCGGATCGTGCACGAGCGGATCAAGGCCGCCGCAGGCAAGGCGGACGTCGAGGTGACGCTCGGCGCGATCCGGTCACTGGTGTCGATGACCCGGCGCTTCCCGGGCCGCTTTCTCGACAACCTGCGGTCGCCGGAACCGCGGGCCGCTGTGGAGACGTTCCTCGACATCTACTCCCGGCCGTCGCTGAGCTGGGCCGATATCGAGACCCTTCGCAGCAGGACGTCGCTGCCGATCCTCCTCAAGGGCGTGCTGCACCCGGACGACGCCAGGCGCGCGCTCGACGCCGGGGTGGACGGCATCGTGGTGTCGAATCACGGTGGGCGGCAGGTGGACGGCAGTGTGTCGTCGCTGGACGCGCTCGTGGACATCGCGCCCGTCGTCGACGGCAGGCTGACGCTGCTCCTCGACAGCGGAATCCGCACGGGAGCAGACGTCTTCAAGGCCCTGGCCCTCGGTGCGGACGCGGTGACGCTCGGCAGGCCCCACCTGTACGGCCTGGCCCTCGCAGGTCAGGCCGGTGCGCGGGACGCCACCGCCAACGTGATCGCCGAGTTCGACCTCACGATGGGTCTCAGTGGCCTGACGTCGGTGGCCGAGATCGACCGGGACGCCCTGCGCAGGGCGTAGGCACGTCAGAGCTCGGCGATCGTGATGATCCCGTCCTGAAGGGCCCGTACCAGCAGCGCCGTCTTGGTGGACGCATCACGTCCGACCAGCGCGTACTTCTCGCGGATGCGGGTCAGGTGCGTGTTGACCGTTCCGAGCGCGATGTGGAGGTCGGCGGCGACGGCGAGCTTGGAGTCGCCGCGCAACCAGTGGCGGAGAACCTCGATTTCGCGCGCCGACAACGCCGGCTTCGAATACGTGCGGGCGACTGCCGGCTCGTCCGTATGTGGGGGGTGCCCGAGTGCGTCGGGTGCAGTAGTCATGCCGATCTCATCTTTCTGACATGTACGAAAGCGCTACAGGTACCCGACGTCCCTGCAGGCAGTTCAGGTTAACTGGTGGCGGAGGTGCTTGTCGCGTCAGGCCCGGATCAGCTCTCACAGCCGACGCCGTCGCCGTCGCGATCGAGGTGGGTGCCGTAGCCCGGCTCGCCGATGTGGACCGGCGCGGCACCGGCCGCCTTGGCCGCCGAACAGTTCTTGTAGTAGACGTCGCTCGGCGGTGCCGTGTCGACGAACGGGACCGGTGCGGGTGCCGGAGCGGGAACGGGAACGGGAACGGGAGCGGGAGCGGGCGCAGGTGCTGCTTCCGGGACCGTGCTGGTAGTCGGAGCGGGCGCGACGGCAGGCGTCGCCGCCCCGCAGTCCTGGAGAACCCGGGCGATCGCATCGTGCTCGGCCTGGGTCACCCACAGCCCGTACGCGGCCTTCACCTCCACCTGATCGGCCACGTAGGTGCACCGATAGCTCTTGTTCGGGGGCAGCCAGGTTGCGGCGTCTCCGTCCGACTTCTGCTGGTTGGTGGGGCCGTCGACGGCTTTCAGGTTCCGCGGATCGTTCGCGAAGTTCGTCCTGGTCGCGGTGTCGAGCTGCTGCGCCCCCTTCTGCCAGGCGTCGGACAGCGCGACGACGTGATCGATCTGCACGGCATTCGACGTGCCCTCACCGCGAACGAAGGAGATGGTGTTGCCCGTGTACGGGTCGAGCAGCGTTCCGGTCTGTACCGCGCAGTCGCGGCTGCCCGGCTTGAACACGATCTGTTCGAGGTCGCGCCCGAGGATGTCGTTCCGCGTGTCGCACCCGTTGTGACCGCCGTCGACCGTGACGTCGTCGGTCCACGCCTGGCCGAAGAGATCCCGGTCGTAGCCGGTCTTCGGTGCGCGTCCCTTGACCTCGAGGCCGGCGAGTTGCTGCAACGCGGCGGTCGCGCCGGCGCCGCCGGCCGCGGCGGGTTCGACGGGTGAGAGGGCGAGCGCAGACGAAACCGGCACCGGTGGCGACGAACTCCACGCGGCACGCGCCGTCGTCGAATCGGCGACCGTGGGCGTCACGGACGCGGATACCGCTGTGGCCTGGGCCGATTGGTCGTCCTGTCCGGGGCTGAGGAACGAGACCGCGGCCACGACTACGACGATCCCGCCGGTGATCCAGGGCCACTTCTTACGAGTGGCAGGTGATGAGGGCGGGGGAAGCGTCATGCCGGTCCTTCAATGAACGTGGGGGGTCGAATGTTCATCGCGCGGAAAGGCTCTTCCGTTACTCGGTATCGCGGGAACTGTTAGCATGCCCGGGACCGGAATTCGTGCGGGTGGAGGGCGGTAGTCGGTCGTGACACGACAGATCTTTCGGGGGAAATTGCGAACAGCGGCCGTGACGGCCGTGACCGTGGTCTCTCTCTGCCTCGGCGGCACCGTCGCGGCGGCCGCCGACCCGATCGTCGACACCGGTCAGGCGCTCGGTTCCGCGGTGGCGCCGAACGGGTCGACGCTCGATCACGTCACCGTGATCGATTCGAGACACCTGACGTTGCACGTCTTCTCGGCGTCGATGCAGCGGGTCGTTCCGGTGTACGTGCAGCGCCCCGCCGACACGAGCGTGCCGAGGCCGACGCTGTACTTCCTCGACGGTCAGGTCCGTCGGGAGAAGACCGATGTCGAAGAGTTCCTGGCCGACCGGAACGTGAACGTCGTCAGCCCGTCCGGCGGCGAGAACGCGTATTGGACGGACTGGAAGAGCCCCGACCCGGTGATGGGGGTGAACAAGTGGAAGACCTTTATGACTCAGGAACTTCCGCCGGTCGTCGACGCTGCCCTCGGCACCAACGGAGTCAACGCGCTCGCCGGCATGTCACGGGTGGGTACTGCCGCTCTGCAGTTGGCGATTGCCGCTCCCGGCCTGTTCCGCGGTGTGGCCGCCTACAGCGGTTGCGCTCTGACCAGTGATCCGCTCGGTCAGCTCTTCATCAAGATCACCATGGACAACTACGGCTACGGCAACCCGGCCAACATGTACGGGAAGGCGGACGATCCGGCGTGGGCGGCGAACGATCCCTACGTTCACGCCGCCGAACTGCGCGGAACGGAACTGTTCCTCTCCAACGGCAACGGTCTGCCGGGGCGCCACGAGACCCTGGACGGCCCCGGGATCGACGGGAACGTCGCGACGCTCGCGCGTCAGATCTACGCGGGTGGTCCCATCGAAGCGGTGACCAACTACTGCACCCACCGATTTACGGATCGCCTGGGGGAACTGGGAATACCTGCAACCGCAAGTTTCCGTAACTCGGGCACACACTCGTGGGGATACTGGCAGGACGACCTGCACGATTCCTGGCCGGTGCTCGCTCGGGCGCTGGGAGTGTGAGCGAAGTTCCTCCGGTGTTTCCCGGCGGCGAGGTCACCGACGACCTCGAGATCACGCGGTCGCTCGTCGTTCCGGCCGCCGAGTTGCAGTGGCGGTTCTCCCGCGCCGGCGGTCCCGGCGGTCAGGGCGTCAACACCACGGACTCGCGGGTGGAGTTGCGAGTGAACCTGTGGACGTTGTCGACGCTGTCGCCGTCCCAGCTCGAACGCATGCAGGTTCAGCTGGGACACAGGCTCATTGACGGGGTGGTCACCGTGACGGCGTCCGAAACCCGTTCGCAGCTGCGCAATCGGCGCGCTGCCCGGGCCCGGATGGCGGCGTTGTTGCGCGCGGCGGTCCTCGCCGAAACCCGCACCCGGCGTCCGACCAAGGCGACCAAGGGTTCGCACCGACGAAGACTCGACGCCAAGAAACAACGCGGCCAGACCAAGAACCTGCGGAGGAAGCCGGACATGTAGGGGGTTGCGTACAGTCTGCGTGTTCTGAATGTTTGATGTCGTTTCGTGTTGTTTAGTGCAGTGATGTTGCGGGGTTGGGCGACCGGTGTGCAGTATCGGACCCCGTTGGTGTAGTTCCACGCGGCGGCACTGCCGGTCCAGGCTCACTGTTTGCTCTCGGAGACGATTGTGGTGGGGGTTCCGGCGGTCGGGACCCGGCGGTGGGTGCGTTGGTGCGTGTTGCCGGGTGTCGTCCTGTCAGTAGGCCGATCTGGAACGCCAGGCGGGGGTGTGGTGTGACCGAATATGGAACGCGGGGTCTGGGTGTGTCGAGGACGGTCACCGAGATCGGTTCCGACCACTACATTTCGCAGGCAAGTGGCTGATCCGATTGTGTCGTCGGCATCGGGACCGACTCGCCAGGTTCGGGTTCGGCCTCATCGAGGCTGTGTTGTCGGTGCCCTGTCGTACCGTGCTTGTGTTGACCGACGACGGGTGGTGATGATCTGGTGCGCGATATGACCGAGGTGAAGGCCTCGCTGTGTGCCCGCCGATGCGGGCGGCGTGGTTCACGCCGGAGTGCCGCAGCTGCGGTGACCGCTGCGGCGGATCTGTCGTGACGCCCACAGCTGTGCTCGCCGATCCCGGTGACCACGTTACGGCTCCGGGCGCGGCGCTCGACCAGGTTGCGGACTCTTCTCGGACGGTGATCCGTGCCTACGTTTTTGTCCTCGAGCCGACCCCGGAGCAGGCGTCGGTGTTGCGGTCGCACTGTGGGGCGCAGCGCTTCGCCTACAACTGGGCACTGTCGCAGGTCAAGGCGAACCTCGACCAACGGACTGCGGAACGGTCTTACGAGATCCCGGACGCGGAGTTGACGCCGCCGGTGTCCTGGTCGGCGTACGGCCTGCGCAAATACTGGAACACCGTGAAAGACGACGTCGCCGTCAACACCGACACCGGGCAGGTGTGGTGGCCGGAGAACTCGAAAGAGGCCTACAGTTCCGGACTCGCGAACTGCGCGGCCGCCCTATCGAACTGGTCCGACGCCCGATCCGGAAAACGCAAAGGTCCGATGGGATTCCCCCGCTTCAAGGGCAAACGGGCGGTGCTGTCGTGCCGGTTCACCACCGGCAGTTTCGGGTTGGTCACCGACAGCGGGGATCGACGCCACATCCAACTACCACGGATCGGCGTGGTCCGGTCTGCCGAATCGACCCGCAAATTGGCACGAAAGACGATCGCCGGGACGGCGCGGATTCGGTCGGCGACCCTCTCGTTTCGTCGGGGCCGGTGGCAGGTGTCGTTCTCGGTCGAAATCGCTCTCCCCGCGCGGGCACTGCCATCCGCCACCACCGGTACCTCCGCCGCGGTCGGCGATTGCGGTGTGGTGGTCGGAGTCGATGTGGGGGTCAAACACCTCGCAGTCCTCTCGAACGGGGAGATGATCGAGAATCCGACGCACGCACGCAGGCATGCGAAACAACTTCGTAGCCTCGGGCGCCGTGCGTCCCGCCGTGTCGGCCCGGATCGTCGCACCGGTCAACAACCCTCCCGGCACTGGCTGCGCACCCAGGAACAGATCCGGGCGGTGCGCATCCGCATCGCGAACAGTCGCCGCGATCACCTGCACAAACTCACCACCCGACTGGTGCGGGACTTCGATACCGTCGTCGTCGAAGACCTCAACGTCGCGGGAATGACCCGTTCCGGTGGCGCCTACAAGCGGGGGTTGAACCGGGCTCTGCAGGATGCGGCGTTCGCCGAGATCCGGCGACAACTGACCTATAAGTGCGAGTGGGCTGGCACCGGTCTGCAGGTGGCGGACCGTTGGTATCCGTCGAGTAAGACCTGCTCGAACTGTCAGGTAGTGAAAGCCAAACTACCCCTGAAGGTTCGGGTGTTCACCTGCGATGCGTGCGGATTCCGCGCTGATCGTGATCACAATGCTGCTCTCAACCTCGCTGCCCTCGCAGCGGTTGACGGTGGTGCGTCTTCGGCGAGTTGCGGACGAGACGTAAAAGACGCCCGACAGAAACCAACCATAAGACCCGCCGCTCGGTGGGCTGACGGTATTGCTGCGGGAACACCACTGAGTGGTGAACGTGACCGGGGTAACCCGGACACTCATGCAGAATGCACTAAACAACACTCAGCATGAACGGAATCTCCCGGATGTGTTGACCCCTGGTGTGCCGGAAGATGAGTACGGAAGCGCCGTGACGGATGACCGGAGACGGCGAGGTCGGGGGATCGAGGGTCATATGAGTGTGCTTGACGAGGAATTACATTCGGCAGCGACGGCCGCCGCGGCGGGGGATCGCGAGGCTGTCGAGCGGGTGATGACGACGCTGTGGCCGCAGGTGGTGCGCTATTGCCGTACCCGCGTGGGGAATTCCACGCAGGTCACGCGGCCGGCGGACGAGGTGGCGCACGAAGCGCTGCTCGCAGTGGCGCGCGAACTTCCGGCTCTCGCTCGCAGTGATCATCCGGTCCGCGAGGTGTATCGCGTCGTGAGCCGGACCGTCGCGGACGCCCACGGCAGCGCGGTCGGAAGTCCGGACATTCCGGCGGAAGTGGCCGTGCTGCTACGCCATCTCGACGCCACCGCCCGGGAGATCGTCCTGCTGCGGGTCATCGACGGGCTGTCCGTGCACGACACCGCGGGCCTGCTCGGGCTCCCGGTGGGCCGGGTCCTCGTCGTGCAGCACGAGACGCTGCGGACCCTGTGGGCGAAGGTGGCCTGATCGGCGTCAGCGCCGGCTGGACAGGACGCAGAACTCGTTGCCCTCGGGATCGGCGAGCACCACCCAACTCTGCTCGCCCTGACCGACATCCGCGTGCCGGGCGCCGAGCCCGAGAAGCCGCGCGACCTCGGCCTGCTGATCGTCGGGCTGGAAGTCGAGATGCAGGCGGTTCGGTATCTGCTTCCGGTCCGGAACCGCCACGAACAGGATCTCCGGGTGGCTGTCGGCCCGGGGCCGGATGTGGACGTCGCCGTCGGAGTCGGTCACGGCGCCCCAGCCCAGGGCCTCGGCCCACCAGCGTCCCAGGGCTGTCGGATCGAGAGCGTTGACCACCACGGCTTCCCATTGCAGTCCCATGCGTCAACGGTACGGGGAGCGGCGGACGCCCGTCTCCGATTTCACTGCAGCGTCGGATCGATCGGTTCGACGCCGAAGCGTTCGGAGTACTGCTCGTTGAGTTCGCGCCAGCCGTAGTTCATCGCCTCGGCGCCGACGATCGGTCCGATCGGATTGCCGCCGAGTAGGGCCTCGGCGACGTCCAGACACATGTGCCACCCGGCGGCCGTCATCGCCGCGGTTCGCTGGTCGTCGACAGTGTGGCGCAGGGTCAGTCGGGTGAAGGCGTCGGTTTCCTCGATCGTCCAGAGCAGGACGTCGTCACCCCAGGCGTGTTCGAGGGCGTGAGGTGAGTCGGCCCGGGTCACGGTGCCGTCGAGTTCGGTGCGGTTCTGCCCGTCGACCATGATCAGGGTCGCGGGACCGACTGTTCCGAGGTTCCGGTCCGCGGTGTACGGCGCCCACTGTGGAAGTTCGCCGGGGTCCGTGAGCGCGGTCCACAGCGCCGCCGGCGAGTGGGTGAAGTCGCGAACGAAGGTCAGAGCCCATCGGGTGCCGTCGGGTCGTGCTTCGACGTGCCGCAGTGGGCCGGGGCGGTAGTCGCGGCGTGCGTCTGATTCGGTCATGACGGGGTCTCCTTCGATTCGAGGTGCCGCTCGAGCGCATCGAGGTGATTCGCCCACAGCCGGCGGTAGGGCTGCAGCCACGCGTCGAACTCGTCGAACGGTTCGCGGTGCAGGCTGTAGATGCGTTGCTGGGCCGCGGTGCGGCAGGTGACGAATCCGGCCTGCCGCAACACCCGCAGGTGTTTGGACACGGTCGGCTGGGGCAGGGCGAGTTGGTCGACGAGTTCGCCGACGCTGGCGTGGCCGGCCCGCAGCCGTTCGAGGATTCTGCGGCGCTGTGGTTCGGCGACCACGGTGAACACGTCCGGTGCCATGACCCGAGTATGCGCCTACGCGTATATACGCGTCAAGGAATATGAATGTCCGGTTGCGGCATGAACGCGATCGCCAGAAGGGACCGGACGAACTCTCGCAGAGCCCGCTCGTCGGACGTGTCCACGATCCCCTCCGTGATGATGAGCGAGCCGATGATGCGGAACGCCCACTCGGAGATGGCGGTGGGGCTCACTCCCGACAGTTGCTCGGGAGCGAAAAGGCGCTCGAAGTGGGGGGTCAGAAGTTGCGCCCCGAGTTCGATCATCGGCTTCGCCTTGATCGTGAACCAGGGGAGCACCACGTCGGGGTCGTCGCGCAATCCCTTCTGTAGCAACCGGTGTCCGCGTGCGTACTGGACCGCGAACACGACGGCGTCGACGAATCGCACCTGGAGTTGGCTCTGCCGTCCCCGCAGCACCGGGTCGAGCACGACGAAGAACCGCGAGATCTCCCGCTGGAAGAGGGCCTCGAGGATGGCGGACTGATCGCCGACGTGTTTGTAGAGCGTGGGCCGGGACAGTCCCGCTCGCTCGGCGATGACCGCGTGAAGCCGGGTGCTGTAACCGAGTTCGATCAGGCATTCCTCGGCCGCGTCGAGGATCCGTTCCCGGAGTTCGCCGGGCGTCGGTGTCGTCGGCTGCGTCCTCACGGCCCTGATTGTGCTGTTCGGGTGGGGTGGGCGCAAACAGAAGCGGCAAATGTGAACTCGGGTCACAGATAACCATTGACCTGCGTCACACCCGGGTTTACGTTTTACCTATAAACGGCAACGAGATGGAATCGCGCTCGACGAAGGGATCAGCGATGTCTCAGCGTTCACACACGATCGGTCAGGAGGAAGTCGCCGGCCGGCTCCTCGCAGGCTCCGTCAAGCGTTCGTACGCCCCCGTGGTCGATATCGACTGGGACGCGCCCCTCGAGGACGGCAGGTACTTCCTGCCGCCGCAGGTCCTGTCCCTGTGGGGAACCGAGATGTGGGACCGGATGAGCGAGGCGCAGCGCATCGAGCTGTCCCGGCAGGAATCGGCGAACATTCTCAGTGTCGGAATCTGGTTCGAGAACATCCTCAACCAGGCGCTCCTGCGCGCGCTGCTGCACACCGACCCGAGCTCGCTGCACACCCGGTACATGCTCACCGAGATGGGCGACGAGTGCAGGCACATGACGATGTTCGGGCGTGCCATCGAGCAGATGGGCGCCAAGCCCTTCCAGCTCCGGTGGTATCAGGCAGTCGTGGTCAACGTGCTGCCCAAGACATTTCGCGGGACTATGCTGTGGGTGGCCGCGCTGATCGGTGAGGAGATCTTCGATGCCACGCAGCGGCGCGTCCTCGAGGACCCGCAGTTGCAGCCGATGATTTCCCGGCTGATGCGGATCCACGTCACCGAGGAGTCCCGGCACATCCGATTCGCGCGCGAGGGGGTGCGTCGCCGCGTCGCGGAAGGCCACCGGATCGACCGGCTGTGGGTCGGAACGCTGCAGGGGATCGGCGGCCCGCTGTTCCAGCGGCTGTTCACCAACCCGGCCATGTACGAGCGGGCCGGGCTGGATCCGAAGGAAGCGCGTCGAGAGGCGCTGGCAAATCCGAACTTTCGCGAGAATCAACGACGGGGGTTCGAGTCGCTGGCCGCGTTCCTCGAGGAGAACGGCCTGATGCGAGCGACGTCCCGCGCGCTGTGGCGGCGCGGGGGATTCCTGTGACCCCCGGGGTCGCCGAGCCGGACGTCCTCGTCGTTGGCACCGGATTCGCCGGATTGTGTATGGCGATCAAACTGAAGGAGGCGGGGGAGGAGAACTTCGTCGTCCTCGAGAAAGCCGATCGGGTGGGTGGAACGTGGCGGGAGAACACGTATCCCGGGTGCGGCTGCGACGTGATGTCGCTGATGTACTCGTTCTCCTTCGCGCCCAACCGGAAATGGACGCGGATGTACGCCCGGCAACCCGAGATTCTCGACTACATCGAACGGGTGGTCCGCGACTACGATCTGGCACCACACATCCGGTTCGGCTCCGAGGTGATCTCCTACGAGTTCGACGAGACCACCGACCGGTGGCGGGTGGAGACCCGGTCGGGTTCCGTCTATCACCCCCGTATCGTCGTCGCCGGCCCTGGACCGCTGCACAAACCCAGCGTCCCGGATTTTTCCGGCCGGAAGTCGTTCTCGGGTGCGGCATTCCATTCCGCCGAGTGGGATCACTCGGTCGACATGAGCGGTAAGCGGGTGGCGGTGATCGGCACCGGAGCGAGTGCCGTGCAGTTCGTCCCGGAGATCGCGAGGACGGCCGCGCACGTCGACGTCTTCCAGCGGACGCCGCACTGGATCCTGCCGAAGCTGGACCGTCCGATCACCGCCGGGGAGAAGGCGGTGTTCAAGGCTGTTCCCGGAGTCCAGAAGGCTTACCGCGGTGCGATCTACTGGAGTCACGAATCGCTGATCGCCGGGTTCCTGCACCCGCGACTGATGACGGTGCTGGAGTCGGCCGCCCGGGGTCTGCTGCGCAGGCAGGTGCGTGATCCCGAACTGCGTGCCACACTGACCCCCGACTACATCATCGGCTGCAAGCGGATTCTGGTGTCCAGCAATTTCTACCCGGCCCTGCAACGCGGGAACGTCGATCTGGTCACTTCGGGTATCTCGGAGGTCACCGAACGCGGGATCCGCACCGAAGACGGAACGATGCACGAGGCGGACGTCATCGTCTACGGCACGGGATTCGCGGTCGGTGACCGATTCGAGAACGAGCACATCGTGGGACGCCGCGGCCTGACGATCCAGCGGGCCTGGCGCGACGGCATGGAGGCGTACCTGGGCGTCGCGGTCGCGGGGTTCCCGAACTTCTTCCTCATGATGGGGCCGAATTCCGGTGGCGGCAACCAGTCGATCGTCTTCGTCATCGAGGCCCAGGCGCACTACATCACCCGATGCCTGGCGCTGATGAAGAAGCGCGACGCGACCCGGATCGAGGTGCGCGCGGGCGCGCAGCGCGAATTCAACCGGGTGGTCCACCGCAAACTCGCGGGCTCGGTGTGGAATTCGGGTGGTTGCGACAGCTGGTACCTCGATTCCACCGGCCACAATCGGGCGGCGTGGCCCGGGTCGAGCGCATCCTACTGGCGGCACACGCGCACCCCCGACGACCGGCACTTCGAGCTGAGTTCGCTCGCCGAGCGCGAGGACGACACCGAGTACCGCGGGCCCGGCGTGCTCACGTCCGGCGACCTGACCGTGGCCGTCGAGGTCTTCCTGAACGGTCACATCGAACCACTGGACGGCCTCTACCACTGGTACGGCCGCGTCGTCGGCGACGGCGTCGACGCGGCGAAAGGGCGCAACCGCACCCCGTTGTTCCTCACCATCGGGGACGGTCCGGAAGTGCCCGCGGCGCTCGCCGAGCGCGACCCGTGGGGCCACTTCCGGATCGCCGGGGTGGGCACGCCCCCGTTCCCGCTGGCGCCGGTCGAAGTCGAGGTTCCGATCTCCCGGGCCAAACTCGCCTCGGCGGAATAAGCTTGTTGCTGAGCGTGTATCACACGTCGGACTCGAGCGGGAAGGGTGCTGATGCGCGACGTGCTGGCGGACCTGATGGCGGTGTGGACCGCGGGCGGAACGGCGGGTGTCGGGACGGTGGTCCGCACGTTCCGCTCCGCGCCGCGACCGCCGGGGGCGTCGATGGTCGTGGCGCCCGACGGCAGCGCGTCCGGTTCGGTGTCCGGCGGGTGCGTCGAGGGGGCGGTCTACGAACTCGCATCCGAGGTCACGGCATCCGGCACGCCGGTGCTGCAGCGGTACGGGATCAGCGACGAGAACGCGTTCGAGGTGGGTCTCACCTGCGGTGGAATCATCGACATCTTCGTCGAGCCCGTGTCGCGGGACAATTTTCCGGAGCTCGGCGAGATCACCCGGGACATCGACAATCACCTGCCGGTCGCGGTCGCGACCGTCGTGGCGCATCCCGATGCGGCTCGGGTGGGGCGCCGGCTGGTCGTCCGGCCCGAGAGCGTGAGCGGTTCGCTCGGCTCGGACCGGGCCGATTCCGCGGTCACCGACGACGCCCGGGGCCTCCTCGCGGCGGGCGGCAGCACCGTCCTGACGTACGGCACCGACGGCCAGCGTCGCGGCGAGGGCATGGAGGTGTTCGTCGCCAGTTACGCGCCGAGGCCGCGCATGCTCGTGTTCGGGGCCATCGACTTCGCCGCCGCGGTGGCCCGGCAGGGCGCCTTCATGGGATATCGGGTGACGGTCTGCGACGCCCGTCCGGTGTTCGCGACCCACGCGCGGTTCCCGACGGCCGACGAGGTGGTGGTGGACTGGCCGCACCGGTATCTCGCTGCGCAGGCCGAGGCCCAGGCCATCGACGGCCGGACCGTGATCTGCGTACTCACCCACGACCCCAAGTTCGACGTCCCTCTCCTCGAGACGGCGCTGCGCCTCCCGGACGTCGCGTTCATCGGCGCCATGGGCTCCCGCAGAACGGACCTGGACCGGCGTGAACGCCTACGCGAGGCCGGTCTGACCGACACCGAACTCGACCGGCTGTCGAGCCCCATCGGCCTGGACATCGGCGCCCGGACACCCGAGGAGACTGCGGTGTCCATCGCCGCCGAGATCATCGCCCGCCGGTGGGGTGGCACGGGGCGCCCGCTGGCGGAGTCGAGCGGCCGGATTCACCACGAGGAACCCGTCGATTCCTTCGT
The DNA here is from genome assembly GCF_048381435.1 of Rhodococcus mengyinensis. Classification (NCBI taxonomy): domain Bacteria; kingdom Bacillati; phylum Actinomycetota; class Actinomycetes; order Mycobacteriales; family Nocardiaceae; genus Rhodococcus; species Rhodococcus mengyinensis. Next base: position 164,259 of record NZ_JBLWIT010000121.1, on the reverse strand, counting down.
CGACTAGGGCGGTTCACCCGGGGTTGACGGACCACCGGTTCTTGCGCAGGCTGAAAGGATCAATGTTTGTGAGGTAGGTCACAATGCAAGTACCAGGATCCTTCGAATACGAGCGTGCAACGGGCGTCGAGGACGCCATCGCCCTGCTCGACCGGCTGGGCGACGAAGCCCGCCTCGTCGCAGGCGGCCACAGCCTGCTCCCCATGATGAAACTTCGCCTCGCCAATCCCGAGTACCTCATCGACATCAACGACCTCGAGGGCGAACTCGGCTACATCACGACCGAGCGGTCGAGGCTGCGGATCGGTGCGATGACACGGCACCGCCGGCTGCTCGAATCGGACGAACTCGCGGTGGCGTTCCCCCTCTTCCGCGACGCGGAGAAGGTGATCGCCGACCCGGTGGTCCGCAACCGCGGGACAATCGGCGGATCGCTGTGCCAGGCGGATCCGGCCGAGGACCTCACCACTGTCTGCTCTGTTCTCGACGCCACCTGCGTGGTGCGCGGGCCCGGCGGACGCCGCGAGATCCCCATGTCCGAGTTCCTCGTCGGGCCGTACGAGACGGCGCTCGCACACAACGAGATGCTCATCGAGATCGTGATACCCGTCCACGGCCACAGCTCCAGCGCGTACGCCAAGGTCGAACGGCGGACCGGGGATTGGGCGGTCACCGCGGCCGGAGCGGCCGTCACGGTGGAGGGCGGCGAGATCGCCCGGGCAGCGGTCGGCCTCACGGCAGTCAACCCGGATCCGTCCGGACTTTCGGATGTCGCCGACTACCTGACCGGACGTCCCCCGTCCGAGGAGGCGTTCGCCCAGGCCGGGCGGATGGCCGCGCAGGCCTGCAAACCCGTCGCCGACGCCCGCGGCACCGTCGACTACAAACGCCATCTCGCATCCGAACTCACGATCCGCACACTCCGTACAGCGGTCGACCGGGTGCTCCGCAGCGACGTGGAGCACGAGCCGACCGGAGAAGAGGCATAGCCATGCAGGTGAACATGACCGTCAACGGTGAAGCAGTGAGCGCCGAGGTGGAACCGCGCATGCTGCTGGTCCATTTCCTCCGCGACCAGCTCGGCCTGACCGGAACCCACTGGGGCTGCGACACCAGCAACTGCGGCACGTGCGTCGTCACCGTGGACGGTGATCCGGTGAAGTCGTGCACGATGCTCGCCGCGATGGCGAGCGGACACGACGTTCGCACGGTCGAGGGCCTCGAACACGACGGCGAACTCGATCCCGTCCAGCAGGGCTTCATGCAGTGCCACGGACTGCAGTGCGGGTTCTGCACCCCCGGCATGATGATGACGGCGCGGGCACTGCTCGACCGGGAGGAGAGCCCCGACGAGGCCACCATCCGGGAAGCGATCTCCGGGCAGATCTGCCGCTGCACCGGGTACACCACGATCGTGCGCTCGATCCAGTGGGCTGCCGACCATCGGGCGGGCGAGGCCGCCGAGCCGGAACCGGCAGGCGACTTCGACGCGGACGTGCAGGAGGACAAGACGCGGGGCGCCGAGGGCGCACCGATGACAGTCGAGGAACACGCGACGACTGGAAGTGCATCATGACCACCGTCGAATCCCGCCCGCCGTCTGGCGGCGCGGATATCGTCGACAACGACAAGAAACCCTGCGGCCACGGCCGCATGCTGCGCAAGGAGGACCCCCGCTTCATCCGGGGGCTCGGAAATTACGTCGACGACATCACTCTCCCCGGCATGCTGCACCTGGCGATCCTGCGGTCGCCGGTCGCGCACGCGCGGATCGTGAACATCGATACCACTGCCGCACAGGAACACCCGAAGGTGACGGCAGTGGTGACGGGTGCCGACCTCGCCGCGAAGAACCTCGCCTGGATGCCGACGTTGTCCAACGACGTGCAGGCCGTGCTGGCCACCGACAAGGTGCGATTCCAGGGCCAGGAGGTGGCGTTCGTCATCGCCGAGGACCGCTATTCGGCCCGGGACGCGCTGGAACTGATCGACGTCGAATACGACATGCTCGATCCCGTCGTCGACGCGCGCGCCGCGCTCTCGCCCGACGCGCCGGTGATCCGCGACGACCTCGAGGGCAAGACGGACAATCACTGCTTCGACTGGGAGACAGGCGATGCCGCCGCGACCGAGGCGGTGTTCGCGAAGGCGGACGTGGTGGTGAAGCAGGAGATCGTCTACCCCAGGGTGCATCCGGCTCCGATGGAGACGTGCGGTGCGATCGCCGACATCGACAAGGTGTCCGGCAAGCTCACCCTGTACACCACGTCGCAGGCCCCGCACGCGCACCGGACGGTCTACGCCTTGGTCTCGGGGATCCCGGAGCACAAGATCCGGGTGGTGTCCCCGGACATCGGCGGCGGATTCGGCAACAAGGTCCCGATCTACCCGGGATACGTGTGCGCGATCGTGGCGTCGCTCGTGACGGGCAAACCGGTGAAGTGGATGGAGGATCGCAGCGAGAACCTGATGAGCACGGGCTTCGCCCGCGACTACATCATGGTCGGCGAGATCGCGGCGACCAGCGAGGGCAAGATCCTCGCGATCCGCACGAAGGTACTAGCCGATCACGGTGCGTTCAACGGCACGGCGGCCCCGGTGAAGTATCCGGCCGGTTTCTTCGGCGTCTTCACCGGCAGCTACGACATCGAGGCTGCGCACTGCGCGATGACGGCGGTCTACACGAACAAGGCGCCCGGCGGGGTGGCGTACGCCTGCTCGTTCCGCATCACCGAGGCCGTGTATCTGGTCGAGCGGCTCGTCGACTGCCTGGCGTTCGACCTGAAGATGGATCCGGCGGAGCTGCGGCTGAAGAATCTGCTCAGGCCGGAACAGTTCCCGTACACCAGCAAGACCGGGTGGGTGTACGACTCGGGTGACTACGAGACCACCATGCGCAAGGCCATGGACATGATCGGCTACCAGCAGTTGCGGGAGGAGCAGAAGGAACGCCGCGAACGCGGCGAGCTGATGGGAATCGGCATGTCGTTCTTCACCGAAGCCGTCGGTGCCGGCCCCCGGAAGGACATGGACATCCTCGGCCTGGGCATGGCCGACGGCTGCGAACTGCGCGTCCACCCGACGGGCAAGGCCGTCGTGCGGTTGTCGGTGCAGACCCAGGGGCAGGGTCACGAGACGACGTTCGCACAGATCGTGGCGGAGGAACTGGGGATCCCACCGGACGACATCGACGTCGTGCACGGAGACACCGACAACACGCCGTTCGGGCTCGGCACGTACGGCAGCCGGTCGACACCGGTCTCGGGGGCGGCCGCGGCGCTGGTGGCCCGCAAGGTGCGGGACAAGGCGAAGATCATCGCCTCGGGCATGCTCGAGGCCTCGGTCGCGGATCTGGAATGGGAGAAGGGCGAATTCCATGTGAAGGGCGATCCCTCGGCGAAGGTGACCATCCAGGACATCGCGATGCGGGCGCACGGCGCCGGCGACCTGCCGGAGGGAATCGAAGGCGGACTCGACGCGCAGATCTGTTACAACCCCGAGAATCTGACGTACCCCTACGGCGCGTACTTCTGCGTCGTCGACGTCGATCCCGGCACCGCGGTGGTGAAGGTGCGGCGGTTCCTCGCCGTCGACGACTGCGGCACGCGCATCAACCCGATGATCATCGAGGGGCAGGTCCACGGCGGCATCGTCGACGGCATCGGTATGGCGCTCATGCAGATCATCGAGTTCGACGAGGACGGCAACTGTCTCGGCGGATCACTGATGGACTACCTGATCCCCACCGCGCTCGAGGTCCCGAAGCTCGAGACCGGTTTCACCGTGACCCCGTCGCCGCATCACCCGATCGGCGCGAAGGGCATCGGCGAGTCCGCGACGGTCGGATCGCCCGCGGCCGTGGTGAACGCGGTCGTGGATGCGCTCGCCCCGTTCGGTGTCCGGCACGCCGACATGCCGCTCACCCCGTCCCGGGTGTGGGAGGCCATGCAGGGCCGCGCGACGCCCCCGGTCTGAATGTCGCCCGTCGGCTGCGAGGAGGCCCGATGGATCTGAAAGAGCGTGCGGCGCAACTGGCGCGCGACCGCAGGCCGTTCGTCCATGCGACCGTGGTGCGGGCGCAGCCGCCCACGTCCAGCCACACCGGCGACGAGGCGATCCTCCTGCAGGACGGGACGATCGAGGGGTTCGTCGGCGGTCAGTGCGCGCAGAATTCGGTACGCATGGCCGCCCTGGGCGCGCTGGCAACCAACGAGAGCGTGTTGCTGCGGGTCCTTCCCGACGGGGCGGTGCAGTTCCCCGAGACTCCGGGCGCGTCCGTCGTGGTGAATCCGTGCCTGTCCGGCGGCGCCATGGAGATCTTCCTGGAGCCGCAACTGCCACCGCCGTTGGTGCGGATCTTCGGCACCACGCCGATCGCGCAGGCGTTGGGGGGCATAGCGGAACTGCTGGGATTCACCGTCGAGCACGACGACGCCGGTGTCGAGCAGTTCTCCGGCACCACGGCGGTGGTGCTCGCCGGTCACGGCGGACCCGAAGCGGAGGTCATCCGTGCGGCGCTCGACGCCGGGGTCGGGTATGTCGGGCTCGTCGCCAGCCGACTACGCGGTGGGGCCATCCTCGACACCCTGGGTCTCACCGAGTCCGAACGGTCGCGGGTACACACCCCCGTCGGTCTCGACATCGGGGCGCGGACGTCGGCGGAGATCGCGGTGTCGATCGCGGCCGAGTTGGTGCAGGAACTGCGGACCGCGGGACTTCGCGCGCCCGAGGATGATTCGACTCCGCGAGCGGCGGTGACCGAGGCGGTCGATCCGGTGTGCGGGATGCGCGTCGTCGTGGGACGGGACACCGCCCACCTACGGCGCGGCGGCGACGATTTCTGGTTCTGCGGGCCGGGTTGCCGGGCATCGTTCGCGCAGGAGACGGGAGCGGTATGACGGCGGCATTCGAGGACGTGGCCGACGTGGTCCGGCGCTTCGATGCCGAGGACTATCTCCTGGACTTCGGAACCGCGTCGGCTCTGTATCTCGCGGCGGCCCTGCGCCGCCCGCTCCTGCTCGAAGGCGAACCCGGAGTCGGCAAGACCACCGCGGCGAAGGCTCTCGCGACCGTCCTCGGCGCCCCGCTGATCCGGTTGCAGTGCTACGAGGGCCTCACCGCGAACGAAGCCCTCTACGACTGGAACTACCAGCGGCAGTTGCTCACCATCCGACTGGCCGAATCGCGGGGCGACGGCCTGACCGAGGACGACCTGTTCACCGAGGAGTTCCTGCTGGAACGTCCGATCCTCCATTGTGTGAGATACCGAGGACCGACCCCGCCTGTACTGCTGATCGACGAAATAGACCGAGCCGACGACGAGTTCGAGGCACTCCTCCTCGAGTTCCTGGGGGAGGCATCGGTCACCGTTCCGGAACTGGGAACGTTCACGGCCGAACAGCATCCCGTCGTCGTGCTGACGTCCAACCGGAGTCGCGACCTCCACGACGCGCTGCGCAGACGATGCCTCTACCACTGGATCGACTATCCGGAGCCGGCGCGGGCGGCCGCCATCGTGCGCCGCACGGTGCCCGTGGCGGCGTCGCCCCTCATCGAGCACGCCACCCGCTTCGTCGGCCGGGCCCGCGAACTCGATCTCGACAAGCCGCCCGGAATCGCCGAGACGATCGACTGGGTGTCCGCACTCGCGGCGCTGGGAGTGGCCGATCTGGTGCGCGACGACGCGATCCAGAGCCTGAGTGCCCTCGCGAAGACCCCGGACGACCGCACAATAGTTCAGGACGCATTCACCGACTACGCGCACGGCCTGGCCACCGGATGAGAGGCAACTGCCATGAAGATCGCCAACGAGTTCACCGTCAGCGCCCCGATCGAGCAGGCCTGGGAGGTGCTCAGCGACCTCGAGGAGGTTGCTCCCCTGCTCCCCGGAGCTCAGATGACAGGGCGGGAGGGTGACGATTACCTGGGGAAGGTGAAGGTCAAGGTGGGCCCGGTGACCAGCGAGTTCAAAGGCAAGGCCGCCTTCGTCGAGCGTGACCCGAAGGAGCATCGCGCCGTGATCGATGCCCGCGGGAGGGACTCGCGCGGGTCCGGCAACGCGTCCGCGACGATCATCGCCCAGTTGCACGAGGTCGGCGACCGCACCCGCGTCACCGTGGACACCGACATGAAGATCGTCGGCAAACTCGCGCAGTTCGGTAGCGGAATGATCCAGCAGGTGTCGGAGAAACTCATGGGGCAGTTCGCGGAGTCGCTGGAAGCGAAGCTCGCCGGGGGACCCGCCGACCAGCCCACGGCCGCGCCCGAGGCGGCCGGCACCACGAACCTTTCCGTGGCCCGGCCTGCCGCCGAACCGGCGCCGCTGGACCTGCTGGCGCTGTCCGGTGCGGGTGCGTGGAAACGGTACGCCCCGATCTTCGCTGCCATCCTCGCCGGGATCGTGGTCGTCCTCGTGGTGGGCCGCCGCAGGCGATGAGCGCGTCGGGCGTCCTGCGGGGCGTCGATCTCGCGGCGTTCGCGGTGGCACTCGTCGCCCGGTTGCGCTCACGTGGTGTCGTCGTCTCGGCGAGTGGCCCCGCGGTGTTCGTGCAGGCACTTCATCTGTCGCCGCCGGCTTCGCGGTCGCGGCTGTACTGGTCGGCACGTCTGACGCTGGTCAACCGCGTCGACGACCTCGCGTCGTTCGACGCGGTGTTCTCCGCGGTTTTCGAGGACGCCGTGCTGTCCCTGGATCCGCACGCGCGACGCGGCGCTGCGGGACGAGAGACCGCCCTCGCCGGTGTCCGAGACGGCCGCGACCGGCCCGGTGAGGCGCAGGACGTCGAGGGCGTGCCGTGGATGACACGACCGATGATGACCGGCGGCGACGACAGCGACGAGGACGACATTCACGACGCGCTCACCGCCGTACCGGACACCCTGCCCAGCAGGCTCGTGGCCCGCGCCGACGAACCCTTCGCCCGATTCGACGCCGGCGACCTCCGGCTCCTCGGGTCCTGGCTGGAGCAGGCCACCGCCGCGTGGCCGTCCCGCCGCACCCGACGTCGCGAAGTGCATCGCCGCGGCCGGCGTATCGACCTGCGCGCCACCATGAACCGGTCGAGGGCCACGGGCTGGGAGCCGGTGGTCCTCGCGCGCAGCCGTCCGCGGAGCCGTCCGCGGCGCATCGTGATGCTGTGCGACGTGAGCCGGTCGATGCAGCCGTACGCCGCGATCTATCTCCATCTGATGCGGGCGGCGGTGCAACGACAGACCGCGGGCAGGCCGGAGGTGTTCGCGTTCTCCACGTCGCTGACGAGGCTCACGCCCGTGCTCGCCCACCGCAGCGCCGAGACCGCGGTCCGTAAGGCGAACGACAAGGTGGTCGACAGATTCGGTGGCACCCACATCGCGGGCAGCGTGAGCGAACTGCTGGCGTCCCCGCACGGCAACGCGCTGCGCGGCGCAGTCGTGGTCATCGCGTCCGACGGCTGGGACAGCGACGACCCGACTCGCCTGGCGCAGGCCCTCACCCGGGTCCGGCGCCGCGCCCATCGACTGGTGTGGCTCAACCCCCGCGCCGGTGATCCCGACTTCCGGCCACTCGCCGGATCGATGGCGGCCGCGCTGCCTCTCTGCGATGCATTCCTCCCCGCGCATTCCGTGTCGGCGCTCCGCGACGTGCTGGACGTGATCAGCCGGATGGGATAGCGGGTGGCGCGATTTCCACCCCCAGGGTGCCTGGCCGCCGTCATGTGTTTCGCCGAAGCTCTATGGACGGTGCACACCGTTCTTCAGCTCACAGGAGGAACCCACATGTCGACTTCCAGAACTTCCGCCAGAATCGTGGCTGCCATCGGGGCGGCCCTCGCAGCCCTCTCGATCTCACTGGTGGGGACGGCCGAAATCGCCGGCGCCAGACCATGTCAGAACGATTGTCACGCACCGGTTCCCAAGCCGCCGGTCGACGGCTGCCAACTCTGCAATCCCAACCCACCACCGCCTCCGCCGCCACCGCCCCCGCCGCCACGGTAGGGAAGAGTTCGGCATGCGAGACACGCGCCTCGGCCGCACGGTCGGGGCGTGTGTCGCGTTGTGGGGACGCCCTCGGTCAGTTGCCCGCGATCAGTCCTCCGCGCCGCCGGGATCCGATTTGCCTTCGGCCTCGTCGCGGTCGGCCCACTCGAGCAGCGGTTCGAGCGAGAACACGGCGTCGTCGATTCCGGCATGCAGGTCACCGAGTTTCGCGAAGCGGTCGGGGACGGTGGCGATCGTGAACTCATGGGGGTCCACGTCGTCGATCTCGTCCCACGTCACCGGTGTGGACACGGTCGCGTCGGGCACACCCCGCACCGAGTACGCGCTGGCGATGGTGTGATCGCGGGCGTTCTGGTTGTAGTCGACGAACAGCTTGCGCGGATCCCGGTCCTTCCGCCACCAGGTGGTGGTGACGTCCTGCGGGGCCCGGCGCTCCGCCTCGCGGGCGAAGGCCAGCGCGGCCCGCCGGACATCGCCGAAACTCCAGTCGGGCCGGATCCGGACGTAGACGTGCATGCCGCTTCCGCCGGACGTCTTCGGCCAGCCCGTCGCACCCAGTTCGTCGAGCACCTCGTGCACCACCCCGGCCACGCGCCGCACCGTATCGAAACCGCACTCGGGCATCGGATCGAGATCGATCCGCCACTCGTCGGGGCGTTCGACGTCCGCGCGGCGCGAGTTCCACGGATGGAACTCGACCGTGGACATCTGCACCGCCCAGATCACGTCCGCCGGGTGCGTCACGCACAGTTCGTCGGCGTGACGGTTGTACCGCGGAAACGTCACCCGCACCGTCTGGACCCAATCCGGTGCACCGTGCGGCAACCGTTTCTGGTGCACCTTCTCGCCGCTCAGGCCGTCCGGAAAGCGGTGCATCATGCAGGGACGTTCGCGCAGGGCGCGGACGATCCCGTCGCCGACGCTCAGGTAGTAATTCGCGAGGTCGAGCTTCGTGGCACCGGTGGCGGGGAAGTAGACGCGTTCCGGGTGCGAGATCCGCACGGTCCGGTCGCCGACCTCCAATTCGACAGCGGGAGCCTTGCTCTTGCCGGTCGCCATGCAGTCAACCTAACCCGCACTCGATCCCTCCCGCGCTGTTTGCAGACGGTTTCGCCGGGATCCCAGGCAATTGCGTGTGAATCCGGCAAATGTCCGTGCGTCTGTGGGGCGGGGTCAGAAGCCGGGCGCCCGGCCGCCGTTCCACAGTTGTTCGGTGACGTCGTGGAAGCAGACGAGGGTCACCGGATCGTCCTGCCGGCGGAGGATGGGCCGGCTGACGAGTGCGCGTACTCGGGATCCGTCCTGATGTGCGAGGTCGACGGGTGTGGTGGCGGACTCGCGGAGGTGCTCGACCGCGCCGGCACCCGTCGGTGCGTCGTCCAGGTCGAGCAGTTCGGACACCGGGTGTCCGCGCAGTGACGCGACGGGATGACCCAGCATCTCCTCGAAAGCGCTGTTCGCGTGGACGACGGTGCCGTCGCTCTCGACCGCAAGGACGGGAACCGGAAGGCGTTCGAGCAGGACGAGGGCGGGTAGCTGCTCGAGGTAGCCCAAGGGAGTTTCCGGGGTCGGGCGACGTCTCTCCTCATGCTCTGCCTGTGCGCTCACAGCCCTATACTCTCACCGATTCCGACCGCTCGTCCCGTTGTCGTCGTAGTCGGCGGTTCAGCGGTGTGCGGACTCGACCATCGGTTCGGTCGCGAGGATCCGTCCGTCGCCGCCGACGATGGTCAGGGCGGACGGGGTGAGCCGGTACTGGGTGCCGCCGTCGCCGGTGGCCACGAAGCCGGAACCGCTCGAGATCGGGTCGTCGACGGAGATGGAGGCGCCGTCGCTGATGCGCACGCCCTGGTAGTAATAGCGCCCCACTCCGGTCTCGCATACCACGACGAGAGACTTCGTGGTGCGACCGACGAACACCGCCGGGTTGGTGTAGTTGCACCGTGCATCGGACGGGGGCAGGAAACCCTGCCCGTCGGCGCCCGACACCTCGCCGGCGATCGGCGGCGGGGTAGCCGTCGTCGTTCTGGGTGTCGTCACGGCAGGTGGGACCGTCGTCGGCGCCGCCGACGTGACGGGTACGTCCTCCGTGGCCGGGATGCGGACCCGACTGCTGGTGGCGGCGGCGACAGTGGACGCGTCCGGGGTGTTCCGATCCAGCACGAGCCATCCGACCACCCCGCCGAGTGCCAGCAGCGCGATCACCAGCACGGTGACGATCACCGGCACGGCCACCGACCGTCGAGCCGGCGGCGGGGCGGCGTAGGGAGTCGCGGGGTAGTACAGCGCCGCCGGGGGCGGCGCGGGCGGACCGCTGTGGAACGCGGTCGGCGGGTAGACGGGGGGACGGCCGCGGTCGTCGACGCGCGTCGGTTCGGACCGCATGCCCGGCGAGGGTTCCGGGCGGGTCACGATGTCGGTTTCGGTCTTCCGCTCGCGAGCGGTCAACGCGGACCGGGCGGCGGCCGCGAAGCCGCCGGCCGTCGGGTACCGATCACGGGGGTCCTTGGCCAGACCTCGGGCGATCACCTCGTCGAACGTGGCGGGCACGTCGGGTCGAATCGAGCTGGGGCTGGGCACCGGCGTCGTGAGGTGGGCGCGGATCGCGCTGCTGATGCTGGTGGACGGGAACGGGATGGACCCGGTGAGGCATTCGTAGAGGACACATGCCAGCGAGTAGACGTCCGCGCGCGCATAGACCGGCGCATTGTCGAACCGCTCGGGCGCCATGTACGCGTAGGAGCCGACAGCGCTGCCGAGGGTGGTGAGGCGGAGGTCGGAACTCGAGTGTGCGATACCGAAGTCGACGAGGTACGCGAACTCACCCGCCGTGACGAGAATGTTCTCCGGCTTGACGTCGCGGTGGATGAGACCGTCGGTGTGCGCGGCGTCGAGTGCCGCCGCGATCTGGTCGACGATCGCGACCGCGTGTGCGGGACCCATCGGGCCCCGTGTGCGGAGCAGCGAACGCAGGTCCTGTCCCACGACCAGGCGCATGTCGATGTAGAGCACGCCGTCGATTTCGCCCCAGTCGTGAATCGGAATGACGTGCGGCTCCTGCAACCGGGCCGCGGCATGCGATTCGCGACGAAACCGCTGCTGATAGGTGGGGTCTTTCGCGAGGTCGACGTCGAGGATCTTGAGGGCGACGGTGCGATCCTTGGTGGTGTCGTACGCCTCGTACACCTCACCCATTCCGCCTCGGCCGAGCAGCGCCCTGAGATGGTATTGCCCGAACTGCGAGCCGACCCGTGTACCTGCCGCCATTGCCGTTTCCCCTCGAAGCCGGAAACAGCACGATACACGCAGGTGTCGCGCTGTCCGGTCCGGGGTGACGAATTCGGTTCCCGCAGTAGGGGATCTGGGCTCAGTCGAGCACGGCCAGCTCGGGGACGGGGACGACGAATCTGCCACCCCAGTCGCGGATGTACGACATGTCCCGAATCACCTCGTCCCGTAGGTTCCACGGGAGGATCAGCAGGTAGTCGGGGCGGGTGTCGCGGATGTGGTCGGGCGCGTGGATGGGAAGGTGGGTTCCCGGCAGGAACCTGCCCTGCTTGTGGGGGCTCCGGTCGACGGTGTAGTCGAGCAGGTCGTCTCGGATCCCGCAGTAGTTGAGCAGGGTGTTGCCCTTGGCCGGCGCGCCGTAGGCGGCCGTCGACAGTCCGCGGTTGCGTGCATCGACAAGGAATTCGAGCAACGCTCGTTTGGTGCGCTTCACTCGCTCCGGGAACGCGGTGTAGCCCTCCGGAAGGTGGAGGCCGGCGGCCTGTTCGAGTTCGCCCAGCTCCCGCAGTCGCCGGGACGTGATGTGACGGGGATACTCGGCGTGACAGGCGTAGATCCGCAGGGAACCGCCGTGGGTGGGGAGTTGTTCGACGTCGAACAGCCGCAGGCCGTGGGCCGCGAACACGCGTGTGACGGTCAGCAGCGAGAAGTAGGAGAAGTGCTCATGGTAGATCGTGTCGAACTGGTTGTGTTCGATCAGCTGGAGTAAGTGAGGGAATTCCATGGTGATCACGCCGTCCGCCGCGAGCACGGTCGCCATTCCGGCGACGAAGTCGTTCAGGTCGGGAACGTGCGCCAGGACGTTGTTGCCGATCAGGAGGTCTGCCTGAATGTCCTCCCCGACGAGTTTGCTCGCCATCGAGATTCCGAAAAACCCTATCCGGGTGTCGATCCCGCGTCGTATGGCGACCTCGGCCACGTTCTCGGCCGGCTCGATGCCGAGCGACGGGATACCGGACTCCACGAAGTACTGGAGCAGATACCCGTCGTTGCTGGCGATCTCGACGACCTGCTTCGAACTGTCGAGGTGGAACCGTGCCGTCGTGTCCCGGACATACGCATGGGCATGATCGAGCCAGCTCTGCGAATACGACGAGAAGTAGAGGTAGTCGGTGAAGATGAACTCGGCCGATTCGAACTCGGCGAGTTGGACGAGAAGGCACTTCGAGCACACGTACGCATGCAACGGGTAGAACACTTCTCGTCGATCCAGTTGATCGGCGGCGAGGTACGAGTTGGCGAGTGGCGACATCCCGAGGTCGCAGAACGACTGCTCCAGAGGAGTACCGCAATGCCTACAGGGAGTACTCATGATCGTCCCCCTCGCAGCCCAGTCCGTCGTTCCAGATCTTCCAGGGGGCCTTGTCGTTGTCCCAGAGTTCGTTGAGGTAGATCTTGTCCCACAACGTGTCCATACCGCGCCAGAAACCGGGGTGCTGGTACGCGGAGAGTTCACCGTCGGATGAAAGGCGCTCCAGCGGGGCACCTTCGAAGACGGTGTCGTCGCCGTCGATGTAGTCGAGGACGGACGGGTGGGCCACGAAGAATCCGCCGTTGACCCAGCCGCTGCTGCCGCGGGGCTTCTCCTCGAACTGCACCCGGTCTTCCTCCATCAGGAGTGCGCCGTAGCGGCCGGGCGGTTGCACCGCGGTGACCGTCGCGATCGAACCGGACTCCCGATGGAACTCGGCGACCCGGCGAATGTCCACGTCGGTGACGCCGTCGCCGTACGTGAACGAGAAGACGTCGTCGCCGATGTGCTCTTTGGCCCGCAGCAGGCGTCCACCGGTCATGGTGGAGGCGCCCGTGTCGAGCAGTGTGACGGTCCACGGCTCGGTCTTGGACGAGAGCGTCTTGGTCGTGTCGGTGGCCAGATCGATGGTCACGTCGGACATGTGCAGGAAGTAGTTGGCGAAGTACTCCTTGATCATGTAGCCCTTGTAACCGAGCAGGATGATGAATTCGGTGACGCCGGCTTCGCCGTAGATCTTCATGATGTGCCAGAGGATCGGTCGCCCACCGATCTCGACCATGGGCTTGGGCCGACTCTGCGACTCCTCGCTGATTCGAGTGCCGCGTCCACCGGCGAGAATGACGGCCTTCATGACAGTTCCTTACGTGGTCGAAGAATGGTGTGTAGTACGTCGCACACCCGGTCGACCTGCGCTTCGGTCAGCATGAGCGCCGAAGGCAGATTGATCGAGCGCGACGCGATGTCGTAGGCGGTCTTGTTTCGACGCGCCGCTGTCACCGCGGTGTGGTATCCCGCGAACGCGGGCAGTGAACTCAGGGGCGGCAGGAAGGGGCGGGTGTCCACCGAATGCAGATCGAACAGCTCCATCATCCGGCGGGCACGCAGCCGGTAGTCCGGGTGGAGAACGGCGGTGACCATCCAGAACGTGTTGGTGAGCCCGTCCCGCCGGTGATTCAGCTCCAGGCCGGGAACGTCCGCGAGACGCTCCTCGTACCACGCGAAGATCTGCTGCTTCTTGTCCAGGAGTTCGTCGATGCGGGCCAGCTGGGCCCGGCCGAACGCGGCCTGCAAACTGCTCATCCGGTATTTGAAACCCAGCTCCTCGGTGGTGAAGAACCGGTGGTCCGCCGGTGTGCGACCGTGGTCCCGTAACCGCTGGATCCGTTCCGCGAGGTCGCTCCGATCCGTTACGACCATTCCACCCTCACCGGTCGTCAACGTTTTCGTGCCGTGGAAGCTGAAGGTTCCGATGTCGCCCAGCGTGCCGGCGAGTCGCCCGTCCAGCTTGCCGCCGATGGCCTGGGCTGCGTCCTCGATGATCGGAATGCCGGCCGCGACGGACCGGACGTCCGCCATGTCCGGTATGCCGCCGTACAGGTCGACGGTGACGATGGCCGCGGTCCGGGAGCTGACGCACCTCGCGAGCGATTCGGGTGACAGGCACCAGGTGTCGGCGTCGATATCGGCGAAGACAGGGGTCGCGCCGACATAGGTGACGGGGGCTGCCGTCGCCACCCACGTCGATTCCGGCACGATCACCTCATCGCCCGGTCCCAGGCCGAGGGCGAGCATCGCGAGATGCAACGCGGAGGTGCAGTGCGGCACGGCCGCTGCGAAGTCGGTGCCGAGGTAGTCGGCGAACTCGGTCTCGAAGAGGCCGACCGATTCGCCGGCGTGGGTGTACCAGTCGTTCGCTGCGGCCTCGGCGACGTACCGGACCTCGAGGTCGGTCACCCACGGCCCGGCAACGGGAATACGGTCCCGCTCGCGCAGGGCCGCTCGCTCCTCGACATCCGGGACCGTCTTCGGCTCGATCATGTTGCCACCCAGCGCAGATCGCAGTCGAGTCGGCCTCGGTCGAGGTGCTGCTGGATGGTCCTCAGCCGGAAGAACCGTGGTCCTTCGAAGTGCTCCGCGGTCATGCCGCCGTCGGAATACGCCACCAACAACTCCTCGATTCCCTGGCGCAGGGTCCACTGGGGCCGGTAACCCGGCAGCTCCCTCTCGATCTTGGAGAAGTCGACGCGGTAGTCGCGGATGTCGGCCGTGGCACCCTCGGAATGTCCGACGACGCAATCGGGCACGACATCGGCGACGAGTCGCGCGATGTCGAGCACCTGATAGTTCTCGCCGACCCGTCCGACGTTGAAAGCCTGATCGTGGACGACCTGTCTCGGCGCTGCGAGCACCTGTGCGAATGCGTGCGCGATGTCAAGGACATGGACGAGAGGCCGCCACGGCGTGCCGTCGCTCTGCAGCAGTACCTTGCCCGTGGTCACCGCGTGCCCGAGTAGGTTGTTGACGACGACGTCCGCACGCAGTCGCCGTGAGAAGCCGTACGCCGTGGCGTTCCGCAGGTACACCGGCGAGAAGTCGTCGTCCGCGAGCCGGGACAATTCCTGCTCGACTCGCACCTTCGATTCCCCGTACGGTGTCACGGGGTTGAACGCCGCCCCCTCGTCCAATTCGAGATCACTGCCCGCGCCGTACAGGCTGCACGAGGACGAGAACACGAACCGGCCGACGCCCGCCGCCTTGGCCGCCTTCGCGAGCCGGACGGATGCGGCGAGGTTGATGTCGTACGTCAGGTGCGGATCGATGTCGGACAGTGGATCGTTCGACAGGGCGGCGAGGTGGACGACGGCATCGAATCCTTCGAGGTCCGCCGGGGTGACGTCCCGGACGTCGAGATCCAGCGTCGGCACCGGATCGGGAGGCGCGAGGAAGTCGCAACCGTCGAAGTAGCCGGTGTCGAGGCCGACGACCTCGTGTCCGAGGAGGACGAGCAGCGGAGTCATCTCGGCGCCCAGGTAACCCAGGTGTCCGGTGACCAGAATTCTCATAGGTGATGATGTGCTGTCGGTCATTCCACCGGCTCCTCGATGATCGTTCTACGTGACTTCGAGTACGGACGGGTCGAACACGAGGACGCCGTCGGTGCTGCCGCCCCGGTCGTACAGCGCAACGATCTCGTCGGGTACCCGGTCGTAGGTGTCGGCGCGCAGGTAGTCGCGGACAGAAGTTCCGGTCGAATGGGAATCGACGTTCGGGGGGCCCGCTTTCGCGATCAGATCGTCGAGACTGATCGTGCGGAAATCGAAACTGAATCGGGCCTGACCGGTCGTGTTCGGCACCGTTGCGTGCAGTTGTGCGCCCGAGAACGACAGGATCGATCCGACCTCACCGACGATCCGGACTTCGCTGCCGGGACCCTGTCCGCTGAGCCGGGGGTGCGGCCGCGGGTCCTCCTTGATGTAGAGCGCGGCGTCGCGACGGGAGGAGCGATTCCATTCGTAGGCGTCGAACTCGGCGCTCGAATTGTCGGTGGGTCGCTGCCAGAATTCGGGGTGGAACGCCATGCAGCTCTTGTCCGTCACGCCGAGAATCGGTGCCCACCAGTTATTCTGGCATTGCGGTGAGGAGTACCAGGTGTCTCGGTGCGGTGTGTAGTTGTATCCGAGGCCTGCCGTGAGATAGGAGGCCGGGGGGACGGCGCGCAGTTTGGGCACGTCGAAGTAGGTCCGGGTGATGTCCGCTCCGAGGTCGACGAGTACGTTGCGCAGGAGTTCCTTGGAATGGGGATGGTGGGTGAAGCCCGTCTTCAGCGGCCCGAGGATGCGCACGTATTCCTCGACTGGAAGGTCGTCGTGCGCGGTCAGCGGATTGTGCGCACCGAAGGCGGCTTCGATCAACTCCCAGGCGAATTCACTGAAAGCGCGGATGGAGTCGCGGGGCGGGAAGCAGAACACCTCGCCCGAGAAGATTCGCTCACGTCGGGCCTCGTCCGTGACGTCGGACTCGGTAGAAATAACGAATGCCATGGGTCTGTCCTCACATCGTGTCGATACTCGGTTACTGTCGGAGGCCGAGTCGAATGTTGCTCGCCGGCATCGCCGTCCGCCGCCTGGTGTGCTCTGGCGCGGACTGGCCCGCAAACGTCAGGGTCTCGCGCTTCGCGGTGAGCGCGGCATCCGATTTCGCCATCGTGTTGATCTCCCGCCCCGGCCCCTACCGGCCGACTCGCCTCGAAGGGACGTTGCCAGCTCGGGTTCCGATCAGACCAGTCTTCCACATTTGTGGACTAAAACAAACCTATGCCCTGTTATTAATGCACTCTTTGTTCCTGGACCTCGTTTCTGGCTTCTCAGCCGCCGGTGCTGACGGTGCCCGAACCGGTGCGGTCGAATTGGTAGACGATCGTGTGGTCGTCCTGCAGTCGGATCGACCACTGCGGACTGTGCCGGAACTGACTCTCGAATTTCGCTACTGCCTCCGGGGTGAAGTACCGGTAGTAGTCAATGGCGTCGAGTGCCTGCGTCGTGAACACGAAATAGGTTTCTGCACTGCTCGATTCCGCCACCAATGTGATGTCCTCGAACTGGCGGGCATCGGGAAAGTCCTTCGGGAACTCCGGCCAGCGATCGACGATCGGCGTGTCGAAGTCCTGATCGTGCTTGGCCAGATCGGCGTAGTCGGCGGTGGCGCGACTGGGGAATCCCGCCGAATCCAGGCTGGTGATCATGGCGGGGCCGTGAATATCTGCGGTCAGGTCGTCGAAAAGGGTGACCTGCGACCGATACTCCACGACCAGCGACCACAGACCGTAATAGCCTTGCAGCCCCGCGACGGCCGCGCCGCACAGGCCCACAGCGGCGACCGCCGCGGTCGCCCGGTGGAGCGCGACATGACGACCCGTGCGGGTGATCACCGCGAGGAACAGGGGAGCGATCAGGATCGCGCACCCGGGCAGTGCATACAGGTACACCCGGAAGATGGCCTCGCCGCCGTAGTTCTGCAGAAAGAGCAGGGAGAACGAACTGAACGCGATGATCACCGGTGCGAGGAACGGCCGGCCCTGACGCCACCACACGATTATTCCGACGACGGCGAGGACGATCACCGCGGCGGACAGTCCTCGGCACACTGTGGACGTGACGAGCTTGCCGAGGGAACCCGCGTACTCGACGTTGCTGGATCCGTTGGCAACGGGATTGACGCCCGAGAACAACCCGTGCGGGAGCACGACGTACATGCGTGGCACGAGGTAGCCGACGAGCATTGCCAGATACGGGATGGGGAGCCACCACGGTCGGATCTGCCGAGTCACGACCAGTGCCACGATCACCCCGAGCAGCCAGTACGGCGTCAGTTGATGCGTCGGGATGAGGGCGGCAAACGCAAGGAGCGCGATGTAACCCGCATGATGACAGGTCCGGGAGGCGATGAGCAGCGCGAGGATGCCGACCGCCATGAGCAGTGCGAACGCCTGCGGGGCGAAGTAGTCCTGCCCCACCCAGTTCACCAGTTCGGTGATCATTGCCGCCGCGAGCGCGTGCCGGAGCTCCAGCCCCAGCAACATCGCCAGGGCGCCGACGAGCAACGCCAGCAGGGCATGGATCACCGGGGCGAACCATTGTGCAACCACTAGTGAATCGACGGACGTGATCTCGCCGAACCACGCGAATGCCGTGAAGAAGGCGGGCCATTCGCCGTACACGTCGATACCGCGCGGCGGAAGCGTCTGATGCTGCTGGAGGTAATCCACGACGCCGATGTGTTTGTACGTCCAGGTGTAGATCGGCACCTCGGTGATCAGGCTGACGGTCACACGTTGCACGACGATCACGGCGCCGATGATCGCCGCGGCGGTGACGAGGTGGTTTCTCCGCAGCGCCCAGACGAACGCCCCGACCATCGATCCGACGACGAGGACGAGTCCCGGCCCGGTGCCGACGGCCAGCAGGCCGAACTCGGAGTAGGGCACGTCGATCAACCCCGGCAGAACGGCCAGCCAGGCTCCCAGCATCGCCGTGGTCCAGAGCAGCGGTGCGTTTCCGCGAGGTGCCGTTGCCCGGGGAATGGTCGGGACGAGAGTGGCGAGTCCTCCCACGTGTCGCGCGTGGAGCAGAGCGGAGAGGGCGACGCCGGCCACGAGGGCCAGCAGGAACGGGACGGGAACCCAGCGATTCGCCCACCCGAGTACCGCGGTGAAACCTGTCATCATCGACAGACCGGTCAGGGGTATCGCGGCGGCGACGGCGGGCGCCTGGAGCCGCATCCACGTCACCACGGCAAGTCCTGGCCCCGTGAGGACGAACGTCGCGAGCAGGATCGCGCGCAGTTCCGGCGACAGCGGAGCCAGCGCGAGCGCACCGACCGCCGCCGATATCAAGGCGAGGGTGTCGTACGGATCGGGCGCCGCCGCGTCCGTAGTGGTCGCGACTGCCGCGCGCCGGGGCGTGTCGAGCTGAGGCGCGGACCTAGTCATCGGTGACACGTACCCAGTCGACGACCATCGCGGCCGGGAACGGCGTGCTGCTGTCGGGAGGCCCGGGCCATTCCCCGCCGACGGCCACGTTGAGCAGGAGGAAGAACGGCTTGTCGAACACCCACCGTTCGTCCGGTGGGAGACCGGCCGCGGTGACGGCGCCGGTGATCTGGCCGTCGACCCCGAACGTCACCCGGCCGGGGGCCTTCTCCACCCAGTAGGTGTGGAAATCGTCCACGAAGGTGTTCGCCACATCGGTGGTCGGTCCGGCTTGCCAGTCGCCGCCGGAGGTCCTCGGCCCGATCACACTGCTGTACAGCTGGTCGGCACCGCCGATCGTCTCGACCACGTCGATCTCGCCGCTGTCCGGCCAGCCGACGACTCCGAGGTCCGTGCCGAGCAGCCAGAAGGCCGGGTGCATTCCCGATCCGCGGGGGAGCTTGGCGCGCGCCTCGGCGCGGCCGTAGAGGAGGGACGTCCGTCCCTGTGTCGTCACGCGTGCGGACGTGTATTCCCCGCCGTCGTTGCGGGCCTCGATCACCAGGTGCCCCGCACCGTCCAATCGGACGTTCGAGGGTGCGGACGTGTAGGTCTGGGACTCGCCGTTGCCCCAGCCGCCGCCGCCCGTGTCGTACGACCACCACTGCGGATTCGGCGGCGCCCAGGCGGGGCCGTTGAAGTCGTCGAACATGAGAGCCTGCTGCTTCTGGTACGACGAGACCGACTGCACTGCAAGGTCGGTGGGTGGAGCTGCCGCCTGTGCGATCAGAACGGCACTCACGCCGATCAGCGACGCACGGGCCGCTCGAACCCACGATCGTCTACTCAACTCGCTCACCTCCCGGATCGTCTGCGGGAATCTCGTCGTACCCGCGCTCTTGTGAGGCCCGCCGAAGCCAGAGAATCACCGGACCGATCAGAATCAGCGCCGACACCGCCTCGGCGGCAAGGTAGGCCCAGCCGACGCCGACGACACCGATCGCCCGGGTGCCGATGACGGAGCCGGCGACGATGACCAACGTGGAGAGGCCGCGGACGACCAGTGCCAACGTCAGCCTGCGGTGCACCCGCGCAAGTCCCTCGTAGACGGCGCCCCCCACGGACAGGGGAATGAACACGCCGGCGAGGTAGAGCAATCCGGTGCTGTGGGTGCGGTACTCGGCGCCGACGACACCGAGGAGGAGGGGGCCGACGACCACCAGTCCCACCCCGCCGGCACACGCCACCACCGCGAGGGTGCGCACCAATCGGCGGGACAGCGACGCGACCCTGCCCGGGTGGGCGGCGACTTCCGCCACGTACGGGCTGACCACCAGGTGCACCATCAGGTACAGCGCGCTGATCATCGCCCACGCGATCGCGAAGTACGCATTCGCCTCGGCGCCGACCTGCGTGACCACGATCAGCGGCACCACGAGAGGTCCGATCGCCCAGAGCGCCGTGATGCCGAAGGACGAACCGAAGTACGACCACAGTTCACGGCGGGGCGGCAGGTTCGGTGCCGCCAGGAACCGGGGGTGGGAGCGGGATCGTCGGTGCAGCGCAACCAGAATGCACAGTGCCGCCGCCGCTGCGGTCGCGCCCCACGCGGACACGATGGACACCGCCACGTCGGTGCCTGCCAGTGCGAGCAGGACGACGAGCTTGGCCGCCGCATGGAAGGCGTTCTTCGCGGCCGACCACCTCGCCACCCCGAGTCCGGCGGTGGCCTTGTCCTGCAGCGTGAACACCCCGAGAATCATCACCAAGACGGGGAAACAAACCATCGCCCAGCCGGATTGGAACAGTGGGTCGCGGGGGCCGAACGCCACGAGCGCCGTCCCCGACAGCAGGGACGTGGCGGACACCACGAGAAAACCGTGCTTGAGAAGTGCGCCGGTGTGGGTGCCCGCCAACGGCAGGAACCGCTCGTACATCGTGTCGATGCTGAGTAACGACAATGTCGACAGCATCACGGCGGACGTGATCAGCGCCGAGGCCACCCCCACTTCGTGGGCGGGGAACAGCCGGGCGGCCGCGGCCCAGAAGGCGAGCCCGAGAACTCCCGCCAGGACGTTGGCGAGAATCAGGGAGTTGGTGTTGAGGCGCAGGTTCCGCTCGGCCGGGTGCTCTGCGTCGACACGGCGCGCCTCGATATGTGGAATGCCGGGAGTCACGGCTCGACCCTCGGGTGGGTGACCGCAGTCGGCCGCTGCGCGGTCCGTTCCCGCATCGGCGCAGCTGACCGGCCTTCTCGACGCGCCGACCGGTAGGCCCAGGGGCCCTTCATGATCGACCTGGCGGTGGTGGAGCCGATGCCTGCCGGCAGGAGTCCCGCGAGGTCCGCCGGTGGCGCCGTCTCTTTCGACGAGGCGCGGAGGTGGCGGACGAGCGCGCCGCCGCGTCGAGCCGCCGTCGTCGCCGCGAGCGTGGCCATTGCCGGATCGCTCGCGATCTTCGCGAGCCACGCGCCGAGTCCCAGTCCGTAGCCGCGGGACTGGACGAGAAGGCCTTCGCTGTCGGCGCGGTGCCGATGCCACACGATCGCCGCCGGGTCGTGAACGAGTTGGCGGCCCGAGCGCAGAATCCGGAAGAACATGTCGATGTCCTCGCCCCCGCCCGTCGGGGCACCCGCGCCGAGCGCCTCGTCGAAACCGCCGAGGCGGCGAACCACGTCGCGCTCGACCGCGAAGTTGGCGCCCGTGCCGTAACAGCGAACGGTGAAGGGAAACAAGGGCACGTCGTCGGGTGGCTCCGACCAGTCGAAGATGCGGGCGTCGGTGGAGTCCGACCAGCCGACCCGTCGATCGAAGTAGGCCTGCGCCGGCGTCCGGATCTCACCGGCGGGCACCATCCCGGACACGCACGAGACCCTCGGGCCCCGGCTGAAACCGTCGACCAGCGCGGAGAGCCAGTGCGGGTCGACGACCACGTCGTCGTCGGTGTACGCGACGATGTCGCCGGTGGCCACCGACAGTCCGGTGTTCCGTGCCCGTGAGAGCCCCGGGAGGGGCTCACAGATCAGGCGCACCCTCGGATCCGCGAGACCGAGTACGTACTGCCGGGTGGCATCGGTTCCGGGGGCGTTGTCCACGACGAGTACGTCGAACGTCGGATAGTCCACCGCGAGTACGGATCGGAGGGCCGCTCGCAGCATCGACACCCGGTCGCGAGTGCATACGACTACCGTCACCGGCACGGCCTTCCCCGCGGACACGCGAGCCGGACCTGCCCGCACAGGGCGGTCCGACTCGGTGGCCCGCAGTCCCGCGACTCGGCGCCTGAGCTCGCCGAAGTTCACGGAACCTTCCGACACCTCGATTTCGACGAACCCGAGCGGGCGTCCGTCGGCGCGCGCGAGCAGTCGCGCCCGGCCGTAGCCCTCCGCGCGCGCCAACCGGCAGCGGACCGGAATTCCCGCCGCCCGCCCGGTCCGGTCGGCGTTCTCTATCGCGTCGACCCACACTTCACCTATCCACACCGCACCGTCCCAGTCCGGCCGCTCGGGACTGTCCAGGGCGGGGCGGAGAGTGAGAGCGGGTGCGGCGGGATCCATCAGGTCCTCCTGGTGTGCAGCCGGATGGCGGCCCTGCCCTGAACGTATCCGGCGGTCGTGACCGCCAGGCCCAACAGCACGACGGCTGCCCGCGCGAGTCCGTCCCGCCGCATCGAGAGGCCTTCACGCAGCACCGCACGCGGTAGGACATGGAGGGTGTAGGTGCGCTCGCTGCTCAGCGCGTCCGCTGCGGTGGTCAGCTCCGCGACGACAGCCTTCGACAGTCCTTCGTGATGGCATCTCCGCACGAAATACCGCAGAGTGGCCCGGTCCGCCGACACATGATGCTGTACCCGCATGTCCGGATCGAACAGGATCTGGTTCGAATCCGGGTTCGACCGGATGCGGATACAGAGTTCGGTCTCCTCACCGCCCACGGGAACGGAGCCCACGCGGCCCACCTCGGATCTGAATCCGCCGACGGCGTACAGAACCGAGCGGCGCATCGACATGTTGCAGCCGATCGGGTTGCGGACGGGCGCGACCCGTGTCGGCTGACCGACGTAGCTGCAGCCGACGACCCAGTCGAACTCCTCCGGAAGCCACGGGGGACGCGCCCCGGACCAACTCGGGACCGCGTACCCGCCCACGCCGGCAATTCCGCGATTCCGGTAGTGATGCATGAGGGCCTGTGCCCACCCCGGCTCGGCGCGGGCATCGTCGTCGACGAACGCGATCACGTCGCCGTGGGCGGCTCGGACACCGGTGTTGCGTGCCCCGGACAGTCCCCGGGTATCCGCGTTCGCCAGGACTGTTACCCGCGTGTCGGTGCGGAATCGGTTGCACGCGCGGATATACAGCTCGTCGCAGTGATCGATCACCAGGATGAGTTCGGGATCGGGACCGTCCTGGGACAGCACCGACTGCACCGACCGGCACAGGTCGAACCAACGCCGAGTGGTGTAGGCGCAGATGACGACCGAAAGGGATTCCGCATCGAATTCGTCGGTCGCGTCCAGAAGCGAATGCCCGGTGGCCGGGACCTCATCGGGCAACGTAATCACCGCGATCGCGGGACCGCCACGAGTAGACGGACCGGCGGGTGAGTGAGGTCGGCCGCTCGGCCGACTTCGCCGTCATCTTCGTCCCGTTGCGGTGTTCCATCCGAACGGTGCGCAGTACCCGCAAACCGTCCCGCACCACGTTCAGGTTGCTCTTGCCACTGATCCGGCGCCGCTCGAAGCTCGGTATCTCGACGATACCGAGACCGGATGTCGCCATCCGGACGTTGATCAGCGTCTCGATCTCGAAGCCGTCACCCCAGTGGGCGTCGGGGCGGTCGGTCGCGGGCAGCGACATCACGCTGACGTGCCGGCGCCAGAACGCGTTGTAGCCGTAGCAGAGGTCGGTGAACGAGACAGCGAATTCCATGTTGACGAAGGAATTCAGCATCCGGTTGCCCAGTCTTCGGGTGAACGTGATGTCTGCGCTTCCACCGCCTGCGATGAACCGGCTGCCCTTCGCGAAGTCCGCACCGCGGACCAGCGCGTCGACGAACGCCGGAATCTCGGCGGGGTCGGTGGACCCGTCTGCGTCGATCATCACCACAATGTCGGACGTGGCATGCAGGAAACCGCAGGCCAGCGCATTGCCTTTGCCCTTTCGGGTCTGCGTCAGGACCTTCGCTTCGGGCCACAATCGTTTCGCGACGGCAACGGTGTCGTCGACGGAGTTGCCGTCGACGAACACGAGTTCGTCGATGTCGGCCGGCATCCGGGCCGCGACGAACGGCAGATTCTTCGCTTCGTTCAGTGCCGGCATCACCACCGATACGGTCGGCCTGGGCGTAGTCTTCCTCGGATTGTCGTTGGGGTGAATCTCGGTCACGTGTGCATCCATCGCCTTCACGTCCGTTGCGTCATAGGGGCTTTCGCGTGCCCGCGTCCTGCTGAAGTCTGGGTTCTCTCCGGACGAATGCGGTGCTCCGGAGGCTGTTCGTTGCGGTGATCTGTTCGTGTTCAAGAGGATTCACCCCGGCCGTTCGCGGCCCTTCTCCGATCCGAGCGCGCGCCGACGTCTCGATGCACGGAGCGCGCTGAGAGCGAACAGTAGACTTCGCCGCATCTGCATGTCATACGAGTTGATCCGGCCGAGTACTCGGTCGGACAGCGGGATCTGCCATTCGGGATCGTGGATCAATCGACTCGTGAACTCGAGCTGCTGGGCGAGTTGTGAACGTGCCGAGGTCAATGCGGTGTTCGAATCGCTGCCGATCCGGAAGGATGCCAGCGTGCGCGGCACACCGACGAAGTCACCCTTTCGAACGAGCCGCGACCAGAGGTCGAGCTCCATCGGAAAGAGAAGCTCGCCCCGGAAGCCGCCGCACCGGTCGAAATCGACCCGGCGGAACATCCCGGCCACCGGGGGGCCGACGGGGTTGCTTCCGCTCCGGACGATTCGCCGGACTACCGTTTGTCCAGAATTGTGCCCGACGATTCCCCCGAGCCCCCGGGCCGGCCGCAGCAGCACGCCCTCGTCGTCGATGAAATCGGTTCGCACGGACACCAGCGCCACGCCGTCGTCGGCCTCGAGCACCGCGGCTTGTGTTGCGACACAATCGGGCTCGATCGTGTCGTCGGCGCAGATCAGCTTGACGAACCGTCCTCGGCTCTCGCGTATCGCGAGGTTGAAATTGTCCACCATCGGCACCGTCGCCGCGTTCCGGATAATCCGGACGCGGTCGTCGTGGACGTTCTCCAGGATATCGCGGGTGCCGTCCGAACTGTGGTTGTCGACGATCACGACTTCCAGGTCGGTGAAGGTCTGCGCCAGAACGCTGTCGAGCGTCGTCTGCAGATGACGCTCCGCCTGATAGGCAGGAATACACAGCGAAACGGTCGGTGGTCGCTCCCGGTCGCGGCCCGGTACGGACTCCGTGCCGGCCTCGCGCCTCGACGTGTGCGCGGCGTCCGAATTCGTCACCATGCTGTTCTCCCACCCCGGCCCCGCACCCACCGATTCGCACCGTGGTTACAGCGTTCTCGGCTTGGGTTCCGATCAGACCAGTGTTCCACATTCGATGCCAGAAACATACCTTTCCCCTGTTATTGAAAGAATTACTCAACTGCGTCCGGGTTTTTCTGAATATGGTTCCCGTTGCCTGCGCCGGGCGGAGCGCGTCCCGCGAAACCTGGACCGTCGAAAATCCGTTGCTCGACCTCACTGCGGTCCGTATTGTCACGTGGCTTTGTAACCCGTCGACAGAAGGAGTTCATCTCGTCATGGAACCCGTCACCGAACGCGACATCAGGTCGTCGTTCATCAACTGCTCCAAAGGCGACGCCAAGCGTCTGCCCGTCCCTCGTGACCTGGACGATCGGCCCTGGGACGATCTCGACTTCCTCGGCTGGGGTGACCCGTCGTTTCCGGGCCGCTGCTATGTGGTCGTGCCACGGGACGGCGGTCTGGTCGGCGTCGCGCTGCGCTACGAAACGGGCGGTTATCGCCGCGCGCAAATGTGCACGGTCTGTATGACCACGCACGCCAATGGCGGCGTCTCGCTGATGACCGCCCGCAAGTCGGGTGAATCCGGACGCCGGGGCAACTCGATCGGCACCTACATGTGTGCCGATCTCGCGTGCTCGCTCTACGCGCGCCGGAAGAAGTCGCCCGCGCTGGGCAGGCAGTATCGCGAGGATCTCGAGCCCGAGGAGAGGATCGAGCGTGTCCGCGACAACCTCGATGCCTTCATCTCGAGGGTCTACGGCTGACCGATCCGACACCCACCCACCGTGCAGCCCGGTAGCTGCCGACAAGAATCGGAGGTAGATGCCATGCGCCGACATTCGAGGAACCCGCTTCCCGGTGCACCCCGAGTCCGGAGACACTGCAACGACACTCGGGGTGTCCGGAATCCTCTCCGGTCGAGACGGCCCGGACGCAGGCCGGACCGTGCTGTCCGGAGAGGATTCCCGAACTACGCTCGTCGACGCCGAGAACTGAAGTGGGCAAACGCCTTCGCCATGATCGGGGTGGTGACGAGCATGATGACCAGGCGCAACACCTGCGCGGCCGCGACGAACGTGACGTTGGAGGCGGTGGACGCCGAGACGGCCAGCACCGCCGCCAGGCCACCGGGCGTGGTGGCGAGATAGGCCTCGAGGAGGCTCACACCGGTGAGGTGGGAGAGGAGGACGCCCAAGCCGGCGCAGGCCGCCCCTACCAGCAGCGTGAGCAGCGCCGCATACGGCAGGATTCGTCCGATCGCCCGCAGGCTCGCCCGGTCGAACGCGAGCCCGGCCTGCCAGCCGATGAGAATCAACGCGCCGGTCATCAGCATCGGCGGGACCGCGACCGCGTCGCTCCAGCCGCCGAGTTCGAACCCGGCGCTCACGGCCAGCGGACCCAGCGTCGCGGGAGCGGGTAGTCGCACGAGTGACACCACGGCGGTGCCGCCCACGATGAACAGTGCCAGGAATGGTAGGGCCACATACCATTCGGACCCGCCGGCATCGGTGCCTGTCACGGTGTCCGTGCCGGTATCGGCGCGGAAACCGAGCGTGACGATCATCGGCATCGACACGACGACGAGCGCCACCCTCAGGTACTGCACCACTGCGACGACCCGGTCGTCGCCGCCGAGTTCGCGGGCCATCGCGACGAGTCCGGTGGCGCCGCCCGCGGTCATGGAGAGGGATCCGGTCACCGCGTCCACGTCGCGGTGCAGCGCGAGGAGGGCGCCGGCCGCCACGCTGAGCGCGAGAGTCGCGGCCGCGATCGAGACCACCGGCACCCACATCGAGCCCAGGGCGGCGATTGTGTCCCGGTGCACCATCAGCCCGACCGCGCTCGCCAGCACTCCCTGGGCAAGGCTCCCCAGCGGGCGGGGCACGCGGGACGGGCCCCAGCCGGTGACGGCCAGGGTCGCCCCGACGATCAGAGCCGAGAAGAGTCCGGCCGCTGTCAGTCCGACGCTCTCGCCGACCGCCCAGCCGCCGATCGAGAGTGCGATCAGTGCGAACCATCGGAGTCCGTGACGACGCAGTGCGGCCGTGCGCGTCGGCACGGATCGTTCGGGGGATTGCACGTCGTTCACGGGTGGACGCCTACTCCGGGATGCTGTCCCTGCTCTATAGTGTGCATCAATGTATACCTTAACGGATGCCACTGCGAACGTTAGGATGTATGCATGACGGGTGGGAGCAAGAGCGAGCAGGTATACGAGCAGCTCAGGCAGGACATCCTGAACGGGTCCCTGTCCCCGGGCCAGTCGCTGAGTGCCATCGACGTGGGCGCGCGGTTCTCGGCGTCTCGCACCCCGGTTCGCCAGGCCTTCCTTCGGCTCGAGGGGGAGGGGCTGGTCTCGCTCATCGACCGGCAGGGCGCACGGGTCGCTCCCATCTCGATCAAAAGCGTTCGGGACCTGTTCGAGCTACGCATCCTGCTCGAGGCGGCCGCCGCGCGCATGGTCGCCGAGGCCGTCGCCCGGGACGCCGCGGCCCGGCGGCAGTTCGAAGAGGTAGCGGACGCACTCGGGGCGATCTCCGAGGAGGCCCCGTCCGAGTCCCGGCGAGATCGTTTCTACGAACTCACGGAAACGTACGACCAGGCCGTGATCGCGCACACCCGGAACGCGCAACTGGCCCGATCGATTGCCGAACTCCGGCCGCACACGGAGAGGCTTCGCAACATCGCCCACTCCCGCCCGGCTCGTCTGGACGTCTCGCTGGCGGAGCACCTGTCGATGTGCCGTGCGATCCTCGCCGGCGACGGGCCGGCGGCTGCCGCTGCCTGCACCGAGCACCTGACCCAGACGCAGAAGACCATTCTCGACGCGGTCGTCGATCCGCAGGGAGCGGCCGTCGCCATCGACCTGATCACCGCGTAGTCGGCGCGGTCAGAGGGCGAGGATGGCGGGGACGCTGAGGACTGCCACGTAGTACCCCATGAACAGGACGCCTGCGTGGATCTTGAACGCCCGCGACAGCAGGCCTCCGACGAGTCCGACGGTGAGGGTGACGGCGAGGCCGAGGATGCCGCCCTCCCAGACGCTGATGACGACGACCAGGCCGGTGAACGTGGCGATGATCGCCTCGTGGCTGACGTACCGGACGACGAGCGTGGCCGCGCGGTGAGCGAAGTTCATCGCGAACGGGTACGCGATGATCGCGGCGATCACCACCGCGCCGAGACCGTAGAGCAGGAACTCCCAGTTCGTCAGTGCCGTGGACAGGTTGCGGATCTGCCCGGTGCCGTCGTCGGTGGTGAAGACCGGTGGCGCGTTGAACAGCGGGGCGGCGGGCCCCGCGGCGACCGGGCTCAGCGGCAGACGAACGCGATGAGCGGGATGAGCGCCTCGGCGATGTAGGTGGATTCGGTGGTTCCGTTGCGGGCGGCGATCACCGACGTCAACCGGTGGTAGCCCTGCTTGACCCGGGATCCGACGACCTCGCCCATGAGCACGGTCATCGCGACCGGGCTGAAGACGAATGTGGCGCTCGAGACGGTCGCGGTCGCCGCGACCTGTGCGGTCTGCTTTCCGTCGAGCATCCGGAACGGGTTCGGGAAGTATCCCTTCCACCCCTTGATCTCCGGGGCGAGCCAGACCGTCGCCGGTTCGGTGCGGGCCATGTCCTTGCGTCCCGACGCACCCAGCACGAGGAACAGGTCCGCGATGAGGGGGCCGACCGCGATGCCGAGGAAGTAGCTGATGTTCAGGGAGACGTCGTAGCTCGTCGTCAGCGACTTGAGCGCCAGGATGAGGACGACGAACGGCACGAGCGCGGCCACGCCGGACCACTTGCCCGGCGTCGTGTAGGCGATCGCGACGGCGGCAACGAGGAACAACCAGGGTGCCACCGATTGGACCGTGTCCGCCACCGGTGCGAGGAGGGTGGCGAACAGCACCGCCACGGGGACGGCGATGAACGCGGAGATGATCGCACCCGAGATCGCCTTGCGTAGGGCGATGTGCGGCACACCGAGGCTGCGCAGCAACCGCGCCTCCCGCATCAGCGGCACGGCCATCGTGTCGCCGGGGATGCCGAGCAACGTGGTGGGCACCGCGTGGGTCATGTGCTTGGCGACGGCGCCGGCGAGGAAGAAGGTGAACACCGCCGCGGGCGGGGCACCGAGCAGGATGACCAGCAGCGTCAGCGGGGCGATGGTGGCCGTCTCGTCGGTCCCGGACACCAGCCCGATCAGGGAGAACACGATGGCGCCGATCGCGCCGAGCGCGATCGCGATCAGGACGTCGTTGGTGAACAGCACACTCATGATCGTCCTCCCGTCCCGCGTGCCTGCGTCTCCGCCTCGACGAACCGGTCGTAGAGGTCGAGATCCTTCAACTCCCGGACCGTCTGGGCGGGCAGGTCGCCGACCGACCCCAGCCCCTGCCGCTCGTCCTGCAGCACCCGGATGACGTAGCCGACTGTGTCGCCCTCGGACGAGTCGACGGCGATGTTCCGCTTGGGGCGGAACAGCTTCCCGCTGACGACGCCCGCGACGAGGCAGGCGGCGATCCCGACCAGCAGCGCATATGCCTCTGCCAGAGACGAATCCGTGACGAAGGAGTTGAAGAGTGCGGTTGCGCCGAGGAGCGCGCAGACGCTTACGACGATGCCGATGACGACGGAGACGGCGAGATCTCGCCCGGCCACCGTGTCGCCCCACACCTCGAGGTAACGAGGCCGAGGCGTCTGATCGTCGGTGGGCGGGGGAGCCTGCGGTGCGGACTGGCTTTCGATGGACATCGTCTGTTCTTCCGTGTGAGGGTGTCGTGCTCTAGGAGCGGGCGGCGGTCAGGGCCGTCGCCACCCGCGACAGGCTGGGATGGCCGATGTGCCCGGCCATCCAGCGGGTGGTGTCGGTCAGTGCGTCGAGATCGATGCCCGTGGTGATGCCGAGGCCGTGCAGCATCCACACCAGGTCCTCGGTGGCGAGATTCCCGGTGGCGCCCTTCGCGTAGGGACATCTGCCGAGACCTCCTGCCGAGGTGTCGAATTCGGTGACTCCCGCGATCAGCGCGGCGTGCACGTTGGACAGCGCCTGGCCGTAGGTGTCGTGGAAATGTCCCGCGATCGAGCCGACCGGAACGCCCGCGGCCTGCACTGCGTCGAGCACGGCGCGGACGTGTCCGGGGGTGGCGACGCCGATCGTGTCACCGAGCGAGATCGACGAGCATCCCATGCCCGTCAGTTCCGCCGCGATGTCGGCGACACGGCAGGGATCGACC
This sequence comes from Rhodococcus mengyinensis, assembly GCF_048381435.1. NCBI lineage: Bacteria > Bacillati > Actinomycetota > Actinomycetes > Mycobacteriales > Nocardiaceae > Rhodococcus > Rhodococcus mengyinensis. The sequence continues at coordinate 133,544 of NZ_JBLWIT010000121.1, read as the reverse complement.
CACCCCTCCCACGGATCACCGAAACACATCGAGATGTAGCCACGCGTGCCGATACCCGCGGCACGCGCACCCTCGACCACCGGCCGGGCGTTGTCGAGTGCCCCGGCGACGGTGGTGTTCAGGTTCTTGGCGGCGAACGTCTCGGTGGCGCTGACGAAGACGGCGATATCCCGGGCGCCGGCGGCAAGCGCCCGCTCCAGTCCCCGCGCGTTGGGGGCCAGCACGACCTGGCGGACGGTGTCGGGGAGGTCGAGTTTCGACATCAGCGCTTCGGCGTCGGCGAGTTGCGGAATCCATTTCGGGGAAACGAAACTCGTCAACTCGAGTGTTCGGATACCGGCGGACACGAGCCGACGGCAGAACTCGGCCTTGACCGCGGTGTGTACGAGCGTCGACTCGGCCTGGAGCCCGTCGCGCGGTCCGACCTCGTACACGCGAACCGCAGAGGGCAGCGACGGGTCGGCGAACTCGTGCGGCGCCGGACGCCACCCCGGTTCGAGATCCGAGGGAGTGGTCATGTCAGTGTCCGGAACGAAGGTCGGCGAGCACCTTTTCCGCGTGCTCGACCCGGATGCGCTGGTCGTCGATGAGCCGCTTGACCACGACGTCGATCTCGTCGCCGGTGGCGCCGGCCGAGGCGGCGATGGTGCGGGCGTGCAGGCTCATGTGGCCGCGCTGGATGCCCTCGGCGGCGAGCGCACGGCAGGCGCCCAGGTTCTGCGCGAGTCCCACCGCGACGATCACGTCCGCCAGCTCCGAGGCGGTGGACACGCCGAGCATCTTCACCGCGGCCTGCGCGACGGGGTGAACTTTGGTGGCGCCGCCGACCAGTCCCACGGCCATCGGCACCTCGAGGGTGCCGGAGAGGTGACCGTCCGCGGTCTTCTCGAAGTGCGAGAGCGCCGTGTACCGGCCGTCCGCGGCGATCGCATGCGAGTGGCAGCCCGCCTCGACGGCGCGGGTGTCGTTGCCGGTGGCCAGGACGGCGGCCGTGATGCCGTTCATGATGCCCTTGTTGTGGGTCGCGGCGCGGTAGGGGTCGGATTCGGCGAGCGCGGACGCATGCACGATGTCGTCGACCACTTCGTCGCCGCCGAGCAGGTCCTTGTCGAACACCGCCCGGGCCCGGGTGATGCGCAGGTCCGCCTTGTTCGTCAGGATCCGCAGTAGGGTGCGGCCACCGGAGATCTCGGCGAGCCGGGGAGCGATGGCCTCGGCCATGGTGTTGACGGCGTTGGCGCCCATGGCATCTCGCACGTCGACGTGAATGTGCACCACGACGTGCACGCCGGTGCGCGTCGGGACGAGTCGGACGGTGAGGTCGCGGGCGCCGCCGCCGAATCGCACGAGCATCGGATCCTGCGCGTTGGCCAGTTCGATGATCTCCGTGCGGGCCTCGAGCATCCGCAGCCGGGATGCCTCGGGGTCGGGGCAGTCGAGGAGCTGGATCTGGGCCTGCATCACCGGGTCGGTGCTCGACGTGTGGAAGCCGCCGTGCACCCGGGCCATCCGGGCGGCGTTGCTGGCCGCCGCCACCACGGACGGTTCCTCGGTGGCCATCGGCACGAGGTGGTCACGCCCGTTGACCGTGAAGTTGGTCGCGACACCCACCGGGATCCCCATCACCCCGACGACGTTCTCGATCATGTGATCGGCCTGCTCGACGCCGAGGCCCTGCCCGGGATCGAACACGGCGACGTCGAGGTCGGACAGGCCGGTCCTCTCGGCGACCACCGTGCGGCGCTGCTGCGCGCTGGAATCCTTCAGGCCGGGGATGCGGCTGTTGACGGGCACTGTGTTCCTCCACGTAAATCACGGGCGGCCGGATGTGTGGTGCGTCCCGACGACAACCCTGTCATGTGCTTCGGTTCACACGGTAGGGGCATTCCGCCGACCTTGACATGTATCGATCGCACATGTATTTCCTTCAGGAATGTGTGACTGTCACTGTTCCCGGAGTTCGTCGAGGCGGACCGCAGCCGAGATGCGGAACAGGTGTTCGTCGCTCCGCCACTCGGGCCCCAGCAGCATCTCCAGTCGGTGGAGGCGCTGCAAAATCGTGTTGGTGTGGTAGTTGAGAGCCCGCGCCGTCTTCGTCGGGCTGCCCTCGTTGCGGACGAATGCGCGCAAGGTGGCGAGCAGGTCTGTGCCCTTACCGTCGTCGTACGCGCGCACCGGACCGATGGTCTCGTCGATGAACGCGTTCAGCGTCCGCGCATCGGTGTCGAACAGCAGCGCATACGGCAGATACGCATCGGTGCTGACCGCCGCGTCGGTGGTGTCGAGCGCCGCCAGCAGGCGAGCGGTGCGGAGCCCGGACTCGAATCGGGCGGGGAGCGCGTCCGGCGACTCCGCCCGCGGCGTCGTGATCGCCAGGACCGGGCCGTGCAGCGTTTCGCGCAGGTAGTCGCGCAGTTCCGCGACGAGTTCGGGTGGGGCGGTGGTGGTGAGAACGGCCACGACGACACCCGCGTGTTCCCCGACCAGGCCGCGATCACCGACGAAGGCGCTGGCCGCGCGGGCGGCGGTGGCACGGTTCTCGGCCTGGACCGAGATCAGCACGACGGTGTCGAGGGCGGCGAGCGTGACTCGCTGAGCGCGCACCCGTCGTTCCAGATCGCGGCGCCGCTCGGGCGCCGGGTCGAGCAGGTCCGCCACCAACTCGACGCGCGCCCGCAGGTCTGCGTCGGCGACCGCGTTCTGCTGCAGCACCAGCAGTGCGCCGACCTGCGCGGCGCGTTCGATGGTGCGCTCGTCGACCGGTCCCAGTTCGAGGTCCCCGGACCCGACCAGCACCGCGCCGAAGTACAACTCGCCCGCGATGACAGCGGCCACGATCGTCGTCCCGGGGTCGTCGACGCGAACACAATGGCCGGTGGTCCGGCTCCTCGTGATGGCGTCGAGCACCACCGGCGGCAACTCGACGGACACCTGCCCGTCCGGCGGGGGGTGGGAGGCGACGGCGTGAAGATCCCGGTCGACGATCGTGACCGTTCGCCCGAGCGCCGTGGACAGCGTGTCGGCCACCTGCTCGAATCCGCCTCCGACCAGAACCGCCTCGATGAGTTCCTGGTGCACCACGGTGGACCGGTCGCGGACCTGCAGGTAGTCGGTCAGCCGGTCGAGTGCCGTGCGGGCCTCGTCTTCGGACCTGCGAACCTGCTCGAGGGTGCTGGCGGTCTGCAGCACCACCGACGCGTGATCGGCGAGCGCGGACAGCACGGCGATCTCGTCCGGGGTGAAGGCGTACTCCTGGCGGGTGGCGGCGAACAGTACACCGAGCACGTGACCGTCGGACAGCATCGGCACCCCGAGGATCGACACGATCCCTTCGGCTGCGACCGCGTCGTCGATGAGTTCCTCGTGCGGTCCCTCCGCGTAATCCTGATAACGCAGAACCCAGTGCGCGGCACGGGAATCGGCGATCTGGCTGGCCAGCCCCATTCCCGGGGGAACGCGCAGGTGCTGGAACTGCGGCGTCACCGAGCCGGCGGTCTTGCGGACGTTCAGCTCACGGGTCGCCGGATCGAACTCGGACAGGTAGGTGACGTCGGTGCCCATCATCTCGTGGGCGCGGCTCACCAACCGCCCGAGGAGTGCGTCGATGTCACGGAGTTCGGCGAGTTCACGGGCGCTCGAGAACAACACCCCGAGTTCGCGCTCCCGTCGCCGCAAACGCGTCAGCTCGACCTGGTGCCGGCGCACCTTCTCCGCGAACGCCGCCCGGTCGGCCGGACCGGCAGCGACCCGGTCGAGCGCATCGCGCACTGCGGCCGAGTCGGCCGTCAGTTCGCCGACCATCGCATCGGCGAGTACCCCCAGCGCGTCGCCGTTCTCCCGTGAATCCATGACCACACTCTGCCCTGGCAGTTGTCGAAGTAACTACTGGCTGAGACCGGCGCCGGTGTTCGGGATGTCAGGTCCGGTCAGGTAGCCCGGTCTAGTACTTCGGTCTATGTCGGATACTCTGGGTGTGCCTCGTGCTCGGCGAGCGAAAGGGTCTGCACATGCGAAGCGACGACGACGCCCGGAGTGGCGGCTCCGTTCCGATGCCCCGGCAGGCCGTCACCATGCAGGACATCGCCGACCGGGTGGGCGTGTCGAAGGCATTGGTCTCCATGGTGTTTCGGCGTGTTCCCGGGCCGAGTGCGGAGACGCGGAAGCGGGTCCTCGACGTCGCGGACGAGCTCGGGTACCGACCGAACCGTACGGCCGCACTGATGTCGCTCCGGCGAACCCACCTCGTGGGTGTGATGGCGGATATTCGCAACAGCTTCCACGCCGAGATGGTCGAGTACATCGTCGCCGCCGCCGACGAGCACGGGTACGAGGTGGTGCTCGGCGCCCTGACTCCCACGCACGCCGAACCGAAAGTCGTCGAAACGCTGCTCGATTTCCGCTGCGAAGCCTTGATCCTGCTCGGCACCGAACTCGGCACCGACGTGCTCGACACGCTCGGGGAGCGGGTACCGGTGGTCGTGGTCGGTCGCCGCGTCGGTGACGGCGCCGTCGACGTCGTGCGGACGGCGGACGGCAAGGGGATCGGCACGGTCGTCGACCATCTCGTGGAGCTGGGACACCGCCGGATCACGCACCTCAGCGGTGGTACGGGCACGATTGCAGCCGACCGGAGGTCGGGATACACCCGTGCCATGCGTCGTCACGGACTCGATATCGACGTCGTCGAGGGCGATTTCACCGACAGCGCCGGAACGGTCGCCGCGGGCACTCTGCTCGGGCGGTCGCAACTTCCCACCGCGGTGATCGCGGCCAACGACCGCAGTGCCATCGGGCTGATCGGCGAACTGCGCAGCCGGGGTGTGCGGATCCCCGAAGACGTCTCGGTCTCCGGATACGACGACAGCGTGCTCGCCCAGCTGGCGCACATCGATCTGACGTCGGTCAATCAGCAACCGCGGGAGCAGGCCGCCACCGCGGTGGATGCGGTCATCCAGCGGCTGGACCGGGGGAGGACCGAATCGGTGGCTACCGTCCTCCGCCCGCGGCTCGTCGCGCGCCGTACCACCGGGCCCGCGCCCGAGCCGATGGAAGGATCCCGGTCGGGCGTGTCCTGACCTGCGACGGCCGTCAGTGTTCGGCGGGCCGGGTTTGCACCGCCTGCGCGGGCAATGTGCCCAGATCGTGGGTGTAGAGCCAGGTGGTGGCCCTTTCGTAGAAGTGCCCGAAGGCGACCGGCATGACGAGGTCGCGAAACCGGCGCGCGATCGGGCCGACGGTCTTGGCGTCGCGGTTGGTGCGGGCCGCCTTGGCCATCTTCCCGATTCGGGCGCGGCGGAGCCGGTCGTACTCGGCGAAACCTTCCCCGGTCGAGTCGGCATCGGCGAGTGCCCGAGCCAGGACCACGGCGTCTTCGATGGCCATGGAGACGCCCTGCCCCGCGCCGACCGGGTGGGCGGCGTCGCCGACGAGGACGACGCGTTCGTCGTGCCAGATGGGGACTTCGGCCAGCGTGTGCATGAGCGTCGGACGGTGCAATTGCGTGGTCGCCCTGATGATCTCGAGCGCTTTCGGCTCGAACCGGTACAGCTCGGCGAGTCGGTCGAGCCACCGGTCGTCGCCGATATCTGTCGGTTTCGGTGCCGGGGATCGGCAACCTGCGCGGACCACCACACGGTTCCGTCCGGAGCCGGGATGTGGAGAAAGGCGCCGCAGCGCGCGAAGACCATGTTGAACGTGCCGGTCTCGGCCGGGACGCCGTCGGCGACGCCCGAGACGCTGTAGAGCCCGCCGTATACGGGTCGGGGCGCGCCCGGATCGAGGACCGACCGAGTAGCCGACCTCCGCAGCACCTCGACCAGGGAATCGCGCATCAGCGTCGCGCTGAACAGCGGATCCCCCGACAGCCGTCCGCGCGGAACATCCGCGAGCAGCCTGCCCGTACCGGACCACATTCGCTGAGTGGGCACCGCGAAACCGGCCTGCTGCACCTGGTCCAGGCAACCGAGCGCCTCCAGCCCCCGCAGTCCGTTGGATGCCAGACTCAGAAATGAGCCCACCTGTCCTGCCGGGTCGGGATGTGTTTCGTAGAGGGTGACGTCGGAGCCGATGCGGCGCAATGCGATTGCAGTCGCGGTCCCGGACACACCTCCGCCTGCGACGATGGCCTCCACGCCCCCTCGTGAACTGTTATTCACTGAATCGACACTCAGTGAAATTCTGTTCAGTGTGCGCAGGAAGGGGGCGTTCGTCAAGGGGTGCGGCCTGTTAGCCGGCCCGCCGGGGCGGGGGTTGACAGGGTGTCGTGACTCAGCTCATAGTAGTCGTACTAGACCGGTTAAATAGACCGAACTAGCCGGAGGGCGTCTTCACACTCGTGCGGGTGTCTATGGGTAGCCGACGTGCACTCCCGCCGGGTCAACATCACACCGAAAGGCTTCCACTCATGACTTCCAACTCGATCGGTGTCGCCGTCATCGGCGGCGGCATGGCCGGACGAGCACACGCCGCCGGATATCGCATGGCGTCGACGCTGTTCGGAACCGACCGCCCCGACGTGCGTCTGGTCGCGATTGCCGACACCAACCAGGCAGTCGCCGACGACACCGCGAAGCGGTACGGGTACGAGCGGGCCGAGTACAGCTGGCAGGCCATCGCCGAATCGCCGGACATCGACGCAGTGAGCGTCGTCGTCGCGAACCAGTTGCACCGGGAGATCGTCGAAGGCCTCCTCGCTGCCGGGAAGCACGTGCTGTGCGAGAAGCCCCTGGCCGGGTCGATCGCGGACGCCGAGGCCATGGTCGCGGCCGCCGCGGACGCCGACACGATCGCGACCGTCGGGTACACCTACCGCCGGTCGCCGGCCATCCAGGCGATCCGCGACGAACTCGCGACGGGCCGCCTCGGCGACATCATCCACTTCAACGGGCACTACTGGTGCGACTACGGCCTCGACCCCGCCTCGCCGATCACCTGGCGGTACCGCGGAGGTCCCGGAACCGGCGCGCTGGCAGACGTCGGCAGCCACCTGCTCGACATGGCCGAATTCGTCTGCGGGCCGATCGTCGAGATCAGTGGCGCGACCTTCACCACGGTGATCACGGAGCGTCCCGTGCCTGCCGGAGTCACCTACGGCCACACCAAGGCCGAGACCACCGGTGAGATGGCACCCGTCGAGAACGAGGACCTCGCGACGTTCACGGCGCGCTTCCAAAACGGCGCGGTCGGCACGTTCTCCGCTTCCCGTGTCGCGCACCAGCTTCCGGACGGACTCGGTTTCGAGCTGTTCGGGACGTCCGGCTCCGCGGCGTTCGACCTGGCTCGCGCCGCGGAATTCTCGGTGTCCAGCGAGGGCCTCGACCGCACCGTGAACGGTCAGCGTCGGGTGATCATCGGACCGCAGCACCCGTACATCCAGGGTGGCCTGCCGATGGATGCCGGCGGAGTCGGCCACGGCAAGGCGGAGTTCTTCGCCTACCAGGCCCGGGCGTTCCTCGACCAGATCGCGGGCATCGACGTCCTCGGCCCGCTGCCGTCCTTCGCCCACGCCCTGCGCGGCATGCAGATCGTCACCGCCGTCGCGGAGTCCGCCCGCGCCGACGGAGCAGCCGTCAAGATCGGCTGAACCGCACAACCCTGAACCGCAAAACTACTGAACCGCAACTTCTTCCCACGACGCAAGGAACCCTCATGAAACTCGGTGTGTACACCGCCGTCCTGCACGACCGCAGCCTGCGCGAGGCGCTGGAGACCATCGCGTCCCTCGGGCTCGAGGGCGCGGAGATCAACGCGGGCGGATTTCTGCCCACCCCGCACCTGCCCGTCAAGGAACTCCTCTCCGGTGAGGTGTCACCGCAGGACTACCTGAAGGTCTTCGACGAGACCGGCGTCTCCATCGCCGGCCTGAACTGCAACGGCAACCCGCTGCACGCGGATCCCGAGGTGGGCCCCGAGGACGCCGAGGACCTGCGCAACGCCATCAAGGTGGCGGGCCTGCTCGGTGTGGATCGGGTGGTCACGATGTCCGGGCTGCCCGCCGCGCACGCCGGCGGCCAGTGGCCGGCATGGCACGTGAACACATGGGACAGCGGCTATCTCGACTCCCTCGACTACCAGTGGGATCAGGTGGCGGTGCCGTTCTGGAAGGAGATCGACGCGCTCGCCCGTGAGAACGGTGTCAAGGTCGCGATCGAGATGCATCCGCAGAACCTGGTGTTCAACCCGCCGACCCTGAAGCGTCTGGTCGAGAAGACCGGTGCGACGAACGTCGGCGCCGAGATGGACCCGTCGCACCTGTTCTGGCAGGGCATCGATCCGGTCGCCGCTGTCGACTGGCTCGGCGACCTCGTCTTCCACGCCGCCGCGAAGGACACCCGGATCAACGAGAACTGCAAGATCTACGGTGTTCTCGACGACCGGTTCACCCGGATCCCGGCCGACCAGAACCCCACCGGACTCGGTGGCAAGCACGTGGTCAACAAGTGGCCCGAGGACTCGGCGTGGGACTTCGTCGCCGTCGGCCGCGGACACGACGTCGATTTCTGGTCCCGTTTCCTCGCCGCGCTGCAGCGGGTCGACCACGACATGGCGGTCAACATCGAACACGAGGACGTCGAACTGGGACAGCTCGAAGGACTGCAGGTCGCGGCCCGCACCCTGAAGGATGCGGCTTCCGCCGTGGCCTCCCGCTAGAAACCGGTGACGGCGGCCAGGCGGTCGAGGACCAACCGGAGCGGCGGCCAGGTCGACCTCCCACGACGGGTCACGGCGTAGGCCGTCAGCACGACCTTCGGGTTGGTGAGCGGGCGGACCGTGACTTCCTTGCGCGTGGGACGGTCGGCGGGCAGCAGGCCCACCCCGTAGCCGGCGGCGACGAGGTCCTCGACGAGGTCGAGGCTGTCGATCTGATGGGCGATGTGCGGTGTGAAACCCGCGAGCGAGGCCAGGGTGCGGACGGCGTCCTCGTCGGCAGTGTTGCGGGAGTTCACGATCCAGGGCGAACCGGCATAGGCGGCGACGTCTGCGGGTCCGTTCCCGGCGGGCGTGGGGACGCCGAGTCCCCAGGGAGTCGACCACAACGGGACGGCCTCGAGCGCGGTGCCCGGGGATGCCGGTGCCAGGTTGTAGTCGTAGGTCAGGGCGAGGTCGAGTTCGTCGTCGGCGAGCAACGCGAACGCCTCGACCGGCTCGTACTCGCTGATCACCACGTCCACCTGAGAGTGGGTGCGTGCCAGTTCGGCGACGACCGGGAGCAGCGACACCCGGATGCCCGTCGCGAAACCCCCGACGCGCAGGGTGCCGACCGGCTCGGCGTGGGGGTCGAGGTCGAGCCGGGCGGCGTCGACGGCCGCGAGGATGGTGACGGCGTGGTCGGCCAGCCGGCGACCGGCCGGGGTGAGCCGCACCCGGCGGCCGGTCGGTTCGACGAGCTGCGCACCCGTCTCCTTCGCCAGTGCGGCGATCTGCTGGGAGACGGTCGAGGTGGTCAGCCGGTGTGTCTCGGCGACCTCGCGCATGGAGCCGAGACGGGAGAGCTCAAGCAGGAGATGGAGGCGTCGGGTATCCACCCACGCATTGTTCGCGATATCCGAACGGTTTGTCCATGAAAGTCACGTGGACGTGAACGGTCGAGGTGTCATTCAATGCAGGCATGACCAGGAACTCGACCCACGTCGGCGCGACGATGGCGCTGACCTCGATGCTGTGCGTGCAGAGCGGACTCGCGATCTCCGTCGGCGTGTCCGAACGCGTCGGCGCCGAGGGTGCCGCCTGGTTGCGCCTGGCATGGGCGGGGGTGTTGCTGGCCGTGATCGTGCGGCCTCGTCCGAAGGCGTTCACGCGTTCGTCCCTCGGCGCGTGTGTCCTGCTCGGAGTGGTCACGGCGGCGGTCACCCTGCTGTTCATGGCCGCGGTGGACCGGATCCCGCTGGGAACCGCCAGCGCGATCGAGTTCCTCGGGCCCCTCGGCGTCGCTGTTCTGCACGGACGCGGGCGCCTGAAGTGGCCGGCATTGGCGGCCGTCGGGGTGCTGCTGCTGACGCAACCCTGGGCCGGCGGCGTCGACCCGGTCGGAATCCTGTTCGCGCTGGGCGCGGCCGCGTGCTGGGCCCTCTACATCGTGCTCACCCAGCGCGTGGGCGACGAGGTGGCCGGTCTCAACGGGCTCGCGGTGTCCATGCCGGTCGCCGGGTTGGTCGCGACTGCGGTGGGCGGGCCGTCGATGCTCGGAAAGATGACGCCGGACCTGTTGATCATCGGGCTGGGTTTGGCGATACTGCTGCCGGTCGTGCCGTTCACGCTGGAGATGCTCGCCCTGCGCCGGCTGAACACCGCCGCGTTCGGGACGCTGATGAGTCTGGAACCGGCGTTCGCGTTGATCATCGGGCTCGTGGTGTTGCACCAGATTCCGGACCACGCGGCCGTCGCCGGTATCTGCTTCGTGGTCGCGGCGGGAATAGGAGCGGCGCGGGCCGGGTCGCGTACGACGCCCGACCAGGGCGACGCCGCGGAGTCTGCCGCACCGTTGTCCGCACCGACCTGATACCTTGAACGTCGTTCAAGTTTGAGGCAAGAGGAGTCGTCATGGCAGGTGTCGAGAGTGCTCGGGTGTCGAGGCTCGGTATTTCAGCGCGGGACATGGCGCAGATCGCGGTCTTCGCCGCACTGATCGCGGCGCTGGGACTGCCCGGCGCCATCACGGTCGGCTTCAGCGGAGTGCCGATCACACTGCAGACGCTCGGCGTCATCCTCGCCGGCGCGGTGCTCGGCGCTCGCAAGGGCACAGCCGCCGTCGCGGTCTTCATCGCACTGACCCTCATCGGCCTGCCCCTCCTGTCCGGTGGCCGCACCGGACTGACCGCGCTCGCAGGCCCGAGCGCCGGATACCTCATCGGCTGGATTCCCGCGACGCTGATCATCGGCCTCCTCACCGCCCGGATCCTGCCGAAGTACCCGATCGCGCTCGGTCTCCTGATCAACGCCCTTGGCGGGATCGTCGTCATCTACGTCTTCGGCACCGTCGGACTCCTGCTCCGCACCGATCTGGGTGTCGGCGCCGCCATCACCACCAACTTCGCCTTCATCCCCGGCGACCTGCTCAAGGTCGTCGTCGCGACCGTGGTCGCCAAGAGCGTGCATCGCGCGTACCCCGGCCTGATCCGTACGTGAGTTCCGAACTCGGCGGCTCCGGCGATCAGCCCGCTCTCGATTTCGAAGACCGCACCTACACCTACGCCGAACTCGACCGTGCCATCGACCGATGGATCCTCGAGCACGGCTCGGGTGCGTCTGCCTACGACGCGTCGACGCTGCCGGTCCCGGACGCCCTGATCTGCGTGTGCGCGGCGGCGCGGCAGGGGACGGCGGTGATCGTCGAGAACCCCGACGCGCGCCCGGACCGCACGGCGGTTCCGCCGTCCGCGTTTCTGCTGGTCGCGACGTCCGGCTCCACCGGCAGCCCGCGTCCGCTCGCGCGCACCGCGGCCTCCTGGTTCGACAGCTTCCCCGCCTTCACCGCGATCACCGGCATCGACGCGACGGACCACGTGCTGATCACCGGCCCGTTGCACGCCACGATGCACCTGTTCGGCGCCGTGCACGCACTGTGGCGCGGGGCGTGCGTCACCGACGACCCGTCCCGGGCGACGGTGGTGCACGCCGTTCCCGCCGTTCTCCGTGAGGTGGTGGGGAAGGCCCCGAAGCTGCGCACGGCGATCGTCGCCGGGACCGCCCTGGACGACGGCGCCCGCGCGGTGGCGGACGGTATCGAGATCGTCGAGTACTACGGCGCCGCGGAACTCTCCCTCGTAGCGGCGCGCCGGGTGCCCGAACCGCTCCGGCTGCTCGACGGCGTCGACGCCGACATCCGCGACGGTCTGCTGTACGTCCGGTCGCCGTACAGCGTGATCGGGGTCCCGGAGTGGTTCGGCGTCGGTGATCTGGCCGAACTCGGTGACGACGGCGAGCTGACGGTGCGCGGCCGGGGCGAATCCGCGATCAACGTCGGCGGCACCACGGTGGTTGCCGAGGACGTCGAGCGCATCCTCGAGACGGTCGACGGTATCGCCGCGGCCGCCGTCGTCGGATCGCCGCATTCGGTGCTCGGCGAGACCGTCACCGCCGTGGTGGAGCTCGACGGCACCGCGGACATCGGCGACGTCCGTTCGCGCGCACGCCGGATGCTGACGAAGGAAGCCCTGCCCCGCCGCTGGGTGCCGATCGAGTCGATGCCGCGGACCGCCAGTGGCAAGGTCGCCCGTGGCCGAGTGAGAGACTGGCTGGCATGAGCTCTGTCCCTGTTCTGGTGGCGCCGCGTCGGACGCCGATCGGCAATGCCGGGCACGGGTTCGCCGATCTGACCACCACCGATCTGGCCGCCCCGGTGTTGCGCGACGTTCTGACGTCGCTGCGGGAGTCGGGCCTCGACGCCGAGGTCGACGACGTCGTCCTCGGCAACTGCCTCGGGCCGGGCGGTGATCCCGCGCGGGTCGCGGCCCTGCAGGCGGGGATGGGCGTGGAGGTTCCCGGGGTCACCGTCGACCGGCAGTGCGGTTCCGGCCTCGACGCGGTGATGCAGGCCGCGCTCCGCGTGCGCAGCGGTGCCGACGAGCTGATTCTGGCCGGCGGCGTCGAATCGGCGAGCACGGCGCCGTGGCGGTTCTGGCCGCCGGTGTCGGGCGCCGATCCGGTGCGCTACACCCGTGCTCCCTTTGCGCCGCACGGCTTCCCCGACCCCGACATGGGGGCGGCCGCGGACGAGCTCGCGCGGGTACGCGGCATCAGCCGTGAGCGGCAGGACGCGTACGCGGCGCGGTCGCACACGCTCGCGGCCGCCGCCGACTTCTCGTCGGAAATCGTGCCGATCGGTGACATCGCGCGGGACCAGCGCATTCGCGCGGGCATGACCGAGGCCAGGCTCGCGCGGCTGCGCCCCAGTTTCGGTGCGGGCGGAACGGCCACGGCGGGGAACTCCTGCGGCATCTCGGACGGCGCCGCCGTGCTGGCGGTGACGACGGAGTCGCTGGCCGCCGGACTGCCTGCGTTGCGAATCCTCGGTTCCGCCGTCGCGGGATCGGACCCGGCGCTGCCCGGACTCGGACCGGTCCCCGCAATCCGCAAACTCCTGAAGAGAACCGGATACGACGTGGCGGATCTGGGCGTCGTCGAGATCACCGAGGCCTTCGCGTCGGTGGTCCTGGCGGTGTCGGACGAACTCGGCCTGGACGAATCCGTGATCTGCCCACAGGGCGGCGCCATCGCCATGGGACACCCATGGGGAGCGTCGGGGGCGATCTTGCTGGTGCGCTTGGCAAGTCAGATGCTGCGCGAGGACGGACCCGCGCTCGGGCTCGCGGCCTGCGCCATCGGCGGCGGACAGGGCATCGCGATGCTCGTGGAGCGCGTGTCGTGAGTGAGATCGTCTTCGATTCGGTGACCCATGCCTTCGGGGACCGCCCGGTGCTCCGCGGCGTCGACCTGCGCTTCTCCGAGCGCCGCGTCGGCATCATCGGATCCAACGGTTCCGGTAAGTCGACCCTGGCCCGCATGATCAACGGGTTGCTGAAGCCCACCTCCGGCACCGTCACGGTCGACGGTGTCGACGCCGCCAAAAAGGGCGCCCAGGTGCGCCGCAAGGTCGGGTTCGTGTTCACCGACCCCGACACCCAGATCGTCATGCCCACGGTGTCCGAGGACCTGGCGTTCTCGCTGCGCCGGTCCGGTCTGAGCAAGCCGGAGATCGCCGCCCGCGTCGAGGAGATCCTGGTGCGGTTCCGGCTCGACCAGCACGGCGATCACCCCGCGCACCTGCTGTCCGGTGGCCAGAAGCAGCTGCTCGCCATCGGCGCCGTCCTCATCCGCAGGCCCGAGGTGATCATCGCCGACGAGCCGACCACACTGCTGGATCTGCGGAACGCCCGCGTCGTCGCCGAAGCACTCGATTCGATGGACCAGCAGGTGATCGTCGTGACCCACCAACTGGCGCTGCTGGACAGTTTCGAACGGGTCATCGTCATCGACGACGGTCTCGTCGCATTCGACGGCAGCCCGGACGACGCCGTCCCCGCGTACCGGCAGTTGGTCGAATGATCGGCCTGTACCGCCCGGGCGACTCGCTCCTGCACAGGATGCCCGCCGGGCTGAAACTGCTGCTGTTGATCGCGTCGATCGTCACGGCCACCGTGTTCGTGCGCACCCCGCTCGAGGTCGGTGTCGTCATCCTGGTGGTGGGCCTGCTATTTGCGGTGGCTGCCATTCCGTGGCGGGTCGCGGTGGCGCAGTTGCGTCCGGTGGTGTGGATGTTGTTGATCATCGCCGTGTTCCAGGTGCTGATCACGTCGCCCGCGCGGGCGGTCGTCGTGTGCGGGGTGCTGCTGATCTCGGTGGCGCTCGCCGCGTTGGTCACGCTCACCACCCGGGTCACCGACATGCTCGACACGGTGTCGCGCGCACTCGGGCCCCTCCGGAGGTTCGGGGTCGACCCGGATCGGATCGGACTCCTGCTCGCGTTGGCGATCCGGTGTATCCCGCTGTTGACGGGGATCGTGCAGGAGGTGGCGCAGGCGCGGAAGGCACGCGGGTTGCAATGGTCGATGACGGCGCTGGCCACACCGGTTCTGGTCCGCGCCCTCCGGACCGCGGATGCGATGGGCGACGCCCTCGTCGCCCGGGGAGTGGACGATGACTGAGCTGCTCGCCGAGCGTGTCGCTCGACGGGCCGCCGAGAACCCGGAGACGACAGCGGTCGTGTCCGCACGCGAGACCGTCGACTACGGCCGGTTCTGGTCGCGTGTCACACGCACCGCCGCCGGGCTCGACGGCATGAACCGGGTCGCCGTGCTGCCGACGTCGGATGTCGGGTCGCTGGTCGTGGTGACGGCGGCGATGCACGCGGGAGTCAGCGTCGTGCTACTGCATCGGCATCTCCTGCCCGCGCAGCTGACGCGGGTGCTCGAGCTCGCGAAACCCGGCGCCGTGGTGGCCGCGTCGCACCAGCACACCAGGCTACGGAGACTGGGATTCGACGGGACCGTCGAGACGGCGGACAGCCTCGAATCCGACGGCACCGCAGGCCGGGCGCGTCCCGGCACCGAACTGCTGGTCGGCATCACGTCCGGCACCACCGGTGAGCCGAAGCTGTTCGTGCGCAACCAGCGATCGTGGGCCACGACCCTCGACCGCTCGGACACGACGTTCGACATCGGTAGCGGGGATCGCGTGGCGGTGCCCGGAGTTCTCGACCACACCCATTTCCTGTACGGCGCGCTGCACGGGCTCACTCGTGGTGCGACGGTGGATCTGCGACCGGTCACCCACTCGCTGCGCGACGCAGCGACACATCTGTACTCGGTACCCACCATCGCCTGGGATGTGGTGCGGTCGGGCATCGGTCCGGTCGGCAGCGTCCGTGAGGTGCTGTCGTCGGCGGCCCGGTGGCCGCGCACCGGGCGTGAGGCGTTGCAGGAGGTGCTGCCGAAGGCGTCGCTCGTGCACTTCTACGGCGCCTCCGAACTGAGCTTCGTGTCCTTCGACCGGGGTCTCGGCGCCGCCGACGAGCATGCGGCAGGCGAACTGTTCCACGGCGTCGACGCAGAGATTCGCGCGGGCCTCGTTCACGTGCGCAGCGACATGCTGTTCGACGGCTACCTCACCGAGGACGGCGTGCTGAACGGCCCCGCCGACGGGTGGATGACCGTGGGGGACCGAGGCAGGGTGGCGGGCAACAGCCTGCAGTTGTTCGGCCGCGACAGCGACACGGTGATCCGGGCGGGGCTCAATGTGGAACCCGCGGCCATCGAGGCGGCGTTGACCGCACTCCCCGGAGTCTCGGAGGCTGCGTGCATCGGAGTGCCCGACAGCCGGATGGGCGAGGCACCGGCCGCCGCGATCGTGGTGGACGGCGACGGGCCGAGTTCCAGCGAGATCTGGCGGCATCTGCGCGCCACGTTACCCAGCCCGAGCATGCCGGTTCAGGTACTCGCGGTCGACAGCTTGCCGCGCACGCCGCGCGGCAAGCTCGATCGTCAGGCGCTCGCCGTCACCCTGTCGGCGTCGCGGGACCGGAATCCCGTGTAGCCCGTCAGATTTCGAGGCTCAGCAGGTGATAGCCCAGCGTCTTGCCGTGTCCGTCGAGTGCGGGGGAACCCGTGACGCCGCCGCCGAGGACGCCCGGCAACTCGAACACCATCGCCATCAGGTTCGGCTGGCAGGTGCGCCGGGCCGGACCGGTGATCAGCTCGCCGTAGTGGGCGGCGACGACGTCTTCGGTCAGTCTCCGGGCGAGATAACGGTAGGCGGCGTGGTCCCGGGCCAGCACGGCAAGGATGAGCGTGTCTCCCTTGTCGCCGGCACGAACGTCGGCGAGGGAGTCCATCTTCTGAACCGTTGCGGGCGTGGTCATGTCGTCACCTCCGTGAGGTGCACCCGGGTGGGCACGAGGTCGCGGGGGAGGGTGCACGAGCGGATCGCGAGTACCTCGGTCGCCGAGCGCCGGGCGCCGCCCCCGCCGGCCGGTCCGTTGGTGTACAGGCTTTCCACTTCCCAGCCGACGAGGTCGGCTTCCTCGCGGGTGCGTGCGCGGGCGGTCACCCGCAGTCGAACCTCGTGCGCATCGGTGTCGGTGTCGAGGCCGCGGAAAGCCGCACCGGCGCCGATGTATTCGACGGAGACGGCGTCCTCGGTGAAACCGTGCACGTCGACGAGTCGTTCGGTGACGATGTCCGCGGCGAGCCGGGCGCGGGGGTGGGCGCGCGGGCCCGCGTAACTGATCTGCCCCTCACCGAGCCAGCCGCCACGGAAGCCGAGGGTGACCTTCAGCTGCTGCGGCCGGGGGCGCCCCGTCGCACCGGTGATGGCGACCCGGTCGGGTCCCACATTGGTGAACGACACGTTGCCGAAGTCCGCGGTGACGTCCGGCGTGAGATACGAGGTGGGATCTCCCACCTCGTACAGGAGCTGCTCGGCGCAGGTTCGTTCCGTGAGTATGCCGCCGGACCCGTCGAGTTTGCCGAACGTCGCCGATCCGTCGGCGAGGACGTCGGCGAACGGGAAGCCGAGATCGGCCATGCCCTTCACCGGTTTGGTGACGGGATCCGCGTAGTACCCGCCCGTGAGTTGTCCGGCGCACTCGAGCAGGTGCCCGATCGCGGTTGCGGCGCCGATGGTCTCGTGATCGGCCAGGTCCCATCCGAAATGGTGGGCGAGTGGGGCGACGTAGAGAGAGGGGTCGGCCAGCCGCCCGGTGACGACGATGTCGGCGTCCAGTTCGAGCGCGGGGATCACGGCCTCCGCCCCGATGTACGCGTTCGCGGAGACGAGTTCCTCGTCGTGCTCCGACAGTCGTCTCCCGGTCTCCCACACGACGGGGTCGTGGCGCAGCACCTGCTCGAGCACCGCGTCGCCCGTGATCGCAGCGATGCGCACCTGCCGGTCGGCGGACCGGGCCGCGATGCCGGAGACCAGTTCAGCAGCGGCGAGAGGGTTCGCGGCACCGGCATTGGTGATCACCGTGGTCCCGGACGCGAGCGTGTGCGGGAGAACCGCACGCATGCGTGCGGCGAGCAGCGGATCGTATCCTTCGTCCGGGTTCTCGAGTCGGCGAGAGTTTCCGGCGGCGACAGTGCGTTCGCCGAGGCATTCGAAGATCAGGTAGTCGAGGTCGGCGTGCCGGGCGAGTTTCTCGGCGGGGTCGATGCGATCCCCGGAGAACCCGGATCCGGCGCCGAGTCGCACGCTCCGCGAGGCTCTGTCGCGGGTGCTCGATGGTGTCACGGGCTCGAAGTCCTTTGCTTGTTCGACGGGTGGTGGGGTGGCTCGGCTGCGGTGATGCCGCGGACGATTACAGCGAGATGGCACCGGTGAGCAGCGCCATGACGGTCATCACGATCGTGGTTCCGAAGGCCCAGCCGAAGATGAACCGCTGGTGCTTGCCGAGGTCCACCTTGCTCAGTCCGATCAGGATGAACGTCGCGGCGGTCAGCGGGCTGAGCGGGAACCCGGTGGTCATCTGGCCGAGGATGGCGGCGCGGCCGATTTCCGCGGGATCGCCACCAAACGATGCCGTGGTTTCCGCCAGCACCGGTACGACGCCGAAGTAGTAGGCGTCCGGGGTGAAGACCAGGCTGAGCGGCATCGACGTGACGGCGGTGATGACGGGGATCAGGGACCCGGCGGACTGCGGAATCCAGGAGACGAACGTCTGCGCCATCGCGGTGATCATCCCGGTGCCGTTGAGGATTCCGGTGAGCACGCCTGCCGCGAGGATCATCGCCACCACCATGGTGACGTTGCCGCCGTGCTTGGCGAACAGGGCCTGCTGGTCGTCCCACTTCGGGCGGTTGACGGCGAGCGCGAGTGCGAATGCGATGGCGAATGCCACCTCCAGCGGCACGAGCTGGAACAGCAGGATCACGATCAGAACGAGGGTGAGCACGGTATTGAACGCCATCACCGCCCGTTGGCGACCGGTGCGCACCGGCGCGTCGGAGACGTGCGGCGTGCCGGGACCACCGCCGGCGGGAGACACCAGTTCGGTGACGCCGAGCCGCTTACGTTCCGTGCGGCCGATCATGTAGGCGGCGAACAGGACCCACAGGACCCCGGCTCCCATCGCGGGCAGGACCGGCGTGAAGATGTCGGCGCTGGTCAGGTCGAGCGCGGCCATGGCGCGGACGGTCGGGCCGCCCCACGGAATCATGTTCATCAGTCCCGCAGCCAGGCAGACGATGCCGGTCAGGACGACCGGGCGCATCCCGAGTTTCTGGTAGATGGGCAGCAACGCCGAGATGGTGATCAGGAAGGTCGAGGTTCCGTCGCCGTCGAGCGCGACGAGCAGGGTCAGCACCGCGGTTCCGACGGCGATCTTGGTGGGATTTCCCCCTGCCCACCGGACGATCCGGCGGATCGCCGGGTCGAACAGTCCCACGTCGACCATCAGACTGAAATACAGGACCGCGAAGGCGATCATGATGGCGACGGGCGCGACCTTCAGCAGACCGTCGCCCACCATCTCCCCGAGGTCGGGTGCCCATCCGCCCACGATCGCGAACGTGACGGGAACGAGGATCAGTGCGACGAGCACCGAGACCCGGCGGCTGAACGCCAGCGCCAGGAAACAAGCGATCGTGGCGAACCCGAGCGCGGCAACCATGTGACCTCCTTCGAAATGGAATCCCAGTGTCGCGCGCCTCACAATTGTGCGTCAAATATCAATGAATGATCGATTCATGAGTTCAACTCATGAATATCCCAGCATGAATACCGGCCATACTGATGCGCATGAGCATCAATCTCGGGATTTCTCACCTGAGGAGCATCGTCGCCATCGCCGACTACGCGAGCTTCACCGCGGCGGCCCACGCACTCGACGTGTCTCAGTCCTCGCTGAGCCGCTCGGTCGCCGAGGCCGAGCGCAGACTCGACGTCACGCTGTTCGAACGCACCACTCGCCGTGTCGAGCTGACCACGCACGGGCACGAGATCATCGAGCACGCCCGGCGGATGCTCCACGATTTCGACGACGGACTCACGCAGATCGAACGATTCGTCACCGGTGACCGCGGAATCGTGACCGTGGCATGCCTGCCCTCGCTCGCGGCCACGTTCCTTCCTCCGTATGTGGTGAGCTTCCGCGAGCAGCACCCCGACGTGCGCCTCCAGATCCGGGACGGACTACGTCAGGAGGTTCTCGACGCCGTGTACTCGGGCACGGTCGACCTCGCCCTTGTCACCACCTCGGGCATTCTGCCCGGCCTGCAGCAGGACGTCCTGACGAGCGACTCCTTCTATTGCGCTGTCGCGCCGACACATCCGTTCGCCGACCGGCCGGTACTGCGGTGGTCGGATCTCGCCGGACAGCCGTTCATCGCGTTCGGACCCGAGAGCAGCATCGCGGCGCCCGTCCGCCGGGCCGTCGAGGACGCACGCATCGAACTCGGTCCCGTCATGCAGGCGCAGAACATCGGCGCGGTAGCGGGACTGGCGGCGGCCGGGCTCGGCGTCACCGCGGTACCCGAACTCGTGCTTCCCATGATCTCGTTCGCCGGACTCGTCCACATACCCCTGCAGCCGACGGTCGAACGCACCATCTCCCTCGTTCAGGTCGCCGGCCGACCCCAGACGGCGAGCACCCGCGGTTTCGTGAACATGCTTCTCGCCGACCGAACTCCTGATCGAGGAACCGATTCCGGCTAGAGTTCCGGCATGTCACCTTCTCGCGCAGATCATCATCGACTGAACTACGTGGAGTTGTCGGTCACGGACCTCGCGGACGCGGAAGCGTTCTACCGCTCGGCATTCGGCTGGGAATTCAACGCCTACGGCCCGCAGTACGCGGGCATCGTCGGTGCGGACGGTGAGGAAGTCGGCGGCCTGCTGCAGGTTCCGGAACGGAAGCCGGCAGGCGGACCGCTGGTCCTGCTGTACTCGGTGGATCTCGACGCGTCGGTGGATGCGGTGCGGGCGGCCGGTGGCACCGTCGTCAACGGCCCGTACGACTTTCCCGGCGGGCGCCGCTTTCACTTCACCGATCCGAGTGGCAACGAACTCGGTGTCTGGTCGTCGGCCTAGTATCCGGCAGAGGATCTAGTCGCGGTGTGCGACAGGGCCGGTGGTCGCGCGGCGGACGAGGTGCGGCGCGAGTACGAGGTCGACGGCCTTGTCGCCGGCGATCTGAGCCAGCGCTCCGTCGACGGCGGCCTCGGCCATGTGCGTCGCGTCCTGGGAGATCGTCGTCATCTGCACGTGCGGAATCCTCGCCAGGCGGGAGTCGTCGTAGCCCATGACGGAGATGTCCGCGGGCACGTCCCGGCCACGGCGGACCAGTAGGTCGAGCACGCCGGTGGCGCACCGGTCGTTGAAGGCGACGACGGCGGTCGGGGGAGTGGCCATCTCCAGAAGTTTGTGCATACCCTGTGCGCCTTCGGTTTCCGTCGTACCGCCCGCCACGACCGTTGCCGAAGCCGACAGTCCGTGCCGGTGCATCGCGGCCAGGAATCCGGCCCGCCGGTCCGCACCGCCGGGAGCGTCGGCGCCGTCGATGTGCGCGATGTTCCGGTGTCCGAGTTCGGTGAGGTGGTCGACGGCCAGGGTGATGCCGGCGACGTCGTCGCCCCGCACGGCACCGACTCCGGGCAGGCCGCTCGCGCGCGCCACGACGAGGGCGGGCACGCGGTCGGCCAGCGCGCCGAGCTCGTCGCTGTGGAACCGGGTGCCGAGGAGGATCGCGGCCTCGCAGCGCTCCCGCAAGAGCGCCTGGACGGCGACCTTCTCGGCACGACTCGGCGCGACCGCGCTGAGCATCACGTCGTATCCCCGGCGGGTGGCCGCCGCGTAGATCTGTTCGACGACATCGCCGTGGAACGGCTGCTGCAGTTCGAACACCACTCCGAGCAACCGGGAACTGGCCTGGCGCAGTTTCTGTGCGCGACGGTCGGGGACGTAGCCCATCTCGTCGGCGATGTCGAGCACCCGCCTGCGAGTGGCCTCGCTGGCGCCGGGAACTCCCCGCATCACGATCGAGACGAGCGCTGTGGAGACTCCTGCCGCTCGCGCCACATCGCCCATCGTCGGACGGGCGCCACCGGTCGATCCCGCCAGCGGTTCGACCACGTGCACGACTCCTGTCCTCCCGGGCCCCGCGCTGTCCGCTCGAAGCTGCTCTTGACCAATGATCGCACGAGTCCTACGGTCTAGAACTAGAACGTACTAGTTCTCCTCTACCTCCACCCTTCCACTGCACTGGAGCGCACCCATGTCACTCAGCGAAGCCGCAACCGTCCACTCGACGGCGCCCGCTTCCCACCCGGTCCGCATCGCGACGATCGGTGCCGGACGCATCGGCTCGAATCACGCGGAGATCGTGGCCCGCCTGGTCCCCGGGGCGTCGCTCGTCGCCGTCAGCGACCCGGTCGGCGAGTCCGCGCAGCGCCTCGCCACCGCGTTGGGAGCGCCGATCGCCACCGCGACCGTCGACGACGTCCTCACCAGCGACGAGGTCGATGCGGTGCTTATCACCGCCCCCGCGCGAAGCCACACGGATCTGGTCGTCGCGGCCGCGGCCGCCGGCAAGCACGTGTTCGTCGAGAAGCCGATGGCAGTGACCCTCGCCGACGCCGACCGCGCCATCGCGGCGGCCGCCGACGCCGGCATCGTCCTGCAGGTGGGGTTCAATCGCCGATTCGCTCCCGGATTCGCCGCCGCCCGCGCCGCGATCGACGCGCAGAAGGTCGGAACCCCGCAGCTGCTGCGTTCGCTGACCCGCGATCCCGGGCCGTACACCGCCGATCCGGCACGCGTTCCCCAGTGGACGATCTTCCTCGAAACGCTCATTCACGACTTCGACACCCTCTGCTTCCTCAACCCCGGCGCACGCCCGGTGCGGGTGCACGCCGTGGCCGACGCCCTGGTACGACCGGACGCCAAGAGCTCGGGCCACCTCGACACCGCAGTGGTGACGGTCCAGTTCGACAACGGCGCCATCGCCACGGCGGAGGCAAGCTTCAGTGCGCTGTACGGATACGACGTGCGCGCCGAGGTGTTCGGCTCCGGCGGCATGATCACCGCAGGCAGCGGGCTCAGCACCGACATGACCTACTACGGCCCCGACGGGCTGCACGCCGACACCGCGCGCCGCGACACCGACCTCCTGCACTCCGCGTACGTGGGGGAACTGACCGCCTTCGTCGATGCGATCCGCACCCACACACCGGCCGTCGTCACAGGCCACGACGCCCGCACCGCGCTGTCGATCGCACTCGCCGCCGTCCGCAGCGTCGAGACCGGCTCCTCCGTCGACCTGGACCGGTGACACCGATGGCCACGTACACGCTCGCCGCCAGCGCCGAAATGATCTACCTCGACCTGCCGTTCCTGGACCGCGTGCACCGCATCGCCGAACGCGGTCTCCAGGTCGAGATCTGGGACTGGTCCACCAAAGACATCGACGCTCTCGCCGCCGTCGGCGCCGAATTCTCCTCGATGACGGGCTATCTGGAGGGCAACCTCACCGAACCCGACGGCGTCGAGGCGCTGCTCACCACGGCGCAGCAGTCCCTCGACGTCGCGAAGCGGCTCGACTGCCCGCGACTGAATCTGCACGGAACCGGGCTGGACAACCGGGGACTGCCCGTCCGACCGGTCGAAACGGTCACGCCCGCAATGTGGCTGACCGCCGCCGACACTCTGCGGAAGGTCGCCGAACTCGGCGAACAGGCGGGGCGGGTGTTCACGCTCGAGAACCTCAACCTCGCCGTCGATCATCCCGGCACCCCGTTCGCGACCGCGGCCGACACTCTCGCTCTCGTCCGGGCGGTCGACAACCCCCACCTGCGCATGAATCTCGATCTCTATCACGCCCAGATCGGCGAGGGGAACCTCATCGAACTCGTCCGAAAGGCGCTGCCCTACATAGGGGAGATCCAGGTCGCCGACGTCCCCGGACGCTGCGAACCCGGAACCGGCGAAATCCACTACCCGGCTGTCGCAGCCGCCCTCCGCGACCTCGGCTACACGGGCGTCGTCGGACTCGAAGGGTGGGCGAAGAACGATCCGGACGACGCGCTCGACGCGTTCGAGGCGGCATTCGCGCAGCCGTAGGGATGCACTGGCCGCCCGTCTGTCACGCGGGGGTCATCGTCGGCGTTCGCGCGCCGATCGGCCGCTGCCCGGACAGACGTCCGGTGTGGTGGGCCTCGATCATCCGCTGCTCCGCGCGTTGGGACCCGCGCAGCGGCAGGGAGGAGGCGGCCGCGGTGTCGAGGAGCGCGCGCAACGCCGGTTGCTCGGCGGCCAGCGCTTTCCACGTCGCATTCAGGGGGGTGCCGTCCTCGACCGCCTGGTCGAGGCGGGCCGCGAGGTGGTTGCTCCACCGGTGCTGAAGTGCGAGAAGGATGTTGTCGGCCGAGCCGAAAAGCTCGATCGCGCCGGGTACTTCGTCGAACCGCAACGCCTGTGCGGGGTCGGCGTGCGCCCGCCCCAGGACTTCTTCCAGTACCGCCCGGCGTGCACGGAAATCGTTCCACGACATCTCGGCCACCTCCGTAGTTTCGTTGATGACGGCAACGCTACGGATCCGCAGCAGCGGTTTCGCCGTGCCACGGTCGCGTTCTCGTCTCCTACCGTGGGCGGAGGGATCTCCGCTCCGGAGAGGACGCGGTGTGGGTGGGTCTTCGCCTACGCTGGTCGTGTGCAGGTGACGGCATTTTTTCGTCGACGCGTGGCGGAGAGTGAGTACGACTATCCGCTCGCTGTGCCGGTGTTCGCGCACATCGCCGTCGTTGTCATCGCCGGTGCCGCTGTCGCGCAACGCGACGGCTTCGTGCCGCCGGGGTGGGTCCTGCTGTGTGGCCTGGTCGCCGCGGTGACCCCTGTTGCGGGAGACATGATCAGACCGGGAGCGGTGCTTCCGCGTCCGTTCCTGGCCGTCGTCGTCATCGCGGCGGCCGCACTGCTGCTTCTGCAGCAGCCCGACACCGCGTTCGACTTCGCTCCGCTCATCCTGGTGATCCTCACCGCCGAGGTCGCGGCAACGGCGTCACTGGCCGTCAGTCTCGCCACCTTGGCTGCGGCGATGGCAGTCCTGACTGCGTTTGCACTGACGGGCCGACTCGACGGTGCGCCTTACGCTCTCGCCGGAGTCGTGCTGGGCTGGGCCTTCGGCTACCTGATGCTCACACAGTTGCGCCTCCTTCATCAGGAGCGGGCCTCGAAGGCGATCCAATCCGAGCAGGCCGCCACCCGTGAACGCCAGCGAATCGCTCGCGAGGTTCACGACGTCATAGCCCACTCGCTGAGCATCACGCTGCTGCATCTGACCGCGGCCCGTCGCGCGCTCGAGCAGGACCGGGACGTCGACGACGCAGTGGACGCGCTCTCCGACGCCGAGCGACTCGGGCGGCAGGCGATGGCCGACATCCGGCGCACCGTCGGGTTGCTCGACGCAGGTCCGGCGGGCACCCGTCCCGAGCCGGGCGTCGCCGATCTTCCCGATCTGATCGACGACTTCCGCCGTGCGGGTCTGCCGGTGGCCTTCGACATGCGCGGGGACCTCTCTGCCGTGACCGGCGCAGTTGGTCTCGGCATCTACCGCATCACGCAGGAGTCGCTGGCAAACGTCGCCAAACATGCACCCGGCGCCAGTGCCGACGTGCGACTCACGATCGAGCCGGAACGCGTGACGCTGGATATCCACAACCCGACCCGAGGTCGGGTGACCCCACCGAACGGCTCACTCGGTTCCGGTCTGCGGGGCATGCGTGAGCGCGCCGCGCTGCTCGGTGGCACATTCCGCGCCGGCCCGGACGGCAGGGGATGGTCGGTGCACGCCGCGGTTCCATTGCCCCGAGACTCCTGCCGGCCAGCGATTCTCCGTCACATCCCGGGACTGTCGTGACGGGCCCGGAGATCAGGGTGCTGCTGGTCGACGACCAGGAACTGGTGCGGTCGGGGCTGCGCCGGATCCTGCGGCGCAAGGACGGCTTCATCATCGTCGGCGAATGCGCCGACGGCTCGGAGGTGCCGGGCGCGGTGGCGGAGCACACCCCGGACGTCGTGCTCATGGACCTCCGGATGAAGAAGGTCGACGGCATCCGCGCGACCCGCGATCTCCGGTCGGGAGCGCAGCCGCCGCCGGTGCTGGTGCTCACCACGTTCGACGACGACGAACTGCTGTCCGGGTCGCTCCGCGCGGGTGCGGCGGGTTTCGTCCTCAAGGATTCGCCTGCAGAGGACCTGATTCGTGCCGTACGCACCGTCGCCGAGGGCGGCGCCTGCCTCGACCCCGCAGTGACCGGACGCGTTCTCGCCACGTACCGCACCGTCGCGCCGTCGTCCGATGGGGGCCGGAACCACCTCAGCGAGCTGACTGCGCGGGAACTCGATGTGCTCGCGCTCATCGGGCGTGGGCACAGCAACAGTGAGATCGGGCGTGAGCTGGGTATCTCGGGCGTGACCGTGAAGAGTCACGTCGGGCACATCTTCCTCAAACTCGATCTCCGCGACCGCGCGGCCGCCATCGTGTACGCCTTCGATCACGGCATCGTCTCCCCGGGCGACACCGGGCCGGAGCGCGTTTCCTGACGCCGGGCCGCATTCTGCGCTTAGTATTCGTTCACCCCCACGAAGGAATCGATCATGATCGCAATCGGTGTGGTTCTCATCGTCATCGGCCTGATCGTCAAGATCTCGTCACTGTGGATCGCAGGCCTCGTCGTCGGCGTCTTCGGCCTCGTTCTCCTGCTCGTCGGATTGCGGGGCCGCAAGGTCGGCGGACGACAGTACTGGTACTGACAGGCTCGCACGCAAGGCGCACACCGGCGACGACGAATCGCGTGGAGGGAGGCCGAAGGTGAATGCGGGACCGGACGTCAACACTCATTCTCGGGATCACCACGTTATTGACCTCTCCCGTCGTCGCTCGCACCTGAAAGGGACGGGCACTCCCAGTCACGTTGCGGCCGTGCCGTATCGAAGAATCGTGCGTGGGATGAGGTGCGCGATTACAGTCGAGTGGGAACCGGTCACAGGGCCGGTGCGCGACCGGGGAGGGTGAGCGTATGGGGTCGGTGTCGAAGGTGCGGCGTCTCGGTATGGCCGCGGCGGTGGGTTCCGCCGCCGGCGGGCTGGCGGTCTTCGCGGGTTCGGGAGTGGCAGCGGCGGAGTTGCCGTCGCAGTGCGTCCAGTCCCAGAAGACGGTCACCTGCACGTACACCGACAACACCGGCGAAGCGCCTCCTTCCGGTGGTATTCACGGTGTTCCACTGAGGATTCCGGACGGCGTCTGGAAGGTGCACATCGAGGCGGTCGGCGGCCGAGGCGGTGACAGTTGTTGCAGCACGGTCGCTCCCGGCGGCCGGGGAGCGGTAGCCGGTGGTGACGCCTGGCTCGTTCCGGGATCGACGGTGTACGTCCGGGTCGGCGAGAACGGGCACGGCGGCGGATCGGACACTCTGACACAGGTCGAGGGCGGCGGGGGCAGTGGCGGAACCACCGACTGGCGCCGCAACACCACTCCGCCGAACGTGAACGGCGGTGACGGGGGAGGGCTTTCGGCTGTCGTCCTCGACACCGGAAGGTCGAGCGTGCTGGTTCCGCATCGAATCGAACTGCCGCTGGTCATCGCGGCGGGAGGAGGCGGCGGCGCGTCGACCGCGAGCGGGTTGGTGTCGCCCGGCGGCGACGCGGGAGCGCCGGGAGCCGGTGCGCGCGGCGGCGCGACGCCGTCGGGCTACGGCTCGTTCGCGGAAGGCGGCGGACAGCCCGTGTTCGGATCCGACGGGTCGAGCCCGGCGGGCCTTGCCGGTGGTCCCGGATACGGCGGCAGCGCAGGAAGTTCCGGTGCGACGCTACCGGAGGCCGTCGGCGACGGGATCGGGGCCGGGGGCGGAGGCGGGGCCGGCTGGTACGGCGGCGGCGGAGGCGCCGCCGGGGGACGGATCGGTGGCACCGGCGAGGCGAACGAGCCACCGGGCGGCGGAGGTGGCGGACTCTCCCTCGTGCCGTCGGGCGGCACGATCGGACTGTCTTCGACGGATTCGAGGCCCTCGGTCGTCGTCACCTTCGAGCTTCCCTGAAGAGTTCGTCAGAGCCGTGGTCGGCCAACGGGCCAGTTGTGCGTGAGTCGAAGTCACGGCAAATAGTTTCCGCAAAGTCTTGGCTGAGTCCAGAAAAGTAAGTCATAGTGGGTGGGTGCCGTCGATGCCGGATTACGCAGCGCTGCTGCGCGGGGCTGAGCTTCGCGTGACCCGCCCGCGGGTCGCGGTGTTGGAGGCCGTGCACGCGCGTCCACATGCCGATACGGAGACGATTTTCGGAGCGGTGCGCACCGTTCTGGAAGGGGTGTCCCGGCAGGCCGTGTACGACGTGCTGCACGCAGTGACCGCTGTGGGATTGGTGCGGCGGATTCAGCCGCCCGGCTCCGTTGCTCGGTACGAGTCGCGGGTCGGAGACAATCACCACCACGTCATCTGCCGGTCGTGTGGGGTCATTGCGGACGTCGACTGTGCTGTCGGCGAGGCGCCCTGCCTGACCGCGTCCGACGACAACGGTTTCCTCGTCGAGGAGGCCGAGGTCATCTACTGGGGTCTGTGCCCCGACTGCTCGACTTCACAGACGTCTCGATCGAACCCATGACCACAGCCCAGTTTGGTCTCTCCCGGAAGGAATGTTGTGTCCGATAGCTGCCCGGTCGCTCATGAGGGAAATACTCAGAGCACCAGTGAAAGTGAAAACCCCGTAATCCCGTCTCCCACTCCGGCGGCGCACCGCCCGAGGACGAACCGCGACTGGTGGCCGAACCAGCCGGAGCTGTCGGTGTTGCACGCCCACACGTCCAAGTCGAACCCGATGGGCGTGGACTTCGACTACGCCGAGGAGTTCGCCAAGCTCGACGTGGAGGCACTCAAGCGCGACGTCATCGATCTGATGACGACCTCGCAGGACTGGTGGCCCGCCGACTACGGCCACTACGGCGGCCTCTTCATCCGGATGAGCTGGCACGCCGCAGGCACCTACCGCATCGCGGACGGTCGCGGCGGTGGCGGTCAGGGCGCTCAGCGTTTCGCCCCCCTCAACAGCTGGCCCGACAACGCGAGCCTCGACAAGGCCCGCCGGCTGCTCTGGCCGGTGAAGCAGAAGTACGGCAAGCAGATCTCGTGGGCGGACCTCCTCGTCTTCGCCGGCAACTGCGCCCTGGAGTCGATGGGGTTCAAGACCTTCGGGTTCGGATTCGGCCGCGAGGACATCTGGGAGCCCGAGGAGATGTACTGGGGTCCGGAAGACACCTGGCTGGGCGACGAGCGCTACAGCGGCGATCGCGAACTGTCCGGTCCGCTCGGGGCCGTGCAGATGGGTCTCATCTACGTGAACCCGGAGGGGCCCAATGGCCAGCCGGATCCGCTGGCAGCCGCCCGCGACATCCGGGAGACGTTCGGCCGCATGGCGATGAACGATGTGGAGACCGCTGCGCTGATCGCAGGCGGCCACACCTTCGGCAAGACGCACGGCGCAGGCGACGCCGACCTGGTCGGTCCTGAACCGGAAGGCGCCCCGATCGAGCAGCAGGGCCTGGGTTGGAAGAGTGCCTACGGCACCGGCGTGGGCAAGGATGCGATCACCAGTGGTCTCGAGGTCGTGTGGACCCCCACACCGACGAAGTGGGACAACAGCTTCCTGGAGGTCCTGTACGGCTACGAGTGGGAGCTGACCAAGAGTCCCGCCGGTGCCTGGCAGTGGACCGCCAAGGACGGCGCAGGCGCGGGCACGATTCCCGACCCGTTCGATTCGTCGGCGGGACGTGCTCCGACGATGCTGACCACGGACCTCTCGCTGCGCATCGACCCGGCCTACGAGAAGATCACCCGGCGTTGGCTCGACCACCCGGAGGAGTTCGCCGAGGAGTTCGCCAAGGCCTGGTACAAGCTGCTGCACCGCGACATGGGACCCGTCACGCGCTACCTCGGCCCGTGGGTGCCGGAGGCGCAGCTGTGGCAGGACCCGGTCCCCGCGGTCGATCACCAGCTGATCGGCGACAGCGAGATCGCTGCGCTCAAGGGCAAGATCCTCGACTCGGGCCTGTCCATCTCCCAGTTGGTGTCCACCGCCTGGGCGTCGGCAGCCACCCACCGCAGCACCGACATGCGTGGCGGCGCCAACGGGGCGCGGATCCGGCTTGCGCCGCAGAAGGATTGGGAGATCAACAGCCCCGCCGAGCTGTCCACGATCCTGCAGACCCTCGAGCAGATCCAGCAGGACTTCAACTCGTCGCAGTCCGGCGGAGTGAAGGTCTCACTCGCGGACGTGATCGTTCTGGCGGGTGCCGCGGCGGTCGAGAAGGCGGCGAAGAACGCCGGTCACGACATCACGGTCCCGTTCACGCCGGGTCGTACCGACGCCACACAGGAGCAAACCGATGTGGAGTCGTTCGCCGTGCTCGAGCCGAGGGCCGACGGGTTCCGCAACTACCTCCGGGCGGGGGAGAAGTTGCCTGCCGAGGCGCTTCTGGTCGACCGGGCCTACATGTTGAACCTGACCGCTCCGGAAATGACGGTTCTCGTCGGTGGCCTGCGTGCACTGGACGCCAACTTCGGCCAAACGAAGCACGGTGTCTTCACCGACCGGCCCGAGGCGTTGACCAACGACTTCTTCGTCAACCTCCTCGACATGGGTACGGTGTGGAAGGGAGCGGCCTCGGCCGAGAACGTCTACGAGGGCACCGATCGTGTCACGGGTGACGCCAAGTGGACCGCCACCGCGGTCGATCTCGTGTTCGGTTCGAACTCGCAACTGCGTGCTCTCGCCGAGGTGTATGCCACCGACGACGCGCAGCAGAAGTTCGTGCAGGACTTCGTTTCTGCCTGGAACAAGGTGATGAACCTCGACCGGTTCGACCTCGACTGATCATGGTTGATCGGCCTCGGCCGATCAACCGTCGTCTGGCCCGGCACCCGCGAGTGGATACTCGACGGGGGTCGGGCCAGATTTGTGGCGTATGTCAGAGGTGTGGGAGTGCCGCGGTGAGAAAGACTGTGCCGGCGGCGATTCCGAAAGCGCCGGTGAGAATGCCCAGCAGTGCTTCCAGGGACTTCGGCTCGCTTCCTTCGACGGCAGGGTGCCGGTTGGCGGCGATGCCGGCAGCGATGGCGCAGACGCCGAGAACGACGCCGAATCCGAACATCCAGAACATCACTATCGACAGGGCTCCCAGCATGACCGAGATGTCGCTCCAGCGTTCGCCCCGCAGGTGCTGTGGACTGGCGAGCCGGGAGAATCGTGCCGGGGAGCCGTCGGGATTGTGTCGCGACGATCCGTTGTGGACTTCCAGCAAAGATCGGGTCATCGGCCGAGCCTCGGCGAGTCGATCGGAACGCAGCACAGCAACACACCTCCCGTGATCGTCAAAATGGCCCGCCACCTCGGCGAGCGCATCCACCACTGTGCAGAAGAAATTTAGCACTCGGCGGTCTTGAGTGCCAGTTTCGATGCTGCCCGCCGAAACCTGGACGGTCGCTATCAAGTGGTTACTGCGTCGGAAAGCTGGTCGTTCGGACGCCGCGGTGCTAAATTCCGGATTGCACAGTGGGCCGCGCCCGCCGCCGTGACGGGCGCGCAGGAATTCGGGAGGTGCAGAGCTGTGCGTCGAGAAGAAGGCGGATCATCGAATCAGAGTGCGCAACGCCGAGTAACGGAACTGCGCGAGGACGAGCCCATCCGGTGGCCGGACCCCAGTCCGCTCAGCAGTTGGTGGGATCGGGTTGTCTGGGGTGCACGGGGGTCGACGACATGACGAGCCCGTCGTCCGGCGCAGGGTTCAGCCGGTCGACAGTCTCTCGGCGTTACGCACCGCGGTCTCGAGGTGCCTGTCCGCGGTGCTCAGGTCGAGCCGGGCATCGCTGAGGCTGTCGATCACCTGTTCGCGCGAGGCGCCGTCGCTTGTGCTGTCGAGCAGGTCGAACGCGTCGGTCAACTCCTTGATGCGGTTTTCGAGTGCTTGCAGATCGAACCGCAACCGACCGGTGCGCTCGACCAGGTCGTCGACGTCCACGGCTGCCCCTTTCGTCCCCGGACGCGCTGTCGCATCACCCTACGTCCGTCTACCCGCGGATCCGGGTGTGAAACCCCGCTGCGAGTGGCGGCCTATCGGTACACCAGGCCGCCGTCGATCAGTCCCGCCTGCCCGGTCATGTAGTCGGAATCCGGTCCGGCGAGATACGACACGTAGGCGGCGACGTCCTCGGGCGTCTGCGCGCGACCGAGGGCGATGCCGCCGACGAACTTCTCGAACGTGGCGCCCTTCGGCGCGCCGGTGAGGGCTGCGAAGCGTTCGTCGATGGTGACCCACATGTCGGTGCCGACGACGCCGGGGCAGTAGGCGTTGACGGTGATGCCGTCCGACGCATACTCCTTCGCCGCGGCCTGGGTGAGGCCGCGGACCGCGAACTTGGTCGCCGAGTACACGCCGAGCATCGGGAATCCCTCGTGGCCGGCGATCGACGAGGCGTTGATGATCTTCCCGCCGTGTCCCCGTTCCCGGAACTTGGCTGCCCCGACCTGGATACCCCACAGCACGCCTTCGACGTTCACGGCGAGGATGCGTGAGACCTCTTCCGGTGTCACGTCGGCGATCGGGTTGACCTGGGCGATTCCCGCGTTGTTGACGATGATGTCGAAGCCGCCCAGTTCGCGCTCGGTCCGGTCGACGGCAGACTGCACCTGATCGCGGTCCGTCACGTCGGCGACCAGTGAGATCGCCTTCACTCCTACCGCCCGGACCTCGTCGGCCACCGCATCGACCCGGTCGCCGTTGACGTCGACGAGCGAGATGTCGGCGCCGTCCGACGCCAATCGCAATGCGATCGCGCGTCCGATGCCCTGCCCCGCGCCGGTGACCAGAGCGACTTTGCCCTTTATGCTCATCCATGACTCCTGCCTGTTGTGATCTCCTCACAGATGAGCCAAGCATCGTCCACGGCGCGGTTGCAAGGGTTGCACTCGGTTGCAGTGTGGTCGAGTAGACCGTCGATTACGTTCGCCCCCAATGGAAATGGAGGTAGCCGCCCCTGGTTCGGCACCGCCTTCCCGCGGTCGGCTCGGGCGTGGTCCCGGCTGCAAGCAGACGGCGTGAGCCCCGACCGGGTGTGTGGGGACGTGGTGCTGGCCGACTACGCCGAGGTCGAAGCCCGGTGGACGCGCACTGCCCTGCGGTCGGTCGTCCCCGAGCTTCGCAACACGTTGACCCAGGTAGCCGAAGACGCGAATTCCATCGTGGTGATCGCGGACGCCGACGGGGTAGTGCTCTGGCGCGACGGGGCGCGCGGCGTGCGAAGGCCGTCGACGCACTGGGGTTCATAGAGGCCACACTGTGGCAGGAGCACACGATCACTCTCGAGAAGCTCCGCGGTCATGCCGCCCCGGTGCTCTCGGGGCGACCGCAGGGCCTGCCGTCGTGGTGGACCGGCACGGCTGGGTCGCCCACGCACGCGGGTTGGCCGTTCCCGACCGGAGCTATGACGTGCGCAATAGACGTTGCAGCCGATTGCAAATGGTTCGATCGCGGGATGCGAACAACGACGCGGTCGAGGTTCATCGAAAGCTCGTCAGGGACAGGATTCCTGACGTGATCGCCGCCAACGGCGACCGACCCCACTGGCACCGGCTGGTCGACGACTCTGACTACCTGGCCGCCGACCGCAAACGCGCCGCCCGGGGTGGGTTCGAAGAGAGAGTGTGGCTCGAACATGTCGAACTCGGCAACGCCACCGACTCGTAGTTCGGGAGGGATTGACACGGTATCGATCGCGGCGCTTGACTGGAACGCAAGCTGGTGTGGGCTCGCCCGATGGTGTTCCGGGAGGTTGACGTATGCGCGGCACAAGGTTAGCGGGTCCGGGCCATCGACGCGGAGCAACCTCCCCTCGCAGGACCATCTCGGTACTGGCACTGGTGGGAGTGTGCATTTTCTCCCTGACGGCGACCCAGACAGCCGGCGCAGACCCAGCAGCGGCAGACACCGTCGACACCGGGTTCGCGATCCCCTTCGCCGGGGCACCCGGCTACGAGAGCCTGGCTCCGACGCAGGTGACCAACCCTGGGCAGCTCAACCAGCCACTCGGTCAGCAAGCGGCGGACGAGATTGCCGGCCAGGTGGGGCTCACCAGGGCTGACGCGTTATCCGAACAGCAGTATCGAGACCTCCTCAGCGGCGGCGGAGTCGGCGGCAGCCGCGAAGCCGCCGAGGTGATCGATGCGTGCGCCCAGATCCTCACCAACACGAACGGCCGTCCCCTGTATTCCGACGTCGATGGCCACCCGACACCGTCGGTTCTGGCCAGCTACGGGCTCTACGTGAACACCAGCGGACTGCTGGAGAGTCCGGCCAACGCGGACGCCCCGACAAGGCAGGTGAACTCGTTGATCGCGCCCGGCGGTTTCGTGGGCACCTGGTTGAGGAACAACGATGCGACAGGAACCTTGATAGCGCTCTACCGGTCGGCGTACACGGTGCAAGCGGTCTACGGCTTCGCAGCGCAACAGATTTCGGGCGCAGCTCAACTGGTGACGAACACCAAGGGGGGTGTGAGTTCGGAGGTAGGCATGTCGATGGCGCCGCCGCTCTGGATAGTGAACTTTGCCCTGCTCTACATATTGAATCCTTCCCTGGCGGCGGCGATGCCTGCCCACTGGGCTCCCATCCCGTCGCCGGTCGCCGACGCACTACACTCGAGCCCCACCGGCCAGGTTCCTTTCAGCGACTATGCGTCCTACTTCCAGTGACTCGATTCCGGAGTCCGGCGAGATGCATTGACGTCGAGATGGCCGAGCTGTTCGACCATGTAGGTCACGGCGTTGTCGATTTTGCGGCGCCAGAGCCGCGTCACCTCGTCGGGATCCTGGGCCTCGAGAGCATGGAATATCGCGGTATTGTCGGCGACGATCTCATCGACCGAGTACGCGTATTCCAGACCGAGAAGCGAGACGAACATCCGCAACTGCAGCGACAGGCGGAAGAACATCTTCTCGATTCTCGGCATGTCGGCTGCGGTAGCGACGGCGTCCTGCCACCGGAGGTCTCGACGGTCGAACAGCGAGCATGGGATCCGCCGTCATCACTATCCTGCTCCTGGTCAGCTGCATCATCGCGCTGACCGCCATCAACAAATTGGGTCGCCGCACCCTGCTGATTCACAGCTTCGCGTGGTCTGGACTGACCCTGCTCCTGCTGGGACTGTTCCCGGGCAGTCCCGTTTCTGTCATCCTGTGCCTGTTCGCGACCTATGCGATTTTCACCGGCGTCGCCCAGGTCCTTCAGCTCGTGTACCCCAACGAACTCTTCCCGACCGAATTCAGAGGCAGCGCGGTGGGATTGGCCTCATCGCTCAGCCGAGTCGGCGGCGCCCTCGGCACCTACCTGGTCCCGGTCGCGCTGGACCGCTGGGGCGTCGGCCCGACCATGCTCGGCGCTGCCACGGTCGCGCTGGCCGGCCTCGCAGTCAGTGTCGCCTGGGCCCCTGAGACACGGGGTAAGTCTCTGGCCGAGTCCGCGCGAATCTGACCGCGGCACCCCGAATGCCCTCGTTCCGCATAGTTCCTACGTGACTCTCACGAGCCTGTGGGTCCCGTTCTATGATGTTGCGATGACGGCAGTTCCGCGCCGCGCACGGGTGGACGATGTGCACGAGTTGGCCTTGGGTATGCCCCATGTCACGGTCGAATGTGGGCCGCGGGGCAACCCTGTCTATCAGGTCGGCGGCAAATCGTTCGTGTTCTTCCGAACGCCTCGCCCCGATGCCTTCGACCCTCGTACCGGTGAACGGTATACGGACGTGATCGTGTTCTGGGTGCCCTCCGAGTCCGACAAGCAAGCAATGGTTCAAGACCCGGCGTCGCCGTTCTTTACCACGCCGCATTTCGACGGACATCCGTCGGTGCTGTTGCGGGCAGGTCGGATTGGCGATCTGACACTGCAGGAACTGACCGAGGTGGTTCAGGATGCGTGGCTCTGTCGGGCATCGTCGGCCAGGGCTTCGGCATGGCTCGCCGCGCACCGTCTGTCGTAGCGACGGTTCTTCCCGGTTGCCGAAGATTCCCGTCACGTAGCCAGACAGTGCACTGCACGCAGAACGCGGCGATGCCGCGAGGATCTGGTTCGACACAACCCGGACTGCTTCTGAACCTCCGCGCGACTGTGCGGGATGTGGCTGCGCAAGCGTTCCAGCCACGGCCCGATGTGCCGGCGTGGTACAAGGCCGTCGTCGTAACGCGCTCGAAGGTATCGAGGACTGCCGATCCCGCGGTAGTCGCGTCATCTGGCGTGGAATCGACCAGCGGCAGTTGCGTACGTGCGCCGGGCATCCGCCTTCGTTCCGCATAGCGACCCGCGGACCCGGCGGTTGGCGGCGCTACCGCGAGCCGACCGGCCGTCTCTTCCGTCTGCTTCGTGTCAGAACTTCCCGACGGCGTCGAGATTGGCGAACAACTCACCAGCCATGAAGAGGTTGGCGCCTGCAGCCTCGTTGAGGGCCTGCGCGAAATATGGGGAGAAGCGGAACGGCCAATACGTGGGGCCGATCCCGCCACCATGCGGCGTCATGACCGTCGGCATCATCTCACCCACGTTGTAGGTGGCGACCATCCTCTCGCCCTGGGGGACCCCGTTGATCGTCACAGTCCCGTAAGCGCCGTCCATCCGCAGCCAAATATCCTGAACCAAAACAGAGTTCCCGGTCTTGCTGACGAACCTCGGCCCGCCGGGGTAGAACACGCCCATGCACGCGTCGATATGGTTGGTCTGCGAGCCGATTGGCAGATAGAGACCGGTCTTCGCGGGCTTGGCCTCGAACGGCGCGACGCCTTCCACCGCGATCTCGCTCTCGTTCAGCACCGTGACGACCCGCGGGGGGAAATCGAAGTTGGCATACCCGGACTGTGTGAAATATGGCAATCTCATACACTCAGCCTGAGCAGTCGGCACGGGCGCGTGAAGAGATAACGCCAGAACCAGGAAAACCCAAGCGACCG
This sequence comes from Rhodococcus mengyinensis, assembly GCF_048381435.1. Classification (NCBI taxonomy): domain Bacteria; kingdom Bacillati; phylum Actinomycetota; class Actinomycetes; order Mycobacteriales; family Nocardiaceae; genus Rhodococcus; species Rhodococcus mengyinensis. The sequence goes on along the minus strand of NZ_JBLWIT010000121.1, from coordinate 97,082 downwards.
CTCCTACAAACGCACGCAAGACACGCATCTCTGCTCCAATCTTCGGGTTTGTTCGGCGTGGCACCGGGCGACGAGTGGCGCCAAGAAGCCACACATAGTACGGTACGCGCCCCGCGTCTGGCATCAAATCGCTATTTTTGCTGGGATGGACTTTCTCTTGGGTTAATCGTCATTGGTGCGCGGAGGAGGCCGAGATGCCGCCCTCGCTGCTGGTGCTCGACGTCGGTCTGTTGCCGATCACCTCGTTGTAGCCGGACAGGCGCAGCGGTTGACCGACGTTCCCCCAGCTCTACGTGTAGGGACATGCCCCGCCGAGCACTGGACTGATGAGGGCAGAGCAGAGCACTACCTCTGCGCGATCAGGCACCCAGTTCCGTTCTGAAATACTCGTAGAATTGTTGGCCTGCAGTGGTTTACAAGGATCAAATGGGGACGACTAGGGCATGTGGTGACAATGCGGCGATGGAATCGTTCTTCGCCGGCAACGCTGTCTCGGACGCGCCCACGCGGTCCGTGCCGCGTTGATCGAGGCAATTACCTGGGGCAGATTCGCGGCGGCCTCACGGGCCGGGTCGTCGTGGCGGGAATGAGGACGTCGGCGACGCGCCAGAGCGTCTGCACTTGTCGGGTTCCACGAATGTCTCGGTCAAGGATTCGCCGACCGGGAGGGAGAATGGTTCGATTTCCGAAAACCTACTCTGGCAAGTGACCTGAGGCCCTGGTTTGCGCAGCCTATTTATCGTCCGCTCATCTCCAGGTTGGAGAAGTGCTCACTTGGGCGAGCCGCACGTCGCCGTGTGCGACGCCGGCCGCAGCGCGCCCTCGCCCTCCGCTGACAGGGCGACACCCGCCGTGACCACGCGACCACGCGCACCGGGGGATCGTTGAACATGCCGTGACCTCATAATATGAAGCGAGGCTGCTAGCGTGGGCCTCTTTACTCGGGACCCAGGAGCGCTCCGCCATGAAGAACACCGTCTCGATCGAGATCGCCCTGCCGCGGGAGACAGTGGCACAGCTGCTCGCCGACTCGGCACACCTGCCGAAGTGGCTGCGGGGTCTGGTGCTGCACGAGCCGCTGAGTGGGGTGCACGGACAGGTCGGTACCACATCGCGGGTCGTGATGCAGATGGGGAAGCAGAAGATCGAGTGCACCGAGACCATCACGCGTCGGGAACCGGCAGACCTGCGCGGGATCCCGAAAGGGAGCGTCGTTCACTTCGACCGCGAGATCGTCGGCGAGGGCATGTGGAGCGCCGTGCGCGACCGGCTGACCGAAGCCGGTCCGGGGATGACGCTCTGGGTGAGCGAGAGCGAATACCGGTTCAGCGGCTTGCTGATGCGGTTGGTGGGGCTCCTGATGCCCGGCGCCTTCCGCAAGCAGTCGCAACAGCACATGCAGGACTTCAAGGCGTTTGCCGAGCAGGGAAAGGACGTCCGCGAAGCGAAGGGCTGATCTACGGTCAGCGCTCGTCTCCCGAACAGTGGGGAGAAGCCGGACGTGACGGCGGGCCGACCACTGTCGGGAACGTGCTCGGGCGGGGTGAGCGGCGAAGGATGGATGTCGGAGCCTGTGTAGCGAAGCCGAGCGTGAGCGACCCCCCGCTGAGTATCGGCTTGTGTACGGGCACCCGCGCCCCACAACTGCCCCCGGAATCGAATTCAATTGTACCCCAACGCTGGTCAGCGAGTATTGCCCCTGAACTGCGAGCTTCCTCCGGATTCACACCCTCACTCCACGAGACCGCACCCAAGCCCTGCTACGGGGGCCGGGCCGGGCCGGACACCAGCACCGATGCCCGGCGCAGCCCTGGGCCAGCCCGGTCGCTGCTGTCTGCACTCGAAATGGCGTCCGTCTTGGTCGGCGCGTGTTCGCTTGGATCCTCACCTCAGGAGAGTGGGCCACTGCCAGCACTCCGGAACAAGAGTTTGCTGCCCGTGGACGTCGCCCAGGCGCTCGCGCCTCCGGTGTCGCCGTCGCATTCGTTCGCGAGCTCGCCCTGGTTCCCGGCCGGGGAACTCGCGGCTGACCGCGTGCACTCCGCGGCGCGGCGACATCGTGTATTGGGCGCCTCGTAATGCGTTGGCGCTGTTCTATGGCGATGGTGACGAACAGTTCGCCGACATCCAGATCGTCGGCCGAGCCGATTCCGGTATGGACGCCGTCGACCACCCGGGGAACGTCACGGCCGCGTTTAGCCTGCCCGTCAATACCTAACTAAATGGCGGCCGGCTGGCAGCGCAGTTCGTGCTCAGCGCCCTGAGCGAGATGGACACTTACCTCACGTAAGTGAGGGAGTCCGTATGCGAGCGTTCGCGCACAGGAGTGTCCCGAGGCCTCCAACGAGTAGTTCCATCATCCAACCGCCACCGCTCGGTCCGAGAAAAAGTCGCGGGTCCGCCGAGCAGGGCGGCTCGACGCGGCATGAGATTCACGCCCCGATAATTCTCGGTGCCGGTGATCCTCCAACGGATGACGGCTCGGTCGCCGTCGATGTCGACGTGCTCGACCGTGAACCCGATGGCGGGGTCGGAGGCCAATCCCTGCCAGCCCGCGAGGCATTCGTCGTAGCCGGTCCATCGGTTGCCGTCGGGTTCCGGGCGGGTGCCCTCCATCACGCAGTCGGGGGCGATGAGGTCGACGAGTTTGTCGGGTGCCCGTTCGAGGAACGCGGCGTGTATTGATCGGTGACTGCTGTTGTGTCGGTCATGGCCGTATCGTCTGCCGCGGAGTCACTGCTGCAACTCCCTGGAAGGAATGGCATCGACCCCCGGGGGTGAGCGAAGATTAATCGGTGATGACGCGGTTCCCGAGTGAGTTCCGGCGCTGGCGCACGGCCCGCCGGATGAGCCAGCTGGATCTCGCGCTTCGGGCGGGCACCACTCAGCGGCACGTGAGCTTCATCGAACAGGGCCGCTCCCGCCCGGGTCGGGGCATGGTGTTGCGGCTGGCGGAGTCGATGGAGCTCACGCTGCGGGAGCGCAACGAGTTGCTCCTCGCTGCCGGCTTCGCCCCGGCGTTCCCGGAGTCACCGCTCGACGACGAGGCGCTCCGCCCGGTTCGCCAGGCGCTGGAGACGATTCTCGACGGACATCTCCCGTACCCGGCGATGGTCGTGCGGCCCCACGGCATCCTCGTCACCGCCAACCGGGCGTTCGAGGTGTTCGAAGAAGGCGTCGACCCCGCGTTGCTCGCACCACCGGTCAACGTGTTCCGCCTGGCCCTGCACCCCGATGGGAACGCGCCCCGGGTGCGCAACCTGCCGGAGTGGGGCCGGCACATCACCGAGCACCTGCGGGCTCAGCTGGCGCAGAGCCCCGACCCGGCGTTGGAGGCGCTGCTCGCCGAGCTCGAGTCCTACCTTCCGCCGCTGCCCGAGGAGGCCGAGGTGCTCGGCTTCGCGGTGCCGCTGGAGCTGGGCTCGGTCGATGGCGACCTCCGGCTCATCACGACGCTCACGTCGTTCGCGTCCGCCGCCGACGTGACGCTCGCCGAGTTGCACCTCGAGGCGTTCCTGCCCGCTGACCACGGCACCGCCGCGGTGCTGCGCCGCCGATGGGGGTGACGATCGACGAGGCCCGGGCGATCGCCGCCACGTTGCCTCGTTCCTATGAGGCGCTCGTTCGCGACGAGGTGAGGTTCCGGGTCGGGCGCCTGGTCTACGCGGCGTTCTACCACGACGACTCGATCATGGGTTTCGGCTTCCCCAGGGAAGAGCGGGCGGCGCTGGTGGCCTCGGAGCCCGAGAAGTTCCTCATGCCCCGCCCCTCCGACATGCGGTACCGGTGGGTCTGCGTACGGCTCGATGCCCTCGACGTCGAGGAGCTGCGCGAGCTGCTGGTCGACGCGTGGCGCATGTGCGTGCCGAAGAAGGTGGCTGCCGCCTACGAGGGGTGACTGATGCCCTGCTCCGAATGATGGAGACCGCCGTTCCTCCATTTGCGCTCGCGAAGTTGTACTGGGTGAGCTGGTGGGGGCGTTCGGGCTGGCGGCGGTTCCCTGGCGGCCCGCCTGCCGGTGCGCCCTGCCGTTGGTGTGCGCGTCCTTTGCCGATGGCGGTGTTGGTGGCGTGGTTCGTGATCGGGGTGGAACTGTTCTTCACCCACGACTGACCTGTGGGCTAGCTACCCGATGGTCCCGGGGACCGGCTGAGATGTGTTTCGTAAAGTTATTCGACCCGAACATGTTTCGGAGGGATGCTGTTTGTACATCGTGGGTGCGGCCGGAGTCGACCGACCACCACTTCGTTGGCGCACACCTGTAGTACCGGCCGGGGGTTGGGTTCGATCCGGACCACCAAGTTCCTTAAGTTCCTGTCCCGGCGGGACACACGGTGGTTGTATGGGTGGGCGATTTCGTGCGGGTGTGCCGGAGACTTGTGAGTTATGACTGATCAGTTGCATGCCGACCTCATGGAACGGCTGGGGGAGTGTCAGGTTTTCGGTGGATCTAGCTCTGGCGCATCGGTTTAGTTCTTACTCGGGGGATTCGGCCTTCGAATGCGTGGGTTTGTGGCGCGGGTAGGTGGTCGAGAACTGATTGGTGATATGTAGGGCGAGTCTTTGTCTTCTACCGCTTTCCATAGCTTTTCGATGAATCGCCAGGCGATCGTCCCGAGCCAGGCTGGCTGTGAGATGGTCGAGGAGGGTGCCGGCCCGGCGACTGAGTGTCGGCGTTCGGGCCGAACCTCGAGTTGGTGCGGGTCCTCGTGTGGGCACCACGCATTTCACAGCTCGTGTCGACCGTCGACAGCTACCGGTTCGCTCAGGTGGAGGATCCGTCGCGCCAACTACCGCCGGAAAACGCGAAACATCAGGGATCGATGATTTCCCGCGCCTACTAACGCAGTAGCTAAGATTGGGCCGTGGACGGTGTCTGGCCGCTTATTGGCAGGGATGAGGAACTGCGGCGCATCTGGGCGGCTATCGAAGACTCTGGTGATGATTCTGGGGTTCTTGTGGCGGGCGGTGTCGGTGTTGGCAAGAGTCGGTTGGCGAGTGCCGCCGTCGCCGTGCTTGCCAAACGGCACGCCGTCCGGTGGGTCACCGCTACGGCCTCGGCCCGAACTCTTCCGTTGGGAGCGTTTGCTCAATGGGCGCCGATCTCGCAGGCCGACCCGATGATGGTCATCCATACCGTCATCGAAGCGCTCACTGCTGGCGACAAGCCCGTAGTCGTGGCCGTCGACGACGTTCACCTGCTCGACGACCTGTCCGTCGTCGTCATCCAACAACTCGTGCAGCGCGGCCTTGCCAGGGTCGTGCTCACCGTGCGCAGCACAGAACCGGCCCCCGACACCATCACCGCCCTCTGGAAAGACGGGTTCCTCAACCGGATCGATTTAGATCCCTTGCGTGAGAACGACACTGAACGCTTGCTTTCGCAAGCGCTCGCGGGGCCCGTCGCCCCCGCAACGGCGGCCGAACTGTGGAACCTGACCCGCGGCAATGTGCTGTTTCTGCGGCATCTCGTTTGCCAGGAACGGGACGCCGGACGGCTCGTGAGCGACGTCGGCACCTGGCGGTGGAGCGGTGAACCCGTCGTCTCACCCACCCTCGCCAAACTCATTACCGGCCAGCTTGGTTCGCTGACCGATGACACGGCAGAAGTCCTCGACTACCTCGCGATCGGCGAACCCATCGACGGCACGGTGTTGGAAATCCTCACCAGCCCGCATGCGGTCAAGGAAGTGCATTCCCGCGGCCTCATCGACATGACCAGCGACAACGGCGATATCGCCGTCCGCCTCAGCCACCCCCTCTACGGTGAAGTCCGTCGCAGCACTGGCAACCTCCTACAACTGCGCCGCCTGCGCGGTCGTCTCGCAACCGCTCTTTCCACCCGCGCTGATCCAGCACCCGCAGCTTTGTTGCGACGCGCATTACTGAGACTCGAATCCGACCTGCCGCCCGACCTGGGGCTTTACCTCGCCGCCACCGCCACGGCACTGCGGCTCCACGATGCTCTCCTCGCCCTTCGTTTCGCGGACGCCGGACATATATCTGACAGCGGCTTTCAAGGCGCGATGCTGCACTACTGGGTGCTCAATTACGTCGGTCGGGCACAGGATGCATTCACCCTGCTCGAGGCGCTTGATCAGAACACGCTGACGATCGAGGAGCAACGGCGACTGTCCGTTATGCGAGTCGGTACCCTCTGCTGGAGCCTCGGCGATCCCGAACGGGCGATGCAAGAACTGGCAATCGCCAAGGTAGCGCCCTATAACCACAAATCATCCGAGCTAGCCGCATTCGAAGCACTCCTCGAATCGGTGCAAGGCCGACCTGACCACGCGATCGCCGCAGGAAACGTGGTCTTTCAGGCTGCGCCGAGCGATATGGCATTCGTGCTCACCTCATGCGCCCTGGTCATTGCCCACGGTTACTCGGGAAATGCCGCCAAGGTTTTTCCGTTGACCGAACGGGCCTCCGCTTTAGTCGCGACATCTAGTGATGCTTCCGCGCTGGAGTACGGGATCGTCTACTTCCATATCGAGGCAATGTTCATCGCGGGGTACCTTCAGGACGCGGAACAAGTCATGACCCGGTTTGTCGAGTATGCCGCGAACACTCCCGGAACCGTAGGTTTGTTTGTCTCATTGCTCCACAGCTACGTTGACCTGTCCCAAGGTCGTCTTACCGCTGCGCTCGAGGTGCTGAACAGGGTGGATTGCGAATTCCGTACCACCACGTACGACAGATCAGCTGTCGTCAGCTGTCGGGTTTACCTGATTCTCGCGTTATCGCATCGCGGGGACGGGAAACGCGCAGCGGAGCTGGTGCGCGATCTCGACACGTTGAATCCTTACGGATTCCTCCGATCAGCGTGCACCCTCGCCAAAGCATGGGCTGCGGCCGCCCAGGAGATGATCGCGGAGGCAATCCGCCTCGCCCGGAAGGCGGCTGCCATCGCGGCCGATCGCGGCCACTTCGGCCAAGAACTCCTGTGTCTGCAAGCCGCATCGCAATTCGGCGATCGCACCACAGCACACCGGCTGAACGAGCTCACCGGCCTCGTCGACGGGCCACGGGTCCACGCCGTTGCACTGCATGCCAACGGTCTGACCAGCGTCAACGGCGAAAAACTCGCCGAGGCCTCACGGCGGTACGAAGAAATCGGTGACATCGTCGCAGCGACCGATGCCTCCGCCCAAGCCGGAACCCTCTTCCGCGAACAGCAACATCACGGTTCCGCACTGACAGCCATCGAACGTGCCAGGACGCTGGCAGGCACCCACCGCGGACTCAACACCCCCGCACTGCGCCATGCCGTCGAAACCACCCCACTCACGAGGCGGCAGCGCGAAATTGTCGCCCTCGTCTCCCAAGGCTTCACCAACAAAGAGATCGCCGAACGCCTCGGAGTCTCCATCCGCACAGTCGAAGGCCACCGCTACCACGCCAGACTGCGCTGATCGCGCGTCGCCGCAGTAACCAGAAAATCGCGTAGTCGACTACGCGGTTCAGATCCGCGACTGAGCGTGACGATCATTGCTGTCCCATGAAACTCGAGAAGCGCTTCGAGGCGATAAGCCAGCGCAGCGCCCGGATGGTGCGTCCGGACTGCAGTTCGAAGCGTCCTCATGGAGGAGTAACCCATGAATAACGACAAGCACCTCAAGCACCTCGGCGAGCTGGCGGTGGCAGTGGGCATAGGGCTTGCGGTCGCGCCGGCCGGCATCGCAGTGGCAGCACCGTCCGTCGGCGACTCGTCCACGTCGTCGACTTCCGACTCCTCCGACCAGACATCGTCCGACCGGAGCTCCACGGACCGATCCACGGACGGGACTTCGTCGGACAGGGCGTCCTCCGGCACATCGGGTACCGACTCGGACTCGTCGAGCGGCAGATCCGGATCGTCGACGACAGGCGACTCGGCCACGGATTCGCAATCCACGTCCGGCACGGATTCGCAATCCACGTCCGGCACGGATTCACAATCCGCCTCCGGCACCGATACCCACTCCACCACGGGCACCGACTCCACGTCCGCCACCTCGAACGACGACACGAACGGGTCCGGCGTGACGACCCCCGACACCGCCACGGCATCCGACCCCACGACACCCGACAGCTCGTCGACGGCGAACGGCGGTGGCATTCCGGATTCGGGCACGACAGCAGACGAGTCCGAGCAGGTCGGATCGAGTTCTGCCACCACGGCACCGGACACGATCGACGAGTCCGGTGCCGCCATCGCGCCGGCCGACCGGACCCCGGCTGGAGCAGTCACCGAGCCATCGGATTCGTCCCCGTCATCGACACCGGCACAGGGTCACGACCGCGCACCTGCGGGCGGCGCCATTGCGCCGAACCCCCCGACCACCGCGGTGACGGGCAGCTCCCGCACGGCACCGGACCCGGCCGCCATGGCGGAGGACCCGGCAGCGAGCGGACCCGTCCCGGCTGCGCCGGCAGCGATTCCGGACGCAGTTCCGGCGACGGCGACGGCTCCCGCGATCACCACGATCGACGGGACGACCGCCCTGACACGCCGGGTATCCGACACCCGTGCCGATGCACCGCAGGTCGGGACGCAGACATTGGCCCCGTCCCTCCCTACCCCGGCGGTGGACGTCGCATCCAGCGTCGTGTCGAAGGTGCTCGGAGCTCTCGGGCTACGTCCGTTCCTGTCGAATGACCCAACCGTACCGATCGAGTCGCCGACGTTCTGGGCGTTGGCCGCGGCATGGTGCCGTCGACAGGAGAAGGCAATCACCGCCGATGCGAGCCGAGCGCTAACTGCCGCCCCCGTCACGACCAGCGAGCCGATCGAATCGTTCGCCGCCGTGAGCACCGCACCCCCCGGCACGAGCTCGGCAGCCACTGCCGGGCCGATAGTCGGTGTGCCCGACCGCGGCACCGGTTCGGTACTCGGCTCGATCAATGCGCCTGGAACCCAACTCGGTTACACGGTCACCGGACCGCCGAGCCGCGGAACGGTCACCGTCGACGCGACCGGCGGGTTCACCTACACCCCCACCCAGGTGGCGCGCCAGGCGGCCGCGCTGGACCCGAGCGTCGATTACGACTCGTTCACCGTCACCGTGTCCTCCGGGCAGTCCAGCAACCCGGTGACCGTACAGGTGCCGGTGTCTGCGGCACGGATGCAGGTCGCGCAGTCCACCACTGTCGGGTCCAACCCGTCCGGTGCGGTGTTCGCCGGCACCAGAACCTATGTGGCAAACCAGGGTTCGAAGAGCGTATCCGTGCTTGACGCAGGCAACGCCGTCGTCGGCTCGGTACCCGTCGGAACCTCGCCGACCGGCGTCGCGGCCAACCCCACCGGGACCCGGGTGTACGTCACCAACAGCGGCAGCGGCACCGTCTCGGTGATCAACACGGCCACCAACACCGTCGTCGCCACCGTCAAGACCGGCACCACGCCCAGCGCCGTCGCGGTCAACCCTGCAGGCACCCGCGCGTATGTCACCAACAGCGGCAGCGGCACCGTGTCGGTGATCAACACGGCCACCAACACCGTCGTCGCCACCGTCAAGACCGGCATCACACCCAACGCTGTCGCGGTCAACCCTGCCGGCACTCGCGCGTACGTCACCAACCGCAGCAGCAACAGCGTCTCGGTGATCGACACCGCCACCAACACCGTCGTCGCCACCGTCAAGACCGGCATCACACCCAACGCTGTCGCGGTCAACCCTGCCGGCACTCGCGCGTACGTCACCAACCGCGCCAACAACAGCGTCTCGGTGATCGACACCGCCACCAACACCGTCGTCGCCACCGTCGCCGTCGGTTCCCAGCCGACCGCCGTGCGCGTCACCCCCGACGGAAGCGCAGCCTATGTCGTCTCCAATCCGGACAGGCTGACCGTCATCGACACGCGCACCAACACCGTCGTGTCCACCCTCACCATCGACTCGCCCGCCGAGTCCGGCGACCACTCCATCGCGCTGAGTGCCGACGGTTCCCGGATGCTCGTCACCGACGCGGTCGACGGGCGGGTGCGGGCCTTGACGCTCACCCACGTGAACTCCGCGCCCACAGCGAGCTGGACGGCCGGCGCACCTCGGGCGTCCGACGGCGCGGTCGTCGTCACCCTCGTCGACCCCAAGGACCCGGATGGCGACCCGGTGACCTTCACGAATGCTGCGCCCGGGTCCGGATCGGTCACCTCCGACGGCTCGACATTCACGTACACCCCGACCGTCGCCGCCCGCGACCTCGCCCTGCAAACGCCGGGAGAGGACGCCGACCACTTCACCATCGCCCTCGCAGACGGCCAAGCGGTGACGAACATCGTTGTCACCGTTTCCGTCTCACCGACGCAGGTTCCGGATGTACTCGAGGTCGACTCGACATCGATCCCGGCGGGAGGCAGCCCGACCGGCGCGGTTCTCGTCGGCGACCGGCTGTACGTCGTGAGTGAGGACGGCTTCGTGCAGGTCGTCGACCGCGACACCAACACGGTCGTCGGGGCGCCGATCGCGGTCGACTGGGCGTCGTCGAACATCGCGGCCGCCCCGGCGATCGACCGGGTGTACGTCAACAGCCCCTATACCGGCGCCATCTCGGTGATCGACACGGCCACCGACACCGTCGTCGACACGATCTGGCTGCCCGCCTCCCCCGACTTCCAGGGCTATTCCCTGGCGCAGGAGTTGGCCGTCAGCCCCGACGGCACGCGCCTCTACGCCAGCGGTGAGGACGGCACGGTGTCGGTGGTCGACACCGCAACGAACGATGTGATCACCTCTCAGCCCCTCGGATACTTCACCGATCTGGCCGTCAGCGGGGACGGCCGTCACCTGTACGGCACGAGCGGCGCGTCCGTTACCGTGATCGACACCGAATCCATGACCAGGACGGCGGAGGTCACCGTCGGGCCGGTGTGGGACCTCACCCGCTCGAGCAGCGAGTTCACCGAGGTCACCAGCAGTGTCGCTGTCAACGCGGACGGCACCCGAGCCTATGCCACGTACCACGTCAGAACGGTGGAGCTTGCCAGCGGCGGCTACTCCAACGGACATTTCATCGTCGACCGCACCGGACGGACCTGGCGCGTGACGGGCGGATACGAGGTCGTCACGGTGATCGACGTCGACCCGTCCAGTGCCACCTACGGGACCCAGCTCGCGACGATCCGGCTGCCCGAGGGAGCACACGACGTGGCGATCAGCGCGGACGGTGATCTGCTGTACGTCTCCGGCGCGGACGGCCGGACCGTCTCGGTAGTCGACACCTCGACATACGCCGTCCTCGGGACCTTCGTGACCGACCCGGACGGCTCGACCTCCGGGTCGTACGGACCCTACCGATACCTGCTCGTCGATCCGGATACCGCCGGAACGCTGTACGTGACCGACTACGCCGACGGCGCCGTGTACGCCGTCACCGGCGCCCCGGGCGGCGCACCCACCGCTGTGCTCACCTGACCGAACCGACACGCTGGAGGACGCGAACGGCCCCCGATTCCTTGCGGGAGCGGGGGCCGATTCGTCGGACGCGATTGGCGGCAGTCGGAACCGAATCCGTAGTCGTCCAGCGGAACCGCAGCGAAAACCGTCCCGAACCGGCCATTGAGATCCGTCCAGGGGACCGTCTAACGAACACGGGCCGTATTTCGTCGGGTCGAAATGGGTGGAGTGGGTGGAACGGATGGACTCGGGGGTGTTCACCTATGGCGAGCGATGATGCGGGTGTTGGTAGCTCCATGAACTGACTGGCCGGTAATCACACGTAAGAGGGGCCTCTAATCACACCTGATTCCGCTTTGCTGCGGGCACGGTCGCGCACTCCAGGCGAACGGTGGTGATCGCTGCAGATCGTTCTGGGTGGGCGCAGAGAATCACGAGTCGTGTTTCCATCCCGGGTCCTCAATTCGACCCGGTACCGATACCCAGGCCGTCGGTCCGCACCTCGCTTTCAGAACCTCTGCACGATTCTGCTCACAACTGATGGTCCGCAGACGGAGACCGGGGGAGTCGAGCCCGTCGATGTCGTTGCGGCCATGTGCATCTGGGATGTAGCCGCTGGATCGATCTCGATCACTGTCTTCTTCTACCTCGAAATGGTGTGGACGTGCGGTGCGACGTGGTTCCAGGTCAGAACATTTCGGCGGCGGCGGTGCCGGCGTGCCGGGCCCAGCGCTCGGTCTCGGCGATGGCGTTTTCGGCTGAGCCCGCCAGTGCGGTCAGTGAGATGGACGCGTCGGGTGGGGTGGCCGCGAGTTGGCCGGCGACGACGACGGATCGGGTATTGGTGTCCGCGCACCGCGCGAGTACGGAGCCGACGAGTTTGCCGGTCAGCGAGGTCTCGTCGAATCGGCCTTCGCCGGTGACGATGACGTCTGCGCGGCCGAATTCGTCGCTGACGCCGGTGAGGTCCGCCATGCGCGCCGCACCGGGGACGAGGCGCCCGCCCCAGGCCGCGAGACCGAATCCGGTACCGCCGGCCGCGCCGGCGCCGGGTTGATCCGGTCGGACGGCCGTCACGGCGCCGAGGCGGTCCGCGAACCGTTGCAGGGCGGCGTCGAGGAGGTCGCGCAGCTGCGGGTCCGCACCCTTCTGCGGGCCGAAGACGTGTGCGGCGCCGTGGAAGCCGCACAGGACGGCGGTGGTGTCGGACAGCAGTTCCACGCCGCCGGGTGGGGGCACCCGCAGCGTGTCGACGTCGACGGTGTCGAGTTCGGACAGGGCTGCGCCGCCGTCGTCGATGTCGCGGCCGTGCCTGTCGAGCAGTCTCACGCCGAGGGCGCGGAGTGCGCCGGCCCCGCCGTCGGTGGACGCCGACCCGCCGAGGCCGATGAGCAGGGACTTGGCGCCGGCGTCGAGGGCGGCGGCGATCACCTGTCCCAGACCGGTGGTCGAGGCGCCGCCGGCGTCGAGGGCGTTCATCAGTGGCAGGCCGCTCATCTGGGCCAGTTCGACGACCGCGGTTCCGTCGTCGAGCCGCAGCCATCTGCCGGTTGTCCGACGGCCGTCGGGTCCGCGGACTCCGGACACGGAGTGCCAGGTGACGTGCGGGTGGCAGGAGGCGATGGCGTCGAGGGTGCCCTCCCCGCCGTCGGCTTGCGGTAGGAGTACCAGTTCGTCGTGTGGGCGCACCGACGCCCACCCGGCGGCCAGTGCATCAGCTAGGTCGATCGCGTTGATCGAGCCTTTGAACGAGTCGGGGGCGAAGACGACGCGCATCGGGGCGCTCTTCCTCGACTCGGGATGATCAGTGGACGTCATCGGGGTGCGGCCCTGTTCTCTCGTTCCGATTCAGCGCCGAGATCTGTGCCATCTCGTCGGGACTGAGCTGGAAATCGAACACGTCGATGTTGCTGCGTATCCGTTCCGGTGAGGCCGATTTCGGCAACGGCGTTGTCCCGAGTTATAGGTGCCAGCGCAGCACCACCTGAGCGAGGGACACCGCGTGTCGGTCGGCGAGAACCTGGAGTACCTCGTTGCCGGGTAGCCGGCCGCGCGCGAGCGGCGCCCATGCCTGGGTGTGGATGCCGAGGGTCCGGTGCAGGTCCAGCATCGCCGGTTGGGTCAGCAGCGGGTGCAGTTCGATCTGGTTGACCACGGGCGCGACCGCGGCGACCTCCATCAGGCGATGCAGGTGATCGGGCTTAAAGTTCGAGACGCCGATCGCCCGGATCCGGCCCGCGGCGTAGAGCTGTTCGAGTGCCCGCCAGGTCTCCAGGTAGGTGCCGCGCGCGGGCGCCGGCCAGTGGATCAGGCACAGGTCGACGTAGCCCAGGCCGAGACGGCCGATACTCGCGTCGACTGCGTCGAGGGTCGACCGGTACCCCTGGTCCTCGTTGGAAACCTTGGTGGTCACGAACAATTCGTCGCGCCTGATACCGGAGCCTGCCAGCGCGCGACCGAGAGAGTGCTCGTTGCCGTACATCGGGGCGGTGTCGAAGGCGCGGTATCCGGCGGTCACGGCATGTCCGACCGTCGCGTTCATGTCCTCATCGGGGATCTTGAACACGCCGAATCCGATGGCGGGCATGGTCACACCGTTGTTCAGGGTGATCGAGGGAACGGTTGCCGCCGCGGTCATGTGATCGAGTACCCGCCGTCGATGGGCAGCACGACGCCGGTGACGTACCGTGCGGCGTCGGAGACGAGGAACAGCACCACGTCGGCGACGTCGTCACCGTCCGCGAACCGCTGCAACGGGATACGGCTCAGCTTCTGGGCACGGAATTCTTCCTGCCCGAGCACCTCCGCCGTCATCGGGGTCTCGATGTATCCCGGCGAGACAGTGTTCACGCGCACGCCCTGCGGCCCGAGTTCGACGGCCAGGCCCTTGCCGAGCTGAGTGAGAGCGGCCTTCGTCGCGCCGTAGGGGACGATGCCCGGGACAGCGCGGTCGGCGGAGAGCGAGGCGATGTTGACGACGCTGCCGCGGCTGTCGATCAGCGACTTCATCGACTGCCGGGTCAGCCGGTACACCGCGGAGAGGTTCACATCGACCAGTCGCTGCCAGCCGTCCTCGTCGACGTCGATGGCGTTGGTGCGCAGCTGGATTCCCGCGGCGTTGATCAGGATGTCGAGGCGTCCGGCGACCTGCTGGGCGAGATCGACGGCCTGGGCGCTGAAATCCGGATCGGTCAGGTCGCCGCACAGGCCGTGTCCGCCGATCTGCGTCATGACGTCGGTGATCTTTGGGTCGGCGTCGACGCCGACCACCTGGGCGCCGCGGGCTGCCAGCTTGCGGGCGATGGCGGAACCGATTCCGCCGGCCGCGCCGGTGACGATCGCGGCCTTGCCCGTCAATTCCGACGACTCGGTGACCTGTGTTGATGCGCCCACAGTGTGGCTCCCTTCGGGTGGCGCGGCGACGGTGGACATTCCTGACCTACCCGCGCCGGAAACTGCTTTCAGTCTATGAATTGAGGCCCTATGTGGTCTGGACCTCGATGTTCATCACAGTATATGGTGATCCATACTTCAGCAAGAAAGCGATTTCAGGAGTTTTTACATGGCCTCGATAGTTCTCCCTTCCGCCGACCGCACGACCAGCACGCTCGTGCTGAGTGAGCCGGCACGGCTCGGCACCCGGTCCACCCCGCCGACCAGCAGGGCGGTGTACGCGGCCGCGCATGTGGTCGCCGACCCGCTGCGGGCGTCGGCGGAGAATGCCGCGGACCAGATCGACTGGGACGCCACCCTGCAACTACGCCGCGATCTGTGGTCGCTGGGACTGGGGGTGGCCGAGTCGATGGACACCGCCCAGCGCGGCATGGGACTGGATTGGGCCGCGGCGAAGGAACTCGCCGTCCGCACCCTCACCGACGCGAAGTCGGTCGGCGGGAAGGTCGTGGTCGGAGTCGCCACCGATCAACTGAAAACCGACACCGCCTCGCTCGACGAGATCCGCGACGCCTACCTCGAACAGGTCGAGGCGATCGAATCCGCGGGCGGTGAGGTGGTGCTGATGGCGAGCAGGCACCTCGCCCGCGCCGCGACCGGACCCGACGACTACCTCGCCGTGTACGACGCGGTGCTGTCGGCGGCCACCCGCCCGGTGGTCCTGCATTGGCTCGGTTCGGTGTTCGATCCCGCCCTGGACGGCTACTGGGGATTCGCGGATCCGGGCGCGGCCATGGACACCGTGCTGCAGATCATCGACGCGCACCATGAGCGCGTGCGCGGCATCAAGGTGTCCCTGCTCGACCCGGCGCTCGAGATCGCCCTGCGTGAGCGGATGCCGGCCGGGGTGCGGGTGTTCACCGGCGACGACTACAACTACGTCGACCTGATCGCCGGCGACGGCACCCACACCAGTGACGCTCTCCTCGGGGCGTTCGCCGCGCTCGGCCCGTTCGCCTCCGCCGCGTTCGCACGGTTGGACGCCGGCGACGAGCAGGGCTTCCGGAACATCCTGGGCCCCACCGAAACCCTGAGCCGGTTGCTGTTCGCCGCCCCCACGCAGTACTACAAGGTCGGTGTCGCCTGGTTGGCGTACCTGAACGGCAAGCAGGAGCACTTCCGGATGATCGGCGGCTTCGAGACCGGCCGCAGCCTCACCCACCTGGCCGAACTGGTCCGCGCAGCCGACGCGATCGGCCTGTTCACCGATCCCGACTTCACCGCCGCACGGGCGTCGGCGTACTTCGCCGTGCACGGAATCCGCTGACATGGACCTCGCGCAGTGCAGTCTCAATTCCGTCACCGTCAAGGGCGCCGGCCTCACCGAGGTCGCCGACCTCGCCGCGCAGTGGGGATTCGCCGGCGTCGGCCTGTGGCGGGACGTCCTCGACGGCGTGGACCTGGTGGCCGCGTCGGCCCGGCTCCGGCAGTCGGGGTTGCGCGTCACCAGCGTCTGCCGGGGCGGAATGTTCCCGCAACCGACCGCCCGGCTGCGGCGAGAAGCCATGGACGACAACCGGGTGGCGGTCGACCAGGCCCATGCCCTCGGCGCCGACTGCCTCGTGCTGGTCTGCGGCCCCGCCCACGGCGACCTCGCCGACGCGAGGCGGCAGGTCCGCGACGGCATCGCCGAACTCGAGCCATACGCCCGGGCGGCGGGGGTGCGGCTCGCGGTCGAGCCGATGCACCCGATGATGGCGTCCAGCCGGTCGGTGATCACCTCACTCGGCGAGGCCAACGACATGGTCGAGGCGATCGGATCCGACATCGTCGGGATCGCCCTCGACTCGTATCACGTGTGGTGGGACGCGGCGCTGCCGCAGCAGATCACCAGGGCAGGCGAACGCCTGTTCTCGGTGCAGTTGGCGGACTGGGTCACCCCGATCCACGGCGAACTCAGCAGCCGCGGCATGCCCGGCGAAGGCTGCATCGACATGACCGGATTCGTCGCCGACTGTCGGAGCGCCGGGTACGACGGGCTCGTGGAGGTCGAGGTTCTCAGCGACCGGTGGTGGGCCGAGGATCCGAAAGACGCGGTCCGCGCCGCTACTGAGGGTCTTGTCCGCATCTGAATATCGATGAGATGTCGCGGGCCTCTCGTGCGGCGGGGGCGGTGGCCATGGTCAGGGTGGTGTCACTTCGCGGGCCCGGTCGAATCCCGGACGACCATCTCGGCGGCCAGCAGCGGCGGCGCCGCGCTGGGATCGCGCTCCAATGCCGCATGCATCAACGCCCACGCCTGGTCGCCGAGCTGGGCCTTCGGGCTCACCACGGTGGTCAGGCGCGGGTCGATGTGGCGGGCAATCGCGATGTCGTCGAAACCGGTGACCGAGATGTCGTCTGGTACGCGTAGTCCGAGCTCACGCAACTTCGAGATCGCCCCGAGCGCAGAGAGGTCGTTGAAGCAGATCAGTGCGGTCGGCTCATGGGTGAGCGCCTCCTCGACTACCCCATAACTACCCTCGATGGTGCCGTCCGAGGCGACCTTGACGGCCTCGATCCCGAAGACCTTCGCCATCTCGATTCCGCGCCAGCGCTCACGGTTCTGCCACGACAGCTCGGAGCCGGCAATGTACGCGACCCGGCGGTGACCGAGCTGCGCCAGATGCCCGCACAGCTCCATCATCGGGGTGAAGTTGTCAATCGCCACCATGGGGATATCCACCCCGAGCTCGATCCGATTGACCAGCACCACCGGAGTCGACTGCCGGGCAAGCTCCTTCAGCCCGGCCGTCGGAATCCTTGACGACAAGAGAATCAGCCCGTCGACCTGGCCGAGCAGATCCAGCGCAGTGGCGAACTCGTCCGCCGCTGCACCGGAGTAGTCCGCGACGAGCATCCGATACCCGTCGGCGTTGGCACCGTGGTGCATCTGCTTGACCACATCGAAGAAATACGCATTCGCCAGATCCGGCAGGATCACGCCCATGTTCCGCAGCGATCCGAGCACGAGACCTCGTGCGGCACTGCTGGGCCGGTAGGACAACTCCTCGGCAACCTTCTGCACTCGAGCGGCCAAATCCGGTGTCACCGCAGAACTTCCACTCATCACACG
Organism: Rhodococcus mengyinensis; assembly: GCF_048381435.1. Classification (NCBI taxonomy): domain Bacteria; kingdom Bacillati; phylum Actinomycetota; class Actinomycetes; order Mycobacteriales; family Nocardiaceae; genus Rhodococcus; species Rhodococcus mengyinensis. Next base: position 79,196 of record NZ_JBLWIT010000121.1, on the reverse strand, counting down.
AGAGACGGTCGCGATCGACACTCCCGCGGCCTTCGCCACGGTGGTGATCGTCGGCCGACGGGCCACCGATGCTCGGGTCTGTTCGGCCATCGGGTCCTCTGTATCTCTCGTCCTGATTGCTACCCTCGGTGAGGGAGTTGGGGATCCACCGGAATGGAAGCGTTTACAAAGGATACCTGTTCGAACGATTGATGACGACGCGGGGCGCATCCTCACTGGTCAGGCGCTCGCCATCGGTCGTGCCGCAATGCGGCACCGTGCGCATCGCGCAGTGAGTCGACGGTGACTTCCGCCAGCGACTTGGTGAAATGGCGCCCGGGTGCGGCCGGTACGGAGACGATGCCGGGTACGACCAGGACCGGCATTCCCGCTGATTCGGCGCTGAGCGTTCCGTTGAGCGAATCCTCGATCGCCACACAATCCTCGGCGCGAACTCCGAGCGCGGCGGCCGCCTGCAGGTACGGGTCGGGGTAGGGCTTTCCCCGCTCGACATCGTCCCCGGCGACCACGGTGCTGAAGACGTTACCGGGTGCGGCCGCCGCGACCCGGTGCGCGACCGGACTGTAGGCCATGGTGACCAGCCCGCAGGCGATGCCTGCCTCCGCGAGGTCGCCGAGTAGGCGCTGCGCCCCGGGCAGCCAGGGAACCTCACGGCTGATGACGGTGGCGACGTCATCGACCAGCATGTCGACGATCGTCGCGACCGGCAGGGCGATGCCACGGTGCTGCAGCTTGCCTGCGGAGACCGTCATCGGCTGGCCGACGGTGGAGGCGGCGTCGGCGGCGGTCCACTCCACGTCGTGCTCCGACGCCAGGCGCCGTTGGGCCTGCATCCAGTGCGGCTCGGTGTCGACGAGGGTGCCGTCCATGTCCCACAGCACCGCTCGCAGTGGAGAATTCGTGTCGTCTCGCATCTCGTCGAACCGGCTTTCGTCTGTCGATGGCGGCGGTGAAAGACCAATGCCGGCCAGCTGCAGCGATGCTGTCCCCTGGCCGGTATCGGTCATTTTGTGATTGTCGTCGGTTCGCGGCTGATTCAGCTGCGGGCGGCGGTGATGGCGTCGCGTGGGTCGTCCAGATCGCGGTTGATCGGGTCGGGGGTGATGTAGGTGGTGCCGATCGTGATGAGGGTCAGGATGCACAGGTATCCGGCGATGAACACCCACGATCCCAGTCCGGCGCCGGGGACGTCCGGGCCGCCGTCGGAGGCGACGACCGCCGCGATGATCCAGGCCCCGATCAGTGGGGCGATGCCGCCGGAGAGCACCGCGGAGATCTCCCGGGCCACGGAGACGCCGAGGTAGCGCTGGCGGGAGCCGAACAGCTCGCACATGAAGGCGCTCTGCGAGCCGAACATCCCCCAGGTCCCGATCCCGAGCGCCAGGGAGATGACGACGATGGTCAGCACCACACTGCCCTGGGACAGTGCCCACCAGATCGGGAACGCGGAGACCAGCTGGAAGTAGGCGAATGCGCGGTAGGTCTTGACCCGGCCGAACCGGTCGGAGAGCTTGCCGGCGATCGGGATCACGATCGAGCCGAGGGAGGCGGCGAACACCAGGGAGAGGGCACCGATGGGGCCCTTGATGCCGACTGCGGCGCTGGTGACGTAGGCGACCGCGAGGGCCTGGTACATCGAGGACGAGCCGTTCTCGGCCAGGCGCAACCCGATGCCCCGCAGCAGGGACGGGCGAGAATGCTCGAGCAGGTTGTGCAGCGGCCGCTCGGCGATCTGGTCGCGGACCTCGAGCTTCTTGAAGGTCGGGGACTCCTTCAGATTGACCCGCAGGTACATCGCGACACCGAGGATGACGACGCTGGCCAGGAACGGCACCCGCCAGAGCCAGGTGTCGGTGATCTCGCTGTGTCCGCGGTAGACGAGGAAGTAGACCAGGGCCGCGGTCACGGTGCCGACCTGCACACCGAGGAACGGCAGCGAGGCGTAGAAGCCGCGCTTCTTCGGCGGGGAGTACTCGGTCATCAGGATGGAAGCGCCGGCCATCTCGGCGCCGGCGCCGAGCCCCTGGACGATACGCAGCAGGATCAACAGCGCCGGGGCAAGCATGCCGACTCCGCCGGAGTACCAGTCGCCTTCGCTGCCATGGTAGGTCGGCAACAGGCCGATGCAGGTGCTGGCCGCACCCATCATGATGATGGTGGCCATCAGTACGAATTTGCGGCCCAGTCGGTCACCGAGCCGGCCGAAGAACACGCCGCCGAGCGGGCGGACGGCGAAGCCGATGAAGTAGGTGGCGAAGCTCAGGACCAGTCCGGTCGAGGCGTTCTCGCTCGGGAAGAACAGCGGCCCGAACACCAGCGCGGACGCCAGGCTGTAGAGGGCGAAGTCGTAGTACTCGAGGGCGCTTCCCACCGATGCGCCCCATGCCGCTTTGCGGAGGTCCTTGGTGGTGACCACCGGGATGTCGGTATGCGTTTCGGGGTCGGCCGTGGACGGTGAGTGTGGATTGAGGGTCATGGTCTGCCAATCCTGAAGAGGGTTCGCTGTGTCGAGAAGGCGCGAGGGGTCTACGAGTTGGTGAAGATGGGTGCGGTCTTATTCCGGAAGGCGGTGACCCCGATCGCAAAATCGTGGGTCGAGGCGGTGAATCCGCTGGCGAGGGCTTCGAGGATGGCCGACGGTGCGCCGACTGCGGCGGCGTCGACAAGCTGCTTGCTCACCTGTACCGCGGCGGGGGCACCTTCGAGGATGCGGTCGACGAGCTCGTCGGTTGCCGCGTCGATGCCGTCGCGTTCGGCGACCGCGGTGAGCAGGCCCCATGCCAGCGCGGTCTCGGCGTCGAGTTGGCGGCGGGTGAAGATGAGCTCCTTGGCCCGGGCGGCGCCGATCACGTTGGTCAGCCGCTCGGTTCCGCCCCATCCGGGGATGGTGCCGAGGCTGGTTTCGGGCAGCCCGAGGCGGGCGCCGGGGCCGCCGACCCGCAGGTCGCAGGCCAAGGCGAGTTCCAGTCCGCCGCCGACGGCGATGCCGTCGACGACCGCGATCGTCGGCTGGCGGAGTTGGGCGAGGAAGTTGAACACCCGGTGTCCTTCGGCGATCCAGCGTTTCCACATCTGGACAGGGGTGAAGTCGGCGAACTGGGTGATGTCGGCGCCGACACAGAAGGCCTTCTCGCCGGCGGTTTTCAGCAGCACGAGCTGGGCGTCGGAATGCTCGACGGCCCGCAGCTCGGTATAGAGGGCGTCGAGGAGTTCGAGGGTGAGGGCGTTGAGCTTGCGGGGGCGGTCGATCAGCACCGTCGCCACCCGGCCCTCGTGGGTGTAGCTGACGGCGATCCGGCCGGTGTCGGTGTGGACGTCGGTGGAGTTCATGCGGTGTTCCTCGGTCGGGGTGGTTGCGGTCATGCCTGCACCGCCTGCATCCGCGGGTGCTCGGGCAGCGTGGACAGGATCAGGTTCTGAAGCTGGGGGACAAACAGCTCGGCGGACATGGTCGTCAGATTCGGGTCGACGAGCAGCTCGAACTCGGACTTGCCGAGCACGTCACGCTGCAGGTCCACGCCGGGGGCGATCTCGATGACGGTCAACCCCTCCGGGCGTAGTTCGAGCACCGCCCGCTCGGTGACGTAGAGAACCTTCTGCCCGTTGGCCAGGGCGCGCTTGCCGGAGAAGGTGGGGGAGTCGACCTCGTTCACGAACTTGGTATGCGGGCCGTCGGCACGGATCTGCAGGGCACCGTCCTCGATCCCGATGTCGCGGCGGCCTGCGGTGAAGGAGCCGACGAACACAATCGACGGGGCCGAGGAGGTGATGTCGGCGAATCCGCCGATACCGGCGGTGACGTGCCGGCGCTTGGGGAGGCTGTGCACGTTGACGTTGCCGTGCCGGTCGATCTCGAGGAACGAGAGCAGCGAGTGCTCGAAGCCACCACCCTGCAGCAGGGTGAACTGGTCCGAGCTCTGCATGATCGCGTCCGGGTTCTGAGCGACACCGAAGACGAAGTCCAACAGAGGAACACCGCCGACCGGGCCCTGCTCGATCACCCAGGACACCGCGTTCGCGAGCCCTTCCTCGACCAGCACGTGCGGCACCAGCGCCGACACCCCGAAGCCGAGGTTGGCGATCTCCCCGGACTGCAGTTCGGCCGCGGCCCTGCGGGCCATGATTTTCTCGAGGGTGAACGGCACCGGCTCGAGGGTGCTCAACGGGCGGCGCAACTCGCCGGAAATGGCTGGGTCGTACTGGGTTTGGGTGGTCTGCAGCTGATCCGGGGCCAGCACGAGGGCGTCGACGAGGATGCCCGGGACCTGCACTGCCTGTGGGCTCAGGCTGCCGCCCTCGGCCAGGTACTTGACTTGGGCGATGACGACGCCGCCGTTGTTGTGGGCGGCGTAGGCCAGGTCGAGGGCGCCGAGCGGGGACGCCTCTTCCTCGAATGTCAGGTTGCCGTGGGTGTCGGCGGTGGTGGCGCGGATGATCGCGACATCCGGAACGAGGGCGTCGTAGAACAGCCATTCCTGACCGTCGAGTTCGTGCACTCGGACGAAGGCATCGGGGGTGATGGTATTCATCCGGCCGGCGCTGATCCGTGGGTCGACGAAGGTGTCGAGTCCCACCTTGGTCAGCACGCCGGGTTGCTTGGCGGCGGCGGCGCGGTGCAGCTGATACAGCACACCGGAGGGGAAGTTGTAGGCCTCGATCTCGTTGTTCTCGATCATCTGCCAGATCCGGGGCGGCTCCGCCGAGGAGGGGCCGGATGGATACGAACCGGCGACCACCCGAGACAACAGACCGGGCCGGGCGATGTGATCGATGCCCTTGATGCCCCACATGTCGCCGGCCGCGATCGGGTGCACGCTGGTCAGGTTCTTCGGGGACCGGGTCTCTTCGTAGCGCTGTCCGAGGCCGCCGAGCACCGCATCCGGGCAGCCCAGTCCCGACGACGAGCTGACGGTGACGATGTCGCCGTCCTGGACGAGGTCGGCGGCCTGTCGGGCGGAGAGTACGCGGGGGGTGTGCATCATCTGGCTCCTAGCTGTGAAAGCGCTTACTTGTCGGTCATGGATATTGACGATCGGTGGGGCGGTATCCGGAGGTGCGGTGGCCTATGGGCGGCGAGGGCGCCAGGCGGCGGTGGAGGCGCGCACTCGTAGCGCGGGCTCGACGAGCTGATGGCTGTACGGCGAGACGGCAGTAGCGCCGTCCGGGGTCTGAGCCTGGCCGAGGCGTTCGAGGATCAGTTCGCCGCACTTCTCCCCGATCTTGGTGGGGAAGGTGGCGACGGTGGTCAGCGGCGGTGTGCGGTGGGCGGATCCGGCGATGTCGTCGAAGCCGCCGACGGCGATGTCGCGGCCGGGTTCGAGTCCGCGGCGGGTGAGTTCGGCGTAGACGCCGACGGCGACGATGTCGCTGTAGGCCACGATCGCGTCGGGGATCTCGCCGCGGTCGAGCAGTCGGCGGGTGGCATCTGCACCGCCGTCCGGGGTGGCTTCCCCGAACAGTCCGTCGGTGGGATACATCGTCATGTCGGATCCGTCGATGGCGGCGAGGAAACCCTGCTCCCGCTCGCGGCGGGCGGAGGTGTGCTGGGGGCCGCCGACCATGGCCACCGTCCGCGCGCCCATCGAACGCAGGTGCTGGCCGAGTAGCCGTCCGGCCTCGACGTTGTCGGCGCCGACGTAGTCATGGCTGAGATCGAAGTGCCGGGCCAGCAGGACCAGGGGGATGCCGCTCGACGCAAGCAGGTCGTCGATCTCCGAGGCCTGGGTGTCGCCGGCCGGCAACAGGATCAACCCGTCGATGCTGCGCTCGACGAACCGGTCGAGCAACCGCCGCTGGCGGGCCGGGTCGTCGCGGCTGTAGCCGATGAAGACGGCGTAGTTGGCGCGGTCGGCGACGTCCTCCAAAGTCATGGCCAGTTCGGCGAAGTAGGGGTTCTGCACCTCGGTGACCACCAGGCCGAGGGTCATCGACCGAGGATTGCGAAGCATCGCCGCGTGCCGGTTGTAGACGTATCCGAGCGCCTTCATCGCCTCGCGTACGCGGCGTGTGGTTTCCGGTGCGACGCTCGGGCTGTCGTTGAGTACCAAGGATGCGGTCGACCGGGACACGCCGGCGTGGCGACTGACGTCGGAGAGCGTGACTCGCCCCATTGCCTCGGTCCCTTCTCTTGTTCTGTGTGACCTGCGATACAGACCATACACGATTGCCTGGATCGATCCAAGAGGTTGTTTTCCCACGTCACGGGTCTAGATAGAACTTGGATCGGGAGAAGAGTCGTGATCTGCGCGTATATAGTCTGGATCGATCTAAAGGAGTCTTTCGGGTTTGTTCTTGCCCACGCTCCGAAACCGGGCACGACGAAAGCCGGGGTCGACGGCGCGACCCCGGCTCGGCCGGTCAAGGTGTGCTGTGCTGGGCCGCCTCAGCCGCAAATGATCATGTCTGCGGCCTTTTCCGCGATCATGATGGTGGGAAATTGGGTGTTGGAACTGACCAGTCGCGGCATGACCGACGAGTCCGCCACGCGCAGGCCTTCGAGGCCGTGCACGGTCAGGTCCGGTCCGACCACGGAGTGGGTGTCGGTGCCCATCGCGCAGGTGCCGACGGGGTGGTAGGAGGTGCGCCCGTGGGAGCGGACGAAGTCGACGTAGTCGTCCTTGGTGCGCAGCGCTTTTCCGCCGGCGAGGTGTTCGGCCTTGATGTGCTTGGCCATCGACGGCTGGCTCATGATTTCCCGGGACTGCTTGACGCCCTCGATGCTCGCTTCGACGTCGAAGTCGGTGGCGAGGAAGTTCGGGTCCACCAGCGGAGGTGCGGTCGGGTCGGCCGAGGCCAGTCGCACCGAGCCGCGGCTCTGCGGGCGCACGAAGTACGAGTTCAGGGTTGCGCCGTAGCCGGGGCGCATCGCGGCGATGCCCTGCTCGACGCCGGCGGCGGGCAGGAAGTGGAACTGCAGGTCCGGGATTGCTTCCTTGGCCTTGCCGAAGGAGAACGCGCCGCCTTCGACGATGGTGGAGGCGAGCGGGCCCTTCCGGAAGGCGAGGTATTCGAGTCCGGCCTTGACGGTGCCGGGGCGGATCAGGTTGAGCCGGTCCATGCTCTGGTACTCGCGGAGCTCATAGATGATGTCGAGGTCGCAGTGATCGTGCAGATTACGCCCGACCCCGGCCAACTCGTGCCGGACCGGTACACCAGCGGCGGTCAGGTCGTCACCATTGCCGATGCCGGAGAGTTGCAGCAGCTTCGGTGAGCCGTAGGCGCCGCTGGTGACCAGGACCTCGCCGTCGACCTTGGCGATCGTGCGGACACCGTTCTCGACGTATTCGACGCCGGTGGCGCGGCTACCGTCGAGGACGATCCGGGCAACGGTCACATGGGTTTTCAGGGTGAGGTTGGGGCGCCCCCGAGCCGGGCCGAGGTAGCCGACGGCGGCGCTGCATCGCCGCCCGTTCTTGGTGGTCGTCTGGTAATAGCCGACCCCGTACTGGCTTTCGCCGTTGAAGTCGCTGTTGTAGGGCAGCCCGTACTCCTGGCCGGCCTGGACCCACGCCCTGCTCAGCGGGTGCGGGTTGACCAGATCGGAGACGCCGATCGGGCCGTCGGTGCCGTGGAGCGGGGCGGAGAGTCGTTCGTTGGACTCCGCCCGCAGGAAGTACTTCTTGATCGCGTCGTAGGACCAGCCGTCGCAGCCGAATTTCGCGGCCCACTCGTCGTAGTCCTCGTGGGCGCCGCGGGTGAACACCTGTGCGTTGATCGACCCGCCGCCGCCGAGGACCTTGCCCTGCGCCAGCGGGATCACCCGGTCGTTGCAGTGCTTCTGCGGCACGCTGGTGTGGCCCCAGTCGTACTTGCTGCCGGTCAGTTTCGCGAAACCTGCGGGGACGTGGATGAAGGGGTGCCGGTCACCGCGGCCGGCTTCGAGCAGCAGCACCCTTACCTGCGGATCTTCGGTCAGCCGGGCGGCCAGGACGCAGCCGGCGGTGCCGCCGCCGGTGATGATGTAGTCGTAGACCTGGGTGGTGTCCACGGAATTCTCCTCGGGTCGAGCACACCGTCTCAGCGGTGTGTAGTGCGTGATGGGCAGTCGGTGGGTGTGCGCACCGGCGTCGGGGGTGCGGGAGGCGGCTAGCTGGTCCAGTTAGGGAACACGGGTGTGCGTGTGCCGGTGCGGATCTGGATGGTTTTGAGCTCGGTGAATTCGTCGAATCCGGCCTGGCCCATCTCGCGGCCGTAGCCGCTCTGCTTCATTCCACCGGCGGGCAGGGCAGGCGCGCCGTCGATGGTGGTGTTGACCCAGACCCGGCCGCTGCGCATGCGGCGGGCGGTGGTCAGTGCCTTGTCGATGTTCTTGGTCCAGATCGAGCCGGCCAGACCGTATTCGGTGGCGTTGGCCAGGGTGATGGCCTCGTCGACGTCGGAGAAGCGGGTGACCGTGAGGACGGGGCCGAAGATTTCTTCGGTGAACACCGGTGCGGTGGCCGTGACGTTGTCCAGGACGGTGGGGGCAACGAAATTGCCGTGCTCGAACCCGGGGCCGCTGAGGCGGGTGCCGCCGGCCAGCAGGGTCGCGCCGTCCGCCACCGCGGTGTCGACGCATCCGAGCACCTTGTCGAGGTGGCCCGCGTGGATCATCGGCCCGACCTCACTGCCCTCGGCGGTGGGTGCGCCGACGGTGACTTTCCCGATCCCCTCGACCACGCGGGCGACGAAGTCGTCGGCGATGGAGTCGTGCACCAGCAGCCGAGCCCCGGAGACGCAGCATTCGCCCTGGTTGAAAAGCACCCCGAAGAGCACTCCGTCGAGGGCGTCGTCGAGGTCGGCGTCCTCGTAGACGATGCTCGCGGCCTTGCCGCCGAGTTCCATCGACAGCCGCTTGATGCTGCCGGCGGAGGCCTCGGTGATCTTGCGGCCGGTGGCGGTGCTGCCGGTGAAGGACAGCAGGTCGATCAGGTCGCTTTCGGAGAACGCGGCGCCGACGGTGCCGCCCTCCCCGGTGACGACGTTGACCGCGCCCGCCGGCACGCCGGCCGCCGTGACGATCCGGGCCAGCTCGAGGGTGGTGCCGGAGGTGAACTCGGAGGGCTTGATGACCGCGGTGCACCCGGCGGCCAACGCGAACGGCAGCTTCTGCGCTACCTGCAGGAGCGGGAAGTTCCAGGGAGTGATCATCCCGACGACACCTGCGGGCTCCCGCACCACCAGGGCGGTGCAGTTCTCGCCGAGTTCGGTGTGCGCCTCACCGTGGGCGGTCGCGGCCAGGGCGGCCGCGTACTCGAACAATTCGATGCTGGCCGCGATGTCGCCCTGCGCGAGGGCGAGGGGTTTGCCGGTCTCTTCGGCCTCGATCCGGGCCAGTGCGTCCTGTTCGGCACGCATCAGAGTGGCGGCGGTGGTGAGCACCCGGGAACGCTGCATCCCGGTCAACGTGGGCCACGAGCCCTCGTCGAACGCGGTGCGGGCGGATCGGATGGCCTGCTCGGCGTCTTCGCGGGTGCCGTTGGTGTAGGTCGCAAGCAATGCGCCGTCGGCGGGGGAGTGCCGTTCGATCATGTTCGCGCCGGCGGTGGTCGGGGCGCCGTCGATGAAGTGCCCGTAGGTGCGGACCTCGTGGGTCGCGGCGGCGCGGGGGGTGGTGTCAGTGGCGGTAGCCATGGTTTCAGCCATTCCTTGGGTTCGAAGACGGGTACACAGAACACCCGTATTGGTAAGCGCTTACTCGGTGGGTACGAGGAGGGGTGTGGGAGAAGCGGAACCTCAGTTCACCGGTGTGGTCGCGGGCTGATGGTGTGGGTGCGTGGGCAGTTCGTCTTCGCCGGCGAGTTCGTCCATGGATTCGAGTTGGCGTCCCTTGGTCTCGGGCACCATCTTCCAGACGAAGATCAGCGCGAGCAGGGCGAAGGCGCCGTAGAGCCCATAGGCGTACTGCAGGCCGAACGCGGCGAGGGAGGGGAAGGTGGTGCTGACCACGAAGTTGGCGATCCACTGGGCCGCGGCACCGAGGCCGAGGGCAAGGGCACGGATGCGGTTGGGGAACATTTCGCCGAGCAGCACCCATACGACCGGGCCCCAGCTCGCGCCGAATCCGATGACGAACACGTTCGCGCCGATCAGGGCGACGGTGCCCCAGCTGGACGGGAGTGTCGTCACGCCGTCGACCACGGTGGACTGCGCGAACGCCACCGCCATCAGGGACAGGGAGAGGGTCATCGCGCCGGCACCGAAGAGCAGCAGGGCCCGCCGTCCGACCTTGTCGATGAGCGAGATCGCGATGACGGTGGCCACGATGTTGGTCACGGCGGTGATCACCGAGATCAGGAAGGAGTCCGATTCCTGGAAGCCGACGGACTGCCACAGGGTGGTCGAGTAGTAGAAGATCACGTTGATACCGACCAACTGCTGAAACACTGAGAGCAGGATGCCTACCCACACCAGCGGCAGGAAGTAGAACTTGCCGCCGAGCAGGTCCGAGAAGCGTTGCTTGCGTTCGGTGTTCACGGTCTGCTGGATTTCGTGGATCTTGCGGGTGCTGGCGGCATCGACCAGACCGAGCACGTCGCGCAGCACCTGGCCGGCCTCGTCGATGCGGCCCTTGTTCACCAGGTAACGGGGCGATTCGGGCAGCCGGGCCGCGAGGACGCCGTAAACGATCGCGGGGACCGCGGCGGAGATGAACATCCACCGCCAGGCATCGAGTCCGAGCCAGAGTTCCTTCGCGGCACCGCCGGCGAGATGGGCGAACAGAGCGCTGGCGAGCAGCGCGAGGAAGATGCCGATCACCAGGGCCATCTGCTGCATCGTGGCCAGGCGGCCGCGGATGCGTGCCGGGGAGATTTCCGCGATGTAGGCGGGGGCGATGACGGAGGCGAAGCCGATGCCGACGCCGCCGAGGAACCGCCAGGCGATCAGGTCCCAGACGGCAAAGACGAGACCGGAGCCGATCGAGCTGACGGTGAGCAGGATCGAGGCGACGACCATGGTGCGGACGCGGCCGATCCGGTCGGCGCAGATTCCGGCGGACCAGGCGCCCACACCGGCGCCGAGCAGTGCGCATGAGACGACGAAGCCGAGCACCGCGGGGGAGAGGTCGAACTGGTGGCGGATCGCGTCGACGGTGCCGTTGATGATCGCACTGTCGAATCCGAACAGGAATCCGCCGAGGGCTGCGACGGCGGCCATGCCGACCAGGCGACGCGACGCCTGGCCGTCTTCTTCGGGCGCGGACGAACCTGCCGCGTCAATGGGGATGTGCACGGGAACTCCAAAGGGGGTGGAAGGTGGGGAGGGGCGGGGTCAGCGGTCGAGAACGAGGCCTCGGCGGCCGATGGTGTTGAGGTCGTTCTCGGTGAACCTGCCGGTCCAGTCCGCTTCGTAGTGTTCTTCGGGGAAGTCGTCGGGGGATTCGCCGGCGAGGAACCGCTGGGCGACCTTGGTCGCGTAGTGAGCGTTCTTCTCGCACATCGGGGCGGCGGGGATGTACATGACGTTGCCCCAGCCCTGCTGGTTCTGCACCGGCTGCACCGAATGGATGAGGTCGCAGTGCCACCACACCGAATCGCCCGGCTTCAGATCGGGGATCACGGACAGACCCTGCATCAGCAGGGGGTGCCACTTGTCGTTGATCGGCAACACTCGCCGCGGGGTGATGTCGCACAGTTCGTCGTCGGGGACGTCGTCGCGCAGCGCGCGCAGCAGGATGTAGGCCATGGCCTCGGGGATTGGGACGGTGCACAGCACGCCCTGGTCGTTGCGCATCTCCGACAGCGCGGTCCAGCCCTGGAAGCTGCGGAACACCGAGCACATCGTGGAGCCACCGGCGTATTCGTCGACGTCGGTGCGGTAGGCGGCGTCCCAGGCGTCGTAGCGGTCGAAGTCGCCGTCGAAGACGTGCCGGAAGACCTTCTGGTAAGCGGGCAGCAGCCAGCGTTCGAGCGCGCCGGAGTCGGTGTGGGCGCCGAGACCCTTGGAGGTGGTGCCCGGAGGGCGGCGACGGATCCGGTCCGGGTACATGCTGTCCTGGTCGGGGTCGAACCAGGTGGTGCCCTGCGACACGAACTTCCACTGGTGATTCAGGAACGACTGCACGGTTGCCATCCGCTCGTGCTGGCGGGCCTCCATCTGGGGGCGGGACCAATAGATTGGATAGATCTCCGGGCGAGACGCGGCCAGGGTGCCGAAGAAGTCGTCACCGGGGCCGCGGTACTTGCCATCGAAATCGTTCTCCTCGACGTACTCGACCAGCTGGCGGTCCCAGCTGCGGGCGGTCTGCTCGGGGAAGTGGCCACGCACGACCAGGCAGCCGCGCCGGTGAATCTGCTGCAACTGGGTATCGGTCACCCCGTTCGACGCGATCTGGTCGTAGTCGATGACCGGCCAGACTTCTTCGCCGCGCTCCTTGGTGGCGCGGATGTCCTCGATCTCCTTCTCGATGAACGTCTCGACCTGACGGAACGCTGCCTCGACGTCGCCGATCTGCGCTCGCAGGGACGCCTTGACCGCGCGGATCGCGCCGGGAACATCCTCGGGGACTTGTTCGATTCGCTCGGCAACGTGCGTGTTCATGACCTCACACCCTTTTCGTAAACAACCTTTACGAAAGCTAGACTAGCGAGACATGCATCACATGTAAAGAGCCCTAACTAAAGTAGGATCGACAAGGTGCGGGAAGGCCCCGCAGTGGGAGTAGTGGCAGGAGTGAACAGGTGGTGGCTTCAACCGGCGCGTTCCGCCGCGCTGCGACTCCAGTCGCCGCCCCGCTGCCGAGCACGCTCGCGCAGCTGACCGACAGCACTTTCATCGATGTTCTCTTCCGGGAAGGGCCCTCGTCGCGGGCGCAAATCGCCAAGTCGACAGGGATCTCGAAACCCACGATTTCTGAATCCGCACAAAGACTGCTGTCGACCGGGCTGATCGTCGAGGTGGGGCAGACCGCTACGGGAATGCGCGGGCGTTCGGCGGTGCTCTACGACGTCAACCCGCGCTACGGACACTCCCTGGGAGTCGTGCTCGAGCGCGGGCATGTGGCGGTGAAGGCGCTCGACCACAAGGGCGCCGCGGTGTGTGAGCGTCAGATCGAGGCAGACGACGAGAATCTGCTCGCCGCTATTGCCGACGCCCGAGACCTGATCGCGCAGTGCACCGCCGACGTCGGCACGCCGCGACTGGCCACTGCGGTCTCCGTGGCAGCACCGATCGATCCCCGGACTCACACCGTCCGACAGTTGCCGGACGCACCCTTCACCGGATCGGTCCCCGACTTCGCCCCGGCTTTGCATATCGACGCCGCCGAACCGCTGATCATCGACAACGACGTGAACTGGGCAACCATCGCCGAGAGCCGGACCGGATCCACGCAAGGTGCCGATAACTTCCTGTACGTGTACCTGGGGGCGGGTGTCGGTGCCGGGCTTTTCCTCTCTGGTGGTCTGCACCGCGGATCCAGCGGGACTGCAGGCGAAATAGCCTTCCTGAGAATGGCTTCCGGTGAGACGTTGATGAGCCGTCTCGGCCACTCGCTCATAGGCACCCCCGACGGGCGGTCGATCGACCTTGTCCGCGCCCGCGCCCTGCTCGACACCGACGCCCCCGACCACGCGGCCGACGAGATCCTCGACGACCTCGCGCACACGATCGTCAACGTCACCACCGCCATCGACCCCGGACGGATCGTCATCGGCGGACCGCTGTCGGAATTCGCACGCATCACCGAGGGCCTGAGCCGACGCATCGCCGATACTGCGCTCTCGGACGTCGAGGTGAGCATGAGCCCGCTCGGTCGGACCGCGCCGCTGCAAGGAGCCGCGATCGGAGCGCTCGAGTTTGCGCACCAGCACCGAGGGGGCACCGGCGCCACCACCCCGGAGGTGGCGGCGTCGGACTGACCCGTGGCCGGGGGCGTACGGGTTGAACCGAGTGATTATGAGTGCGGCACAAGGTCTCTCACGGTCTGTAGCTACGATCGCCCGGGTCTGTGTCGTTGTGCTGATTCGCTTGGGCGATTGCGTGGGCGACCAACTTGGTGACCTGGCATTCGACAACGTGTCGCCACGACGTCGTGTGATTACGAGTGTTTCCCGGACAGTGTGCAGTCGGCTTCTGAAACCGACATGGAGCGCCGTTCGTGTACCCGGATGTCTGCCAAACTCGGGCGGTTCGCATGTATCGGCCCGGAGACGGTGGATGGGGCGTGGACGGCGGGGAATGCAGTCGGTCGGTCAGTGGATGGCGGGCCGTGCGGATGGGGCTCGTTCAGGCGCGGCGCCGGGCGGTGGTGAGAGGAGCGCTGGATGGAGGGAGTGCGGTGGAGAGGGTGGTGGCTGGATGGTGGCGCGATGGGTGGTGGATGGAGCCGATGACGGGAATCGAACCCGCGTATTCAGCTTGGGAAGCTGATGTTCTGCCATTGAACTACATCGGCGCGCACGATATTGGGCGCCCGTAGGCAGGCCCAACACCCTGCGGCGGAAACATTATCAGATGGTGATCCGGACTACCCGGGTGCACACGCGGTGTGTCATACGAGGGGTTTGCCGGCCTTCATTCGGCGTCGCAGATCGAACATGAGCAGGTTGTAGGGGAACTCCCGGATACGGACAGGGATGCGCCTGCTGACGGTGCCGATGGTGCGCAGGGTCCGGTCGAAGCGCTGCTGATCCTTGTCGGTCCATGTCAGGTGCATTTCGTCGCGGAACTGCTGGGGCAGGAAGCCGTTGGTGAAGAACATGTTGAGCCGGCCGAACAGGTGGGAGACGATGGCGGGCAGGAATTCGAGGCGTGCGATGGAGAGGACGTGTTCGCGGATGGTGTCGTCGATCGACACCTTGTCGAGGGCTTTGTTCCAGTACTCGTCGAATGCGATGCGGTCTTCGGGCCACATGTCCGGGGGTACCTGGAGGGTGGTGCCGAACGTGGCGCCTTCCTTGTAGAAGAACTCGGCGGCGGCGGGGGAGAGGTCGCCGTGCAGGGCGCGGTTGACGTCCTCGAACCCCCGGTAGATGCAGGCGGCCACCCACAGCTGCAGTTCGGGGTCGAACGCGTTGTATTGCACGGGACTGTCGGGGGTGGAGCGCACCTTGGCGTGGGCGCGGTTGACGCCTTTGCGGAAGGCCGCCTTCTCCTCGTCGGTGCCGCGGGCCGCCACCACGAGGTAGGTCAGCGTGGTGCGGGTCCGTTTGATCGGATGCCTGAACAGCTGGCCGCTCTCGACCTTGCTCTCGTATACGCCGTACCCGACCCCGGGATGGGCGAGCTGCATGATGATGTTCGCGGCGCCTGCCAGTAGTCCGGCGCCGTCCATGACCTGATCGAGACGGTCCGGTACTTCGAGTGACGTCGACATTTGTGTTCCCTCTCCCCACCACGGATTCACTATCTGAACACGACCGTACTCACATATATGTCCGCCGTCCAGAGTCCGGTGGAAAGATGGTCCGCATGACTACCGCACCGGTGAACGCGAACGTCGGACACTCGACGAGCGACGGTGGGCGCGTCTATGGCGGCCAGGAGCGTGACCAGCGGAAATCGGAACGGCGCGGTCAGCTCATCGAGGCGGGACTCGACCTGCTGGGCAGCGCGGACGGCGACCACGCCCTGACCGTGCGCGGAGTCTGCAAGCAGGCCGGACTCGCCACCCGCTACTTCTACGAGAGCTTCACCGACCGCGACGCGCTCACCGTCGCCGTCTACGACCACGTCGTGGAGCGGATCGCCACCAGCACCCTGGACGCCGTGTCGAACGCCGGGCCGGGTGAACGCGACATCGTGCGCGCCGGCGTCCACAACATCGTGCGGGAGGTCGCCGAAGATCCGCGTCAGGGCCGTCTCATGTTCTCGGTGGCGCAGTCGAGCGCGGTGCTGGCGCAGCGCCGCCTCGACAGTTCGCGGCTGTTCGCGGGCCTGGTCACGAAGCAGACGGTCGGGTATTACGAGGTGGCCGAGAGCCCGCGACTCGACCTGGCCGCGCACTTCATGGTCGGCGGCCTGGCGCAGACCCTGACGGCATGGTTGAACGGCACCGTGACCCTCCCCGAGGACGAGCTCGTGGACACCTGCACCGAACTGCTGCTCTCGATGGCCATCCACACCCGTTAACCTCTACCTGTGCTCCTCTCCGATCGCGATCTCCGTGCCGAAATTTCCGCTGGACGTCTGGGCATCGACCCGTTCGACGATTCGATGGTCCAGCCCTCGAGCGTGGATGTGCGCCTCGACAGCCTGTTCCGGGTGTTCAACAACACCCGGTACACGCACATCGACCCAGCTCAGCGGCAGGACGAGCTGACGACGCTGGTCGAACCGGCCGAGGGGGAGCCGTTCGTCCTGCACCCGGGTGAGTTCGTTCTCGGCTCCACTCTGGAGGTGTGTTCGCTGCCCGACGACCTGGCGGGACGCCTCGAGGGCAAGTCCTCGCTCGGCCGCCTCGGACTGTTGACGCACTCCACGGCCGGGTTCATCGACCCCGGCTTCAACGGGCACATCACCCTGGAGCTCTCCAACGTCGCGAACCTGCCCATCACCCTGTGGCCGGGCATGAAGATCGGCCAGCTGTGCCTGCTGCGGCTGTCGAGCGCAGCGGAACACCCGTACGGCAGCTCCGCTGTCGGCTCCAAGTACCAGGGCCAGCGCGGCCCGACGCCGTCGAAGGCCTACCTCAACTTCGCGCAGAGCTGAGCCCCGCGGCCCGACGAAAAAATTGCAAACCGAGTGGTCCGCTACTCGTGTGTATTGCGGCGGGTGAGAGAAGACTGGGATTCGAAGCCGCCCTCTCCTGGGCGTTCGATCCCGGAGGCCGCCATGAAAGACGTAGTCGTGTTGTTGCCCGGCATCGGCGGGTCGGTCCTCGCCCGTGACGGCAAGGACGTATGGGCACCGACACCGGGCGTGGCGCTGGCGGGCGTGCTGTCGCTGGGCGGGAACATCAAACGCCTGAAGCTCGACGGCGACGATCCGGACGTCGACGACCTCGGCGACGGCGTCGTGGCCACCCGCCTGGTCCCGGACTTCCACTTCGTTCCCGGGCTGGACTGGAAGATCGACGGGTACACGAAATTCCGCGACGACGTCGTCCGCCGATTCGGGGTGGTTCCCGGTGACAACTATTTCGAGTTCCCCTACGACTGGCGGCGCGACAACCGGGTGGCGGCCCGCGCCCTGGCCCGACGGACCCATGACTGGCTGACGCGGTGGCGCGAGAAGTCGGGGAACGCGGACGCGAAGCTCGTGCTGGTGTGCCACTCCATGGGCGGAATCGTCGCTCGATTGTTCCTCGAATTCCTGGACGGGTGGCGTGATACCCGCACCCTCGTCACCTTCGGCACCCCGTACTCGGGTTCGGTCAATGCACTCGACTTCCTCGTCAACGGGTTCCGCAAGGGGTGGGGTCCGTTCACCGTCGACCTCAGTGCGCTGATCCGATCGTTCACGTCCGCGTACCAGTTGCTGCCGTCGTATCGGTGCATGGCGGGCGACGACGGGTCGTGGCTCGCGCTGGACGACGAGAAGCTCGACTGGTCGGGGACGGGTCTCGACGCCGGCCGGATGGCTGCGGCGGTGCGCCTGCACCGAGGTCTGCGCGACGCCGTCGACGCACGGCTGGATTCGGGACACGAGGGCTACGACATCCGGCCGGTGATCGGCGACTTCCAGCCCACCAAGTGGGCCGCCCGGCTCGCCGGGACGAAGGTCGAGACGATGACCGTGCGCGGACCCGACGAGAGCGGCGGCGACGGCACCGTGCCGAAGTTGTCGTCCACCCCGCACGAACTCATGACGGGATGGAAGAACGCGGCCTTCTTCAGCCAGCGGCACGGTTCGCTTCAGAACGACGACCCGGTGCTCGACCATGTGGGTGGAATCCTGAACACCGCGACGCTCGCGCCTCCGAACGTGTTTCCAGCGGTGAACGAATCGGTCGCGCTGGAAGTCGACGACGTCACGACCGCCGAGCCGCTGGTGATCCGGGCGCGCACCGGCGCCGGGGGCGCTCGGCTTCTCGCGACGGTCGAGCCGATGGCTGGCGGTCCGAGCCGGGAACACCCGCTGGTGTCGACCGCGGACGGCTGGCAGCAGACCAGTCTCGACGGGCTGACCGCCCAGGACTACAGGATCACCGCGCGCGCGCCCGGGGTGCACCCGGTCACCGATGTCGCGAGTGTGGTCGACCTCGACGAGATCGCCCGGTCCGTGGACGTCTAGGAGCGCGGACGTATGGGACCGACACCCGGTTTCGAGGCACTGGAGATCAGCGTTCTCCGGGCCGGCGACCACGTCTGGCTCTCGGCGCAGTCGCGGATGGGTTCGGTCTTCGCGGTGCGGCGGCCGATCCCGGAATGGAAACTGCCGAACGACGTCACCGGGAAGACGATCGACACACCGTCCGACTGGTTGACCGACACCGTCCGGCACGCGCGCACCGACGCCGCAACCCATGCGCTCGACGTCGGGAAGGTGTTGACGGATCTGGTGTTCGGGGTTCCGGACATCGTCACGCTGCTGCAGCAGAGCCGGGGGTTGGCCCGGACCACGGGAACTCAGCTCCTCCTGCGCGTCCTCGCCGCGCCGCAGGAAGTGTGCGCCTGGCCGTGGGAGTTGCTGCTGGATCCGCAACGACCCGACCAGTTCCTCGCCATGGCGCGCGACGTCCACGTGGTGCGGTCGGGACGGTCGCGCACCTATCCGTTGCGTCAGACGCCGATCGAGCCGCCGCTCAACCTCCTGCTGGTGATGTCGAGCCCCTTACGGGAGGGCCCCGAGGATTCCGAGGCCCCGTTCGACCTGTATGCCGAGAAACGTAGCCTTCTGTCGGAATTGCGGCCCCTGGTGGACCGGGGTCTGCTCCGTGTGGTGGTCGAGGACCGTCCGTCGGTCGAACGGCTCCGCAGTCGAATGGGCATGCAGAGACGCGGTTTTCACCTCTTCCACTACCTCGGCCACGCCAATCCGGACGGGCTCAAGCTGGAGCAGGGCAACGGCCGCGGGAGGCTGCTGCCCAGTCAGGAATTCGCATTGCTGCTGCAGCAACTCCCGGACCTCCGGCTGGCCGTGTTCGCGGGCTGTGAGACGGCACGCGCGCCGGCCGGTGCCGCCGACGACGACCCATGGCCCGGTCCGCTGTCGTCCGCCGACATCTGCGTGCGTGATGCATGCCCGATGGTGATCGGGATGCAGGCGGTGCTGCCCTTCCGGACGGAGCGACTGCTGACGCGCTTCTTCTACCAGGCACTGACCGCCGGCCAGCCTGTCGCCGAGGCGTTGCGGCTGGCGCGGCTCGCGATCAACGGCGACGAGAACAGCGGTGACCCGCTGCTCGACTGGGCGGTGCCGTGCCTGTTCGTCGGGGGTAGCGAGCCCGGCGCGATCGTCGACCCGGAGGCGCGGGCGCGGCCGGAGCCACCGTCCCGGCGGGTCGGGTTGCGGCTCGGTATCCATCAGGGCGAACTTCGCTTCATCTCCCGCCTCGCGGAGCTGCGCGAGGGGGTGGACGTGCTGTCCGGGCAGACGCCGGCGCGGTTGCTGCACGTCGTCGGAATGCCGTCGACGGGAAAGACCTCGCTTCTGGACCGGGTGCTCGACGAGCTCGACCCGCAGATCGCACATCTGTACATCAGCGCGAACCGGCTGCTCGCGGAACCCGACCCGGTCCGCGAACTGGCCCGCCTCGTCGACGAGCTGATGCGCGACGTCGGGGTGCGCACCGCCCGGCCGGGCAGATTCAGCGCCGGCGACTGGTGGGAGCGACTACTCGGCGACCTCACCGAAGTCCCGGTCGCGATCGTCATCGACGACGGTGACCTGCTGCTCGGCGACGCACCCGGCGCCCCGGGCCTCCTCGACGCGCTGGTCCTGCTGACGCAGCGGCGCAGCAAGGCGCGGCTCGCGGTGGCGGCCACCGCGGACCTCGTGGAACTGACGCGACCGCTCCGCCCCTCGGAGGTGCGCACGATCCGCCTCGACGCCCTGTCGTGGCCCGAAGTGTGGCAATGGATCCGGCGCAATCTGCCGACCCTGACCCGTTATCCGGAGAAGGACCTGTCCCGGCTCTACACCGACGTGCGGCACCTGGAACTGTGGGAGCAGTTGGCCGATCTCGCCGCCCGGAACGGCACGTTCGACCCGCGGGACCTGCCGGTCCTCGTCCGGCAACTCGGTGTCGGCGCCCCGAAAGCGGAGCCCCAGGTATCGAACGGGTCCGACTTCTTCGGCGCCGAAACCGCTGTGCCCGAAGCGGAGGCGGCGGCATCGTCGCCGGTGCGGCGCGCGTTGCGGTTGGCGGTCGCGGGTCCGTTCACGGTGGGCCGACGCGAGGAGATCGCCGTCTCTGTCACGCAGTGCGCCATCAAGCACGGGGTTCCGGGGCGGGTAGTAGCCGGAGAGACGGGGGAGGGCGAATCGGCACTGGCCGAACTCCTTCCCGGGGAGCTGGCCTTCGGCGACGGTGTCCCGTCCGAGCGCGACGTCTGTCGGTGGATGGAGGACGCGGCCCTGGCCGACGCGGACATCCTGGTGTTGGACTACGGCAACGCGGTGCCCTCGGATGCGCAGAATGCGGTGATTGCGCACCTGGTGAGCGACGGCAGGCTGGTGATCGCCTCGGGCGACCACTCGGACGAACCGGCATATCCGGCCTGGAGTGCGGACGCGTTCGCCGTCGGAGCCGTCGAGGACGACGGCACACTCACCCACGAAACCCCGTACTTCCCCGACGCGGGAAAACCCGACATCTACGCGCCGCGGACGATCACCGGGACAGCGTGCGAGCAGCTCGTCGATCGACCGGAGATGGACGGCACGACGTTCGCCGCGCTGTACGTGGCGGTTACCGCGATGCTGGTGTGGGCGACCGACCGCGACCTGACGGCGCAGGAGGTCCGGGCGCTGCTGGTCGAGACGGCGACACCGATACCGGCGGCGCGGGGCGACACCGCGAAGCAACTCGACGTCGAGGCGGCGCTGGATTCCGCGCGGCGGAAGGTCATCGTCGGCGCGCTCGGGTCGGACGCACTCGAACTCGGGCAACTCCTCGCGGAAACCCCCATCCGGCCGGAACTGGCGGTACCCCTCCTCGACGACCTCGTGGCCGACGGCGACCGCATCCGACGGGTCGTCCGGAACGGCATCGAACAGTACGAACGCGCCGACACCGTGGTCGGACCGAGAAACGAGTAGCCCACTACGCATGACCGACGTGCCCGCGACGAGCAGGCTCGCAATCACAGAACGAGCCGCCCGACCTACGTGAGGACCGAGTCATGACCATCGTCGACAACATCGGAGACGGACAGTCGCAGCGCGCGATTCCCGGGGGAACGTTCGAGGCGGAATGGCAGCGACAACGCGATGCGGCGGAACTGCGTGCCCGCGAACGGGCACCGCAGCGGGGCGAGCACGTGGACGCACTCAACGGCCCCGGAGGCGTCGCCGCCGCGGATACTCCCGAACGGATCGCGAAGCGCGTGGACCGGCTCGGTCGCTACTACGGCAATGGGGACTGGGAGTCCGACGCCCTCCCGGATCGGTTACTCGAGAAAATAATCAACACAGCCGATTTCGTCGGCGTCCGATACCTCGATGACGGCGCAGCCGCCGCCCGGTCGATCGGGCGCGTCAACATCCGCGACGCGCGGGGAACCCTGCAGGGCTACGGCACGGGCTTCCTCGTCTCACCCACGCTGCTGCTGACCAACCATCACGTGCTGCCGAACGCGGACACGGCCCGCAGCAGCGTGATCGAGTTCGACTACCAGGACGGCATCGACGGAAAACCGCACCCCGTGCAGATGTTCCCGCTGGACCCGGGTCGGTTCTATCTCGCCGACCGGGACCGCGACTTCGCGCTCGTCGCGGTCGGAGCCGAACCCGGAACGCTCGCCCAGTTCGGTTTCAACCCGCTGATCCAGGCGGAGGGCAAGGCCGTCATCGGCGAGTTCGTGACCATCGTGCAACACCCCCGCGGCGAGAAGAAGCAGATTGCCCTGCGGGAGAACCGTATCGTCGACATACCCGAGCGGTTTCTGCACTACTCGGCCGACACCGAACCCGGATCCTCGGGTTCGCCGGTCTTTAACGATCAGTGGGAGGTGGTCGCGTTGCATCACGCGAGCGTGCGGGCGCCGCAGCACACCGAGTTCGGTGGTGTCCTCAACGAGGGCGTGCGCATCAGCCGCATCCTCGAATACGTGCGCGCGCAGAACCTCACCCCGCAGTCGCGTGACCTCGTCGACGACATGGTCCGCGCCGAGCGGACGGCACCGACGAAATCCCCGGCCGTCGAACACGAACGGGAAGTGACCGTCCGGGTTCCCCTCGAGATCACGGTGCGTCTCGGCTCCGTCGACTCACCGGCCGCCACCCGGCGACCGCCTGAGCCCGAGGCGATCTCGATCGACCCGGACTACAGCACGCGCGGGGGGTACGACGCGAACTTCCTGCGCGTGCCGCTACCCCTTCCGCGGCCCGGGACACCGTCGGTCGCGTCCCCGCAGTTGACGTACCACCACTTCAGCGTCGTGATGCACCGATACCGGGCGCTGGCGCTGTTCACTGCCGTGAACATCGACGGAACGCAGTCGCAGAGCCCGCGGCGCGACAGCGACAGCTGGATTCTCGACCCGCGACTTCCGGCCGATCAGCAGACGGGGGAGGACGTGTATCGCGACAATCCGCTCGACCGCGGACACCTCGTGCGCCGACTCGACCCGGCGTGGGGACCGCTCGCCAAGGCCGCGAACGACGACACGTTCCACTTCACCAATTGCACTCCGCAACATCACAGTTTCAACGCCGGCCAGACCCTGTGGCTGGGCCTCGAGGATTACGTCCTGAAGAACGCGGACAACGCCGGTCTCGCCGTCAGCGTCGTCACCGGACCCGTTCTCGCGCCCGACGACCCCGAATACCGCGGGGTGGCGCTGCCGCGTCAGTTCTGGAAGACGGTGGCCATGGTCAAGCAGGACGGCGGTCTCTCGGTCACCGGATACCTGCTCAGCCAGGCCGCCCTGCTCGACGAATTCGCCGACGGGGAGGAGGCGTTCTCCTACGGCGCGTACCGCACGTTCCAGGTACCCGTGCGGCGGATCGCCCAGTTGACCGGTCTGGTCCTCGATCCCTACATCGCGGCCGATCCGCTCGAGCGGATCGAGGCGAGCGCCCTGCCCCGCGAACTGATCCGTCCCCAGGACCTGATCCTCTGAAACCGAAAGGGAGCCCGACACCATGAGCACCAACGAATCAGAGGTCGATCTGCCCACGCAGCGCACCTGTGGGGCGATGGACGTCCACCGCCGGTTGTTGACCGAGTCGGAGTCGTATCGCATCGCCCGATCGGAGATCGAGAACCAGACCATCGACCTGGAATCGCTGCAGTCGATCGCCGCCCGCGGCGTCGCACGGATTCCGGTCGTCGTTCACGTCGTGTGGAAGGCTGCGGCGCAGAACATCTCCGACGCGCAGATCGAGAGCCAGATCGCGGTGCTCAACAAGGATTTCCGGGCCACCAACGACGACGTGGACACCGTTCCGTCCGTGTTCGAGTATCTGGTCGGCGACGCGGGAATCGAGTTCTATCTCGCCGACACGGATCCGGACGGGCGGGCGACGAACGGAATCACCCGAACTGCAACCGAAGTCGACGCGTTCGACCAGAATGACGGCGTCAAATCCGCGGAGACCGGCGGCGCCGATCCGTGGCCGACGCAGAGATACCTGAACATCTGGGTCTGTGCGCTCGGCGGTGGTCTGCTCGGATACGCGCAGTTCCCCGGCGGTCCGGTCGCCACCGACGGCGTCGTGATCACCTATACCGCGTTCGGGACTACGGGCACCGCACGGGCCCCGTTCAACCTCGGGCGCACCGCGACCCACGAGATCGGGCACTACTTCAATCTGTTCCACATCTGGGGTGACGACGGCACCGGGTGCCGGGGCTCCGACGAGGTCGGCGACACCCCCAATCAGGGCGGGCAGAACGTCGGGATGCCGCGATTCCCGCACATCAGTTGCGGGAACGGCCCCCACGGCGACCTGTTCATGGATTACATGGACTACACGGACGACGCCGGGATGGTCATGTTCACCAAGGGGCAGGGCGCGCGGATGGGAGCGTGCCTGGACGGCGTCCGGAAGCAGTTGTGGACCGGGCGGGCCGCGAGTCCGGCATCGTCCGCCGTCCTCGCCCGGGCCGCCGCCGGCCGCTGGGGGCATTCGTTCGAGGAAGACCACGACGGCCTCCGCGTCTACCGGCCTGCCGGATACGACTTCCCGCGCGCACGGGGCCGCGGAGGTATCGAATTCCGGCCGGACGGCTCCTTCGTCGACTGGGCGATCGGCCGGGGAGACGCCAACGAGGCACGAGAGGGGACGTGGGTGCCCGCCGACGACGGGCGGCTCGAGGTAACCACGGCGGCGGGCGATTCGCGCACCGTCCGGGTGGTCCGGCTCGACGAGGACCGCCTCGAATTGGATGTGGGCGACGCCTTCTGACCCTGGCGGTGGGAGGTACCTGCGGAGATATAATTCTCTGACCTGGTATTCACACTCAGTGACGCGGTTCCGCCGTACTCGGGGAGACGGATTGGCGCGCCCCGAAAGGAATTCCGATGTCTACTCGACAAATGGTGGGCCGGTTGGGAGCAGTGATCGCCGCCGCCGGTGCACTGTCGTTCGCAGTGCCCGCGGCCGTCTCGGCGGCGCCCTTCGTTCCCGGCTCGATGTCGACGTGCGCCCCCGGCGCGTGGCTGACGTTCAACGCGGAGCGGGTCGCGCCCGACCGGATCCGGTACACCACCGCCGCGCCGCTCGCGCAGTGGAACGGCGCCGTCGTGCAGTTCACGAACCTCACCACCGGGTTCCGGGGTGTCGCGTTCGTCAACGACCCGGTGCCCGCAGCCGTGGGATTCGGCCCCGTGCTGAGCGAGATCGCCGGACTGCTGCCGTGCTTCGTCAGCGCGGGCGTCACCATGTCCTGACCCCTCAGCTGGGGTCGGAGCCGCGGACGGCCGCCAACCACACCGCGACGGCCGCCGCCACACACGTCGCGCCGGCGAACGCCGGGACCCCGCCGCCCGCGACGTAGACCCACAATGCCCCGACGAACGGTGCCGCCACCGCGAACTGGGCGTCGAGGACGAGCCGGCGGACCGGCCGAGCGGCCACCCGCGCGCGCACCGGACCGTCCGGATCCGGACGAGACGGGTTGTCGATCAACCGCCCGGCCGGCTCCGAGCGACGCGCTCGACCGGAGGGAAGCAGTCGACGGCCTTCCCAGACGACGACACGGCGACGCCCCGCGCCGTGCACCGTCGCCGCTGTCGGGGTCGGCAGGGTGACCAGGACGGGATCGAAGAACACCGGAATCCACAACGAACCCGGTTCCTCACGAACCTCGATCCAGGACCTGCTGGTCAGCCGATGCTGCTGGCGTACCCGGTGCACGGTGGCAGGCCGACCCGGCTCCGACCCCGAACGGGTGGCAGCGAACCACGTGTAGCCGGTGACACCGAGCACCGTCGCCGCGACCACGACCAGTGCGCTGAGCTGATCGGCGTCAGCGACCACGGCGAACGCGCCGCACACCACCAGCGCACACGCGCCGACGGCAACGGGGTAGCGGACGGCCACGAACCCGCTAATTCAGGAAGCCGATCGTGGTGTAGTCGTAGGACGCAAGGCCGGCGGCACCGAAGTTCGCCAGGTTGTCGCGCACCGCGACATTGCCCGGCGCCTGCACCAGCGGCAGCGAGAACCCCTCCTCGAACACCGCGGTGTCCACCTCGTTGGCCAGTTCGATCGCCTTCTGCGGGTCGAGTTCCGAGATCGTCCGCTCGATCAGCGCATTCAGTTCGGGCGAACCGATCCGGCCGTAGTTGCCCTGCAGGTCGTCGGGGTTGTACGCGTAGATCTGGGGCAGGCCGCTGAGCGGGAACGGGTCACCCACCCAGGAGAATTGGGCGATGTCGAAGTCGCCGGGCTGGATGACATCGGTGAAGAATCCGGTGCCGCCGCGGGTGTCGATGTTCAGTTTGACGCCGATCTGCGCGAGGTTCTGCTGAAGGATCTGCGCGATCTGGACCCAGGTGGTCGACTGGTACATCACGTCGCGGATCTCGAGCCTGCGCCCGTCCTTCTCCCGGAACTCGCCGTCGAGTGTCCAGCCGAGTTCGTCGAGCCGCCTCGCGGCCTCCTCGGGGTCGTAGGAGACGGCTGCGCTGTTGTCCTGGTAGCCCTCCTGACCGTTGAGGTAGATGTGGTTGTTCAGCGGCTGGGGATCGTCGACCAGACCGTTCTGGATCGCGGTCGCGATGCCCTGCCGGTCGATGCCCTTGGACAGCGCCACCCGCAATTCCGGATCGGCGAGGATCGATCCCTCCGCGCCGTTGAACGTGATGTGCGAGAACTGGTTTCCCGGCGCCCGGCGGATCGCGATTCCTGCCGATCCCTGTGCTGTCTTCACCTCGTCGATGGTGCCCAGTCCGGACGCGTCGATCTCGTTGTTCTGCAGAGCGGGAATGCGCGCGGCGTCGTCGAGAACGCTGTAGGTGATGGTGTCGAGTTTCGGGGTGTTGCCCCACCACGCGGGATTGCGGCCCAGTGTGATTCGGTTCTGCGCCCTGTCGATCGACGCGATCCGGAACGGTCCCGACGTCAGCGTGACCCCGTCGCGCAGACTCTCGTTGAACGCCTCGGGGGTCGCGGTCACCGACTTCGGGTAGAGCATCGAATTGCCCGCGAACTGGCCCTTCCATTCGGCGTACGGCTCGGCGAACGTGATCACCGCCTGACGGTCGTCGACGCCGCGCTCGACCCTGTCCACCCGCTCGAACCCGGACGTGTTCGCGATCAGGAAGTCCTTGTTCTCACCGCTGAGCGCCGCGGCCTGGGACTGGATGTCCGCCCACGTGATCGGGGTGCCGTCGGACCACACCGCCCTCGGGTCGATCGTGTACGTGACCTGCTGGGGATCGGTGCCGGTGAGCGCGACGTCGGTGAAGTAGTCGTGGTTCACCGACAGCGCTCCCGAGGCGTCGGTGCTGAACGCGCGGGGCATCATCGGCTTCAGCATGGCGCCGATCTCGGTGTCGTTGCCGTCGTTGGACAGCGTGTTGAAGTTCGGGGGGAAACCCGACAACGCCAACCTCAGGTTTCCGCCGTCGCGCAGCTCGCTGGGGTCGTGCGGGTTGATGTCGTTGGTGGTGCCGATCGACCCGGATCCGGCCTCGACATCACCGGTGTCCGAGCCCCCGCAGCCACCGAGAAACAGGCCGAGGGCCAGGACCGATACCGCGAGGCGGGTGCGCGCCGAACGAATCCTCATGGGGGTGCCCTTCCTCGAAGTTCGCTGAGGCTAGTGTGCCAAAAACGTCGGATCCGGAACGGGAATTGCCTCGAGGAGCGCCCGGGTGTACTCGTGCTGCGGATCCTCGAAAATCGTCTGCGCGTCCCCCGACTCGACGATCCTGCCCCGGTACATCACCGCGACGTCGTGCGCGATATTGCGGACCACCGACAGGTCGTGGGAGACGAACAGGTACGACATGCCCCGCTGCTCCTGAAGATCGCGCAGGAGGTTGAGCACCCCGGCCTGGATCGAGACGTCGAGCGACGACACCGGCTCGTCGAGGATCAGCAGTTCCGGGTCGAGGGCGAGCGCCCGGGCGATGCTGATCCGCTGCTTCTGGCCGCCCGAGAAATCGGCCGGATAGCGATCGGCGTGCTCGCGGCGCAACCCGACGAGGTCGAGCAACTCCGGTACCCGGCGGCCGACCTCCTCACGCCTGCGACCGTCCAGCCGGAGTGGCTCGGCGAGAACGTCGAACACCGGCAGCCGGGGGTCCAGTGACGCCGTCGGATCCTGGAAGACGACCGCCATCTTGCGCCGGATCGCACGCTTCTCGGGTGGGCTCAGCGCCGCGACGTCAGCGCCCAGCACCGCGATCGAACCGGCTTCCGGCGCGGCCAGGTCGAGAATCTGCGTCAACGTGGTCGATTTGCCCGAGCCGGATTCACCCACCAGCGCCAGCGTGCGGCCCGCGCGGATGTCGAAGCTGATGCCGTCGACCGCCCGGATCTCGCCCCGCTTGCGGCGGAACACCAGACCGCTGGTGATCGGATACGTCTTCACGAGATCGGTCACCTGCAGCACCACGCGGTGTTCAGGTGCCGTCTCCGCGGTGGGGGCGGGTGCCGGCTGGTCCCGCCGATACGCCGTGAACAGGTCCCGGGTGTCCGTCTCGTCGACGCGGATGCACGCAGCCTGATGACCGGGTCCGGTCGAGACGAGTTCCGGCTCGGCGAGCAGGCAGGCGTCGACCGCGAGCGGGCAGCGCGGCGCGAACGTGCAGCCCGGTGGCAGCGAATGGAGCGCGGGCGGGGCACCGGCGATCGAGACCAGGCGGCTCCGGATCGGCGCATCCATCCGGGGTACCGACACGAGTAGCCCTGCGGTGTAGGGCATCCGGGGCTCGGCGAACAGTTTGCGCACCGGCGCCGACTCCACCACCCGGCCCGCGTACATCACCACCACGCGGTCGGCGAGCGTCGCGGCGATGCCCATGTCGTGGGTGATCATCACGACGCCGGCGCCGGTGAGGTCGCGGGCCTTGCGCAGCAGGTTCAGGATCTGCGCCTGCACGGTCACGTCGAGGGCGGTGGTCGGTTCGTCGCAGATGATCAGCGCGGGGTCGTTGGCGATGGCGATGGCGATCACGACGCGCTGGCGCATGCCGCCGGAGAACTCGTGGGGAAAGGCCTTGGCGCGCACCTCCGGATCGGGTATCCCGACCAGGTCGAGGAGCTCGACAGCACGCTGCGCGGCATCCTTCTTGCTGCTCGCCCGGCCGTGGACGAGCAGCGCCTCGGCGATCTGGTCACCGACCCGGTACACCGGCGTCAACGCGGACAGCGGGTCCTGGAACACCATGCTGACCGTCTTCCCGCGCAGCGCCGACAGCTCCTTGTCGCCCATGCCCAGCAGCTCGCGGCCCTGCAACCGGATGGAGCCGGTGACGCGCGCGTGCTCGGGCAGCAGACCCATCACGGCGAGGGACGCCACCGACTTGCCCGAACCCGACTCACCCACGATGGCGAGCACCTCGCCGTCGGGGACGCTGTAGCTGACACCACGCACCGCCTCGATCCGGCCTTCCTCGCTGGGAAAGCTGACCCGCAGGTCCTCGATCTCGAGCAGCGCTTGCCCGGTCACCGCGTCGCCTTCGTCTTCCTCTTGCGGGACCGGGCGCGCGTCGAGCTGGGGTCGACCGCGTCGCGCAGACCGTCGCCCACCAGGTTCGCCGACAGCACGGTGATCACCAGCAGTCCGCCCGCGAACAGGAACAGCCACGGGTAGGTGAGGGCGGATTCGGTGCCGTCGGCGATCAGCGACCCGAGAGAGATGTCCGGCTTCTGGACACCGAACCCGAGGAAGCTGAGCCCGGTCTCGGCAAGGATCGCGGCACCGACGTTCAGGGTCGCGTCGATGATCAGAATCGACGCGATGTTGGGGACGATGTGGCTGGTGATGATCTTGTGGGTGGGGGCGCCCATGTACCGGGCCGCCTGGACGAATTCCCGCTCGCGCAGGCTGAGCGTCATTCCCCGGACCATCCGGGCGGTGATCATCCAGCCGAACACCGCCAGCAGTAGGATCAGCAGGGCGATCGAGCTCGAGGACTTCAGCCGCGGAGTGAACACGGCGATGATGATGAAGCTGGGAACGACGAGCAGCAGGTCGACCAGCCACATGATCACCCGATCCGGCCAGCCGCCGACATACCCCGCCAGGGCACCGACGAGCGCCGCGATGGCGGTGGAGAATATCGCGACGCAGATCCCGATGATCAGCGACTTCTGCAGCCCGCGCAACGTCTGGGCCAGAACGTCCTGGCCGATCTGGTTGGTGCCGAACGGATGTTCGGCGCTGGGCGGCTGCAGCAGCGCGGTGTAGTCGAGTTGCTGATAGTCGTAGGGGAGCAGGTACGGTCCGACGAAACTGCCCACGAACAGCAGCACCAGGACGCACACCCCGGCGATGGCGG
Source organism: Rhodococcus mengyinensis (assembly GCF_048381435.1). NCBI lineage: Bacteria > Bacillati > Actinomycetota > Actinomycetes > Mycobacteriales > Nocardiaceae > Rhodococcus > Rhodococcus mengyinensis. The sequence continues at coordinate 49,212 of NZ_JBLWIT010000121.1, read as the reverse complement.
GCTTGTTCCGGAGAAACCGCCGCCACAGCAGGGTCCGGCGACCGACGGCCGACACCGCCGCATCGGTGGACGCGATCTGGATCTCGGTCACCCGACACGCACCCTCGGGTCGAGCGCCGCGTACACCACGTCCGAGAGGAGTCCCGACAACAGCACGATCAGCCCGGTGAACGACGTGATCGCCACGACGATGTTGGTGTCCTGATTGTCGATGCCGATCACGATCCACTCGCCGATGCCGTGCCAGCCGAAGATCGTCTCGGTGAACGTCGCGCCGACGACCAGCGCCCCGAATCCGTAGGCGAACAGCGTCGCCATCGGGATCAGTGCCGTCCGAAGCCCGTGCTTGAGCAGTGCCGCCCGCCGGGTCAGTCCCTTCGCCCTGGCGGTCCGGATGAAGTCGCTCCCCAGAACGTCGAGCATCGCGTTGCGTTGGTACCGGCTGTAACCGGCGATGCTGCCCAACGCCAACGCGATGGTCGGCAGCACGAGATGCTGCACGCGGTCGACGAACTGCGGCCAGAACCCGGTGATCGTGCTGGCCGAGGATTCGCCGGTGTACAGGAAGATCTGGTTGCCGGTGGCCGAGTTGATCTGGAGAGCACCGTATTTCAGCAGGGTCGCGACGAGGAACACCGGCGCACTGAGAATCAGCAGCGACAGGACGGTGCTGAAATAGTCACTGAACTTGTACTGCCGGATCGCACCGGCGGCGCCGATCAGAACACCCAGCACCGCTCCGATCACGGAACCGAGGATCAGCAACCGCATGCTCACCAGGATCCGGCGACCCAGCTCGTCCGACACCGGCTGACCCGTGATGGTGGTGCCGAAGTCGCCGTGGACCACGCCGCCCAGCCAGTTCGCGTACCGCACCGGGATCGGATCGTCCAGATGCAGTTCGGCGGCCTTCGCGTCGATCACCGATTGCGGTGGCCGCGGATTGCGCTGCTCCAGGCTGTCGAGCGGACGGAACGTGAGCGAGGCGAGACTGAACGTCAGGAACGACGCCAGCAGCAACAGCACCACGTAGTTGAGCGCTCGTCGTAGCAGGAAGCCGGCCATCCGTCCCCCTCACAACTAGGGCTCAGGCTTGAAATTATAGGAGCGTGGCGTCGGACGTCAGCTCGTCTCGGCGAAACCGGCGCCGGGTCGGAGATCGCCGCCAGGCACGTCGCGTCCCCGCTTGTTAGCGTGGCGGGGTGATACTTCGTGCCGGGTCCGCCGAACCGCTGACGCGGCGCACGGCACACCTCACGACGTACGAGGAGCACGCGGTGACCGTCCCGCGCTCCGGCGATCGTGCGGTGGTCGCGGTGCCGCGCGGGGTGACGCCGTCCGCGGTCGCGTACTACCTGCACGGGCGGACGGGGGACGAGAGGTCGATCGGCGACCGCGCCGGCCTGCGGGACGGCTTGCTGGACGCCGGCTACCTGGTCGCCAGCCCGTACCTGCACGGCGACCAGTGGGGAAACCGGCCGGCGCAGGACGCGGTGGTCGCACTGGACGAGTGGGTGTCGTATCGGTGGCCGGTGACACGCCGCTTCCTGATCGGCGAATCGATGGGTGGTAACGCCGCCGCCAACGCCGTACGCCTGCGGGAGGTCGCGTGGGACGGAGCCGTGTTCATCGCTCCGTCGCTGTCGCTGCGCGCAGTGTGGGAACGGGGCGAACACGGACGCGACACCGTGCGGGACGCCTTCCGCTTGTCCGCGGACGGGCAGGACCTCGAATCGAAGACCGAGCGCTGGGACGCCGTCCGGCACGAGCCGGGAGACTATGTCGGAGTGCCGATTCGGGTGTACGCGTCGCGGGAGGACGAGGTGGCGAACATCGCCGGCGTCACGGGACCGTGGGTCGAGATGCTCCGCCGCGGCTCGGACGCCGTCGAGTTCGTCGAAGTGAGCGGACCGCACGTCTCGGAAGACCACTTCCGCACCGCGGAGGTCGTGCAGTTCTTCGAGAGGATCCGGTGAACACGGGGAGGCCTTCTCGGCGAAGACCTCCCCCCGTGTTCAGGCCTCGGTCCGGTGCGTGGTGTCCAGGCGGAAGATGTTGGTGAAGAAGTCCTTGACGGCCTGGATCTTCTCGTTGGTCAGCTCGATGGCGTGGCGACGCGATTCTTCGAGCGCGGTGGACATGGCGGCTTCCTTTCGTCGAGGTGGCACAGCATGGCGATCGACAGTCTGCCTCACGATGCTGACGTCCGCATGACGAACAGGTGTCCTCCGTGCAACTCGAACAGCAAGCGGGGGAGCACCTTCGGTTAACCTGGCACGATGACGACGAGCAGCACGGACGGCCGGGTCGCGATCACCTACTGCACCCAGTGCCAGTGGCTGTTACGTGCAGCGTGGATGGCGCAGGAACTACTCGGCACGTTCGGGCAAGAACTCGGCGAGGTCGCGCTCGTCCCCGGCACCGGCGGGATCTTCCGCATCACCGTCGACGACGAACTGATCTGGGACCGCAAGGAGCAGGGCGGCTTCCCCGACATCACCGTGCTCAAGCAATTGGTCCGGGACCGGGTGGCACCAGACCGCCACCTCGGGCACAGCGACCGTAAGAGTCCCTAGGGTCAGATTCCGACCGCGCGCTCGAGGGCGCGCAGTTCGTGCCCCAGCCGACCGGGGATCGACTTCAGGTCGGGCACCGCGCTGCGGCAGCCGGTGACCCCGAACGAGATGATGTCGTCGTTGCTGGTGCAGGTGATGTTCAGGCCCTGGCCGTCGACGGGCACCGACAGCGGGTAGATCGCGTCGAGTCGCGCCCCGTTCCAGTACAGCGGCGAGCTGGGGCCCGGAACGTTGGAGATGATGAGGTTGAACGGCGGGCGCACCCGCGAGTTGTGCCCGAACAGCATGCTCGCGCCGATCGGTGCCGCGCCGAGAGCGCTCATCGCGAGGATCTGCGTGGCACTCATCGTCTCGTACGCCTCCTTGCCCTCGCACATGGACGTCCGGATGGTGTCGAGGCGATCCGCCGGGTCGGGGAGGTGGGTGCCGAGGTTGCACATGAGCACCCCGATGTTGTTGCCGTTCGACGCCTCGCGCTGACTCTTCAGCGACACCGGCACCATCGCGATCAGCGGCTCGGCGGGCAGCGCGTTCTGATCCTCGAGGTAGCTGCGGAGCGCCCCGGAGGACATCGCGAGCACGACGTCGTTGATGGTGGTGTCGGACAGCTTGGCGACGAGCCGGAGACGTTCGAGCGGCCACGACTGCGCCGCGAACTGGCGGGCACCGGTGATCGGCACGTTGAACGGGGTCTTGGGTGCGGACAGGGCGAGCGGGCCGCCCTGGTCACGGAAGGCGCGGGACACGGTGCCGGCGAGCGCGGGCACGAGCCCGGCGACCTCACCGACCGTGTCGCGGGCGGCGCGGAACGTGGAACCGGCCAGACCCGACAGGCTGAACGCCTTCGACGGCGTCCGCTGCGGCCGCGGTCCCCGCGGCTGCCACGGGGCAGGCACGTCCCGGTCCTCGGAGTTCTCGCTGAGCGCGTTGCGCAGCATCTTCATCGCGGTGACGCCGTCGGCGACCGCGTGGTGGATCTTGGTGTAGACGGCGAACCGTCCGTCGCTCAGTCCCTCGATGAGGTGCATCTCCCACAGCGGGCGGCTGCGGTCGAGCAGCGAGCCGTGCAGCCGCGAGCACAGTGCCATCAGCTCGGCCTCGCCTCCGGGGGCGGGCAGCGCGTCGTGCCGGATGTGGTGACCGAGGTCGATGTCGTCCACCGTCTCCCAGCTCCACTGACCGAGCGTCGAGAAGGACCGGTGGGCTCGCTTGGCGAGCCGGGGCGTGACGATCCCCTCGCCGTCGGCGAGGGCGCGGTCGAGCATCGCGCGCATGTCGTAGGTGTCGGCGCCTTCCGGGAGCTGGAAGATCTCTACGCCGCCGACATGCATCGGGTGCTCACGGGACTCGCCGAGAAGGAACATCGAGTCGAGAGGGGACATGGGGAGCGGCATCTAGGGCCCTTTCCATCCCGTAGACGACTTCCCGGATCGCGGGAGGGCTCGTCTGTGGTCTGAGGTAACGGGAGATGGTGACGTTCCGTTTGTCAGGGACCACCACCGGATAACTAATTGATATGGGACGGGTCACGAAAGCGTGACGTCGTATTTCTACAGGTTTCGCGTGAGCCATGCCACTAGACAAGCGTCCAGTTTGGATGGTGTCATTCGGGTGGAGTACACCGAACGTGAACTCCGTGTGAACATCCGAATTTTGTGCACTCAGTGCGGAATTCGCGAATCCGGGCCTGCATAGGGTCGAAAGTCCCTACTCGGTAAGAATTGTGGCATGAACAAGCCATGGGCGGTTGTAAAGCACGTGCCGTTCGAAGGACCGGCGCTCGTCGGTACTTTGCTGGCGGAGCGGGGAATTCGGTACACCGAGTACCCCATGTACCGAGCGTCGGAACTCCCAGCCGTTCACGACGTCGGCGGCGTCGTGGTGATGGGCGGTCCGATGGGCGCACTCGATGACGTTACCCACCCGCAACTTCCGCGAGAGCGAAACTTCATCAAAGAAATTGTGGACGCCGGGCTTCCGATGCTGGGAATCTGCCTCGGCGCGCAGCTTCTCGCCGCCTCGTTCGGCGGCGCGATCCGCCGGGGGCCGACCCCGGAGAACGGCGCCGGGACGGTCACCGTGTCCGTGGACGGGACGCGCGACCCCGTGTTCGGTTCGGCCGGCGCCGAGGTGCCCGTCGTCCACTGGCACGGCGACACCTTCGACCTCCCCGACGGCGCGATCGGGCTGGCGAGCAGTCACCTCTACGAGAATCAGGCCTTCGCGATCGGCCGCCGCGCGTACGGGTTGCAGTTCCACGTCGAACTGACCCGCGGGCAGCTACCGGTGATGCAGGCCCACATGCCGCCGGACACCGCGCCGTCGGGGGAGCACATGGCCGACGTGGAAGCGGCCGGGCGGATCATGATCGGCTCGTTCCTCGACCTCGCCGACAGCTGAGAGGATCGGGCGAGCGGTCGCCGATGAGTTTTGCGCACCGCCGCGGTCTGTATCGATGACCTTCCGCACTGGGCGGAACCCGAGAAGGAGAATCACATGTCCCGGATGCTCTTCGTGAACCTGCCGATCAAGAACCTCGACGCGACCAAGACGTTCTTCGGCGGACTCGGCTTCGAGTTCAACACCACGTTCAGCGACGACTCCTGCACCGCCATGGTGATCAACGAGCACACGTCCGTGATGCTCCTCGTCGAGTCCCGGTTCACGGACTTCATCGAGGGCGGCATCTGCGACACCTCGAAGTCTGTCGAGGCCCTCATGTGTATCTCGGCCGAAAGTCGCGAGGAGGTCGACAGCCTCGTCGACAAGGCCCTCGCCTCCGGCGGGACGTCGTGGGGCAAGCTCCAGGACGAAGGCTTCATGTACGGGCGCGCGTTCCGCGACCTGGACGGTCACGTCTGGGAGGTCATGTGGATGGATCCGGCCGCCGTGCCGGCGTAGGGGTCAGGCGGGCGGCGGGGTCTCCGGTAGTCCGAACTTCTCGAACAGATCGACGTCGAAGAAGCAGACGACATGGGAGACCCCGTCAGCCGTGACGTCCAGGACGTGGAGCTGGAACGGACGGTGGACGCCGTCCTCTCCGCGCATGTACAGGCCGAGGGCCGGCTGTCCGTTGGCCGCCGTGGACACCAGACGCATGTCGCCCGCAGCCTTGGCCGGACAGTTTCCGCTGATCAGGGTGCCGATCGAGGCGCCCCCGCGATACCAGCCGTCGAACGGAGGCATCTCCCAGACGGCGTCCTTGGTGAACAGTTCGACGATCGCGTCGATGTCATAGTCCTCGAACGCGGCGACGTAGCGGTCGAGGAGGTCGCGCTCCTCGGGGGACTCCGGTTCCACGAGAGTGTCGGCCGTCGGCGTGGCCAGTTCGAGCTGCGCACGTGCACGCTGCAGCAGGCTGTTCACCGCTGTCGTGGTGGTACCGAGAGCCGTCGCGACCTCCGACGCCTTCCACTGCAACACGTCGCGGAGGACGAGGACCGCGCGCTGACGTGCAGGAAGATGCTGAAGGGCGGCGATGAACGCCAGCCGCACCGACTCGCGCGACGTCACCACGGTGGCGGGATCGTTCGCGTCGTCGTCGATGAGGCGGTTGGGGAGCGGTTCGAGCCACGGGACCTCGTGTCGCTCGACGAGGTCGGCGGTCGGGTCGGAGTCGGGAGCCCCCAGCCCGCTCGGCAGCGGACGCTTGGATTTGCTCTGCAGGGCCGTCAGGCACGTATTGGTGGCGATCTTGTACAGCCACGTCCGCAGCGACGCCTGCTGCTGGTAGCCGTCGTACCCCCGCCAGGCCCGGATGAAGGTCTCCTGCATCTGGTCTTCGGCGTCGTGAAGCGAGCCCATCATGCGATAACAATGGGCGAGCAACTCGCGCCGGTAAGGGTCGGCGAGTGCGAGGAAATCCCCGTCGAGCGACTGCGCAGCCGTCATGGTTGGAGCTTACTGCGGCCGTCCGACAGATGTCGGGCCCTCGCGCCCGCCGACCCGCGGGTCAGCCCCAGTTCACCATCGGCTGCCCCGTCTCGAGCAGGGTCTTCATTCCGCTCAGCACCTCGTTCCAGCCGCCGCCCGCGCCCTCGGACTCCCGCCTGCCCGCGACCATCTCGGCCAGGCCCGGTGCGTTGGTGAGGTCGTGTGTGACAGTCAGTTTCGCGACACCGGGGCGGCTCGACTGCACGATCTCGTAGGTGAGCGTGGTGAATCCCTCCACGTTGTCGGCGTCCATCAGCATCCGCCACGTCTGCACCAGCTTCTTCGGCGGATCGGACTCGATCACCTCGCCGTCGACGATCACGTCCGGCACGCCCGGGTACTCCTTCATCGCGTCGTCCGCGCGCGATCGGAACGCGCCGCCCGCGCGGAGGTCGTAGTCGACCAGACCACCGTAACCGTACTGCTGCGACCACTCGGGTTTGGTGATGGCGTCCCAGATGGCCTCCGGCGTCGCCTTGATGTAGACCGCGTAGATCTGGAATGCGTCGGCGGTAGTCATTTCTCTTCCTCCAGTTCGGCTTTCAGCTGAGCGAGCGCACTGGTGTGACGCTCGGTGTATTTGTCGATCCACCGGTTGTGGATCAGCTGTATCGGCACAGGATTGAGGTAGTGAAGTTTTTCCCGGCCGGAGCGGCGCGTGACGACGAGCCCCGCGTCTTCGAGCACACGCAGATGCTTCATGACCCCGAATCGCGTCATCTCGACCTGCGACTCGAGTTCGGTGAGCGTCTGACCATCCTGGGCGAACAATCGGTCGAGTATCAGGCGGCGGGTGGAATCGGCCAGCGCCTTGAAGACGTGATCGTCGTCCATGAATCGAGAATAGGTGACCATTTGGTCACATGTCAACGCCCGTGAGTACTTATTAACCGCCGGCGGTTAACAAGTACTCACAGGGGAAGTTCTCGCCCGGTTCACGCGCCCGCCACGGTGCGTCCACGAACCAGGGCAGTCCGGTCCCTACCGTCCGAGGGTCCCGGTTCGTCACCATGGAGGTTTCAGACAGTGTCCACTGCACCACTCAACCGCCGCGGGTTCCTCGGTCGCACCGCGCTCACCGGCCTCGGTGTGGCACTCGCCGGAAGCGTCGACGCCCTCGTCCTGCCGGCGTTCGCGTCCGCGGCGCCGGGACAGGCGATCGGCTACGGACCGCTCGTGCCCGACCCGAACCGCATTCTCTCGCTCCCGGTGGGTTTTTCGTACACCGTCGTCTCCCGGTCGGGTGAGACGCAGTTGGACGGTGGTGTACCGGTGCCGAGCGATCCCGACGCCATCGGGGTGTTCGCGCGACCCGGCGGTTCCACACTCGTCACCAATCACGAGATCGGCAGCGACGAACCGTTCGGCGTGCCCGCTCTCGACGGATTGACGTACGACACGGGCGCGCGCGGCGGTACGACCACGACCGCGGTCGGCGCCGATGGCGCACGGCAGGGCCAGTACGTCAGCGTCGCGGGCACCGTGAACAACTGCGCGGGCGGCATCACCCCGTGGGGGACGTGGTTGACCTGCGAGGAGACGGAGGCTCGCGCGGGGGAGGACGGGTTCCTGCTCGACCACGGCTACGTCTTCGAGGTGGACCCGGCGAGTCAGGACGCGAACAGGGGCAAAAGTCCTGTGCCGCTGAAGTTCCTCGGCCGGTATGCGCACGAGGCCGTGGCGGTGGATCCGGCGTCGAGCACCATCTATCTCACGGAGGATGCGTCCGGGCCGAACGGCCTGTACTACCGGTGGACGCCGCCGCAGGGTTTCCGGGGCGGGCCGAACGCGCTGCGCGAACTCGCGCAGTCTCCGGGCGGCGACGCCGCGGGTGCTCTCCAGGCGATGGCGTGCTTCCAGGGCGGAACGCACGTCCCCGACCTGTCGCAGGCCACCGAGCCGGGAACCGTGTACGCCGTGCAGTGGGTGGGTGTGCCGGACCGTGACGCGACGAGCACGCCGGTGCGTGAGCAGTTCGGGAACGACGTCGTCACCCGGAGCCGCAAGCTGGAGGGACAGTGGTGGGGCGACGGCGGCGCCTACTTCGTCGCGAGCTACGCGCGGACCAGCGACGGCAGCGTCGCCGAGCACGACGGCCAGGTGTGGTTCTACGACCCGGCGAAGCAGACCGTCACGCTGAAGACCCTGTTCGGCGTCAATCCCGATCCCGCGGTCGACACCGGAAACTACGACGGGCCCGACAACATCACCGTCTCGCCGTACGGCGGCGTGATCCTCGCCGAGGACGGCGAAGGGATCAGCCACCTCGTGGGCGTCACGGCGGAGGGTGAGCCGTTCGCGATGGCGCGGAACGAGTTGAACGACAGCGAATTCTGCGGTCCGGCATTCAGTGCGGACGGGAAGATCCTGTTCGCGAACATCCAGTCGCCGGGGCTGACACTGGCGATCACGGGTCCGTGGCACCGTCCCCTGCCGTGAGTACTTGTTAACCACGGGCGGTTAACAAGTACTCACGGGCCGGAGGCATAGACCCAACCACGGAGTGCGAGGAACCGCAGCCCGCCGACGACGGCGCTGACGGCGATGACGAGCGCGACCTGCGCCGGACCGTCGGCGCCGGGGAAGAGCATGTGCAGGAGGGCGAGCGCGAGTGAGCTGACGGCCAGGCCGATCAGCGCGAGGGTTCCGCCCTCCCACTGTGCGACGAACCAGCGGACGCGGTCCACGGCACGGAAGGTGAGCCGCCGGTGGAGTTCGTTGGCCAGCATCGAACTGGTCACCACGCCGACGAGGTTGGCGACGAACGACCCGTACATGTCGAGGGTGAAGAACGCGAGAGCGTAGAGCACGTTGCTCGAGGTGCCCACCAGCGTGAACCGGGTCAATTGAGCGAACACGCCGCCGGCCCGCCCACGTAGAGGGGGATACGTGGGCGGGCCGACGGCGTCGTGGAACTGAACGATCATCTCATTCAGCGGATGAGGGCACCGTTGCCGGTGTCCGTCACGTGGCCGCCGCCGAGGACGCCGGCCACTTGCTCTTCGCTCAGTCCCAGCTCGCGCAGGCGATCCCAGACCGCGTCGAATTCGACGAGCTTGGCGTTGAGATCGTTGCGCAGGCGGTTGACCTCGTCGCGGATCTTCTCCGCTTCGTCGATCGCTTCCAGCGTCTGCTCCGGCTGGGGCAGAAGCATGGACAGGAGACGGTCCCGGGCGTCGGCGCTCAACCCCGCGAAGGGCTGACGCTGATCGGCGGGGGCCTCGTGCCTGCCGCCGCGGACGTCGGACGACTGGATCGGCGCCGTGTCGGGCTCGAGTGCGTACTCCGGAACGGGGGCGTACTCGGGTTCCTGGATGGGCTCCTGCTCGCTCGACAGGTCGATGGTGCGACGCAGCGGGCGGTTGGGCAGCAGGATGACGGCGATCAGGGTGATGACGGCGACGACGGCGGCGATCAGGAAGATCCGGCCGGTCGCGTCTCCGTATGCGGCGCGGATGACACCCTGCACGGGGGCGGGCATGGACGTCAGGTCCAGGCTTCCGCCGCCGCTGCTCGACCCGGCGGGGATGCCGAGTTTCGCGAAACCGTCGGCCGACAGGTCGGCGACGCGGGTGGCCAGCACCGAACCGAGAACCGAGACGCCGATCGCGCCACCGAAGGTCCGGAAGAAGGCAACCGAGCTGGATGCCGCACCGATGTTCTGGACGCTGACGGTGTTCTGCACCGCGAGGACCAGGTTCTGCATCAGCATGCCCATGCCGAGACCGATGATCGCGATGTACGCGCCGACGAGGGTCAGGCTGGTCTCGTGATCGATGGTGCCGAGCAATCCGAAGCCGACGATCATGAGGACGGCGCCGCCGACGACGAACGGCTTCCACTTGCCGAAGCGGGTGATGAGCTGTCCGGATCCGACCGTGCCGAGGAGCATGCCGGCGACCATCGGGATCGTGAGCACTCCGGCCATCGTGGGGGTGTAGCCACGCGAGGTCTGGAAGTACTGGCCGAGGAACGTGGTGGAACCGAACATTCCGACACCGACGGCGACGGACGCGATAATGGCGAGTCCGGTGGTCTTCTCCGTGACGATCTTGAGCGGGATGATCGGCGACTTGGCCTTGGCTTCGACGAGGATCGTCGCGGCCAGCAGGAGCACACCGGATCCGACGTACATGACCGTTTCACGGGAGAACCACTCGTAGTAGCCGGCCTTGCCGGCGAACGAGACCCAGATCAGCAGGATGGACACACCGGCGGTCAGCAGCAGGGCGCCGAGCCAGTCGATGGAGACGTCGTCCTTCTTCTCGGTCGCGAGGTGCAGGGTGCGCTGCAGCAGGAACAGTGCGATGACGGCGAGCGGCACGCACACGAAGAAGCACCAGCGCCAGCCGAGGGGGCTGTCGACGATGACGCCGCCGAGGATCGGGCCACCCGACATCGACACGGCCATGACGGCACCCATGTAGCCGGAGTAGCGGCCGCGCTCACGGGGAGCGACGATCGTGCCGATGATGGCGACGACGAGAGCCGTCAGGCCACCCATGCCGATGCCCTGGATGACGCGTGCGGCGAGCAGGATCGGCACGTTGTGTGCGAAGCCGGCGATCACCGAACCGATGACGAAGATGACGATCGCGCTCTGGACGAGGACCTTCTTGTTGAACAGGTCGGCGAGCTTGCCCCAGATGGGTGTCGAGGCGGCGTTGGCGAGCAGCGCGCTGGTGATGACCCAGGCGTACGCGGTCTGCGTGCCCTTCAGGTCACCGATGATCGTGGGGAGAGCGGTGGCGACGATCGTGCTGCTCAGCAGCGCGGTGAACAGCGCGGCGAGCAGGCCCGTGAGGGCTTCGAGGATTTGGCGGTGCGTCATGGCCGTCGTTTCTTCAACCGGCGGCCGAGTCTGTGTTTCGGTCATACGCTTTGTGTTCCAATCGGGTTCGAGCTCGTAACGATCCGGTGTTCTGGATCGAAGAGTGTTTCCTTCAGGTGCCGGATGGATTCGAGGGCAATCGCTGCCTCGGTTTCGTTCCAGCCGGTCATCAACTTCTGCATTCGTGCCGCTCGCTGTGTTCTCACGTGCTTGACGTACGCCATTCCCTCCGGCGACACGCGTATTCGGAATGCGCGTCCGTCGGCGGGATCCGAGTGGCGGGTGACGTAGCCGACGTCCACCAGATCGGTGATCTGGCGACTGAGTGAGGACTGGCTGACACACAGTTCGGTGGCGAGTTCGTTCTGCCGGCATTCCCCCCGAGCCGCGAGGACGAGGAGGACCCCCGTCAACGCGCGCGGGATGTGACCGTCGCCTTCCGACACCAGGGCGTCGCGAAGCACGCGGCCGAAGAGGAAGACCTCGTCGATGAGCGCTTCGGTGGTGCCGAGAGATACGGACGGCACGGTAGGCACTGACGAGACGGACATGGCAACCCCTGAAGGACGACTTACTTGATGCAAGCAACTATATACATCGTTAGCGCAAGCAAGTAAGTCGATTCGGTGTCTGATGCATCACAAAACAAAGTGACCTATTATCTGCGTATGAATGCAGATAAGCGCGCTTGTCGGCGCCGACTCGACGAAGACCAGGTCGGGCTGGTGGTCGAGGTCTTCCGCATGCTCGCCGACGCCACCCGGGTGCAGGTGCTCTGGCAACTGGTGGGAGGCGAGCTGTCGGTGAACGAGTTGGCCGAACGGGTGGGGAAGCCGGCACCGTCCGTCTCGCAACATCTCGCGAAGCTCCGGATGGCGCGGCTGGTGCGCACGCGGAGGGAGGGAACGTCCATCTACTACAGCGTCGCCAACGAGCACGTGCAGCAGTTGGTCACCGACGCCGTGTTCAATGCCGAGCACGCGGGCCCCGGCATCCCGGGACATCACCGCGCCACCGGCGATCTGCAGGTGATCCACGACGACGCGGACCTCGCCGCGGAGGGAGACGGCTCGTGAACGGCCACGGACATTCCCATGGGCACGGCCACGGCCACGGAGATTCGGGTGGCGTCCGCGGGGCGATCCGCGAGATCTTCGCCCCGCACAGCCACGACTCCGCGGACAGCGTCGACGACGCGCTCGAGGCGAGCGAGATCGGGATCCGGGCGGTCAAGATCAGCCTGGTGGTGCTGGGAGTCACCGCCCTCGCTCAGGTGATCGTGGTGGCGCTGTCCGGGTCCGTCGCGCTCGCCGCCGACACCGTGCACAACTTCTCCGACGCGCTGACAGCGATTCCGCTGTGGATCGCGTTCGCCCTCGGACGGCGGGCGGCCACCCGGCGATTCACCTACGGCTACGGCCGGGCCGAAGACCTGGCTGGGTTGTTCGTCGTGGTGATGATCGCGTTGTCCGCGGTCGTCGCGGGTGTGGAGGCGACCCGCCGCCTCCTCGATCCGGTGCCCATCGACCACCTCGGGTGGGTGGCCCTCGCCGGTGTCATCGGATTCGCCGGCAACGAGTGGGTGGCGCTGTACCGCATCCGGGTCGGGAGGCGGATCGGCTCCGCCGCGCTCGTCGCCGACGGGTTGCACGCACGGACCGACGGATTCACCTCCCTCGCCGTGGTACTGGGCGCCGGCGGTGTCGCGGTCGGGATTCCGCTCTCCGACCCGGTGGTGGGCCTGGTCATCACGGCCGCGATCCTGCTCGTGCTGCGGACCGCGGCACGCGACGTGTTCCGGCGGCTGATGGACGGCGTCGACCCGGAACTCGTCGACACCGCCGAACGGGCCCTCGCCGCCGAACCGGGGGTGGTCGGGGTGCGCAGCGTCAAGATGCGGTGGATCGGGCACCACCTGCATGCCGACGCCGAACTCGACGTCGACCCTTCGACCAGCCTGCGCGACGCGCACCGCGTGGCGCACACCGCCGAACACACACTCACCCACGCGGTTCCGAAGCTGAGTACCGCCCTCATCCACGCCTATCCGGCGCACGACGCGGAGACGGCCGGTCAGACGGCGTGACTCGCCGTCACCGCGGGTCGGGGCCGGTGGCGACCGGCCGCCCGGGATCGGATGACCACTGCGACCAGGACCCCGGATACAGGGCGGCGTCGACGCCGGCGAGCGCCAGCGCCGCAACCTGGTGGGCCGCCGTCACACCCGATCCGCAGTACACGCCGACGGGACGTCCGGGCTCGACGCCGACCGCGGCGAATCGTTCGCGCAGCACCTCGGCAGGCGCGAACCGTCCGTCGGGCCCGAGATTCTCGGACGTCGGGGCGCTGCGGGCACCGGGAATGTGCCCGGCGCGGGGATCGATGGGTTCGGTCGCGCCCGAATACCGCTCGGCGGCACGGGCATCGAGAAGGTGGCCGTGGTCGGCGAATTCGGCGGCCTCGTCCGCGGTCAGCGTCGGCAGGTGGCCCGCAGTGAGAACGACGTCACCGGGCAGTGGTGGGCGCTCGTCGCCGGATCGGACGGGATGGCCCGCCGACGTCCACGCGCCGAGACCGCCATCGAGCATCGTCACGTCGGCAACTCCGGCCCAGCGCAGCAGCCACCATGCCCGCGCGGCGGCAAGGTTCCCGGTGGCGTCGTAGACCACGACAGGGCTGCCGGCCCGGACACCCCACCGGCGCGCGGCGTCCTGGAGGTCCGTCACCGTCGGCAGGGGATGCCTGCCCAGTTCCGGGGCTCCCGGGGCGGCCAGTTCGGTCTCCAGGTCGACGAACACGGCACCGGGAATGTGCGCGTCGAGGTAATGCTGCCTGCCTTCGGTGTCGCCGAGCGCCCACCGCACGTCGAGAAGGACCGGCGGAGCGGCGCTGTTCAGCGATTCCGCCAACTCGTCGATCGTCACCACAGTGCTCATCGCACCACTGTCGCACAACGCAGGTTCGGTGTGCCGGGCTGCTGCTCGCGGCCGCGGTGCCCGGGCTGGCCGACTCCGTCGAGCCCAGAGCTGCGGCGTGTCGGTCAAGTTGTCGAATAGGCGCAAATGGGACGGTCGTGCCTGACGCTACAGGGGAACACGGCGACACGTCTGGCGAACGGAATTCGTCCAACGGTGACGAAACCGCGCGGGGAAGTGGATTGGTACGCAGTGATATCGCGCGATGAGGGTACCGTAATGATCCGAAAACTGGATGTGGCGCTGGTTTCTCGTGCGAGATCGGAGCGCGAGGTCGGCTCATTCGCTGATTCACCGTGAGGTGGCTCGTGGATCAGAAGTTGTTGCTACTCGCGGGTATTCGCGCGGGCGTGGTGAAGATCGCCACAGAGTGAGCAGGAGACTGTCCGGTCTGCAATCATCATCACGGCAACAACACCATATGAACACCACATGCAAGTTCCGAATCCCGAGAGCTTGATCCGGAGGCGAAGCAATGATGGCGTCCAGTTCGACCGTTCGTAGCACGGTGGACGCACATGCCTCGAACCCGGGCCCCCACGTGGTCGGGGATGCACACGTCGCCGTCCGCCGTCGCTGGCAGACCGCCTACATTCGGCGCCTCGCGGTCACCGATGCTCTGGTCGTGACGGCCGCAGTCGCCACGGCACAGTGGTGGAGATTCGGCGGCTCCGACGCCCTGGTTCACTCGCAGTCCCTCGACAACGTCAGCTACACACTCATTTCCATAGCGCTGATCGCGATGTGGCTGGGAATGCTTACCGTGTTCCACGCCCGCTCACCACGGGTGATCGGCAGCGGACCGGAGGAGTACCGGCGGATCGCGACAGCCACCATGCGCCTGTTCGGGATCATCGCCATCGCAGCGCTACTCGCCCGGCTCGATCTCGCCCGCCTCTACCTTGCGATCGCGCTCCCCACTGGCTTGGTGGGACTGCTGGTCAGCCGGTGGATGTGGCGCCGGGTGGTGTCGTACAAGCGGGCGCACGGTCACTTCCGGACGTCCGTTCTCGCTGTTGGTGCCCACCATTCGGTGCGCAGCCTCGCCGAGTCCTTCGATCGCGGTACCGCGGACGGTTTTCTCGTGGTGGGAGCATGTATTCCGGGTCATCCCCGTCGATTCGACGAGCACATCATGGTGAGCGGCCGGGCCATCCCGGTGCTGGGTAGTGAAAACGATGTGGTGGAAGCGTTGCGTGAATCCGGCGCAGACACAGTAGCGGTCACGGCCACCGAGCATCTCGGGCATCACGGACTGCGGCAGATGGTGTGGGATCTCGAGAACCACGAGGTCGATCTCGTCGTCGCGCCGGGAATGATGGACGTGTCGGGGCCACGCCTCGAGATTCGGCCGGTGGCCGGTCTGCCGCTGATCCACGTCGAGAAGCCGAGCTACCACGGTGCGAGCAAGTTCGGGAAGACGTCGTTCGACATCGCCTTCGCCCTGTTCGCGCTCGTCCTGGTCACACCGGTGATGCTCGCTGCAGCGCTGGCGGTCAAGCTGACCAGCAGGGGGCCGGTGCTCTACCGGTCCGAACGAATGGGCCTCGACGGGAAGCCGTTCCAGATGCTGAAGTTTCGCTCGATGGTGCAGAACGCCGACACGCAGGTGGCGTCGCTCATGGACCGCAACGAGGGTGCCGGGGTGCTGTTCAAATTGCGTGAGGATCCCCGCGTGACGCGTGTCGGACGAGTGCTCCGCCGGTTCAGCATCGACGAACTGCCGCAGTTCATCAACGTGCTGCGACGGGAGATGAGTATTGTCGGTCCGCGTCCTCCGCTGCACCGGGAAGTGGAGGCGTACGACGGCGACGTTCACCGCCGGCTTCTGGTCAAACCGGGTGTCACCGGCCTGTGGCAGGTAAGTGGCCGTTCGGACCTGTCGTGGGAGGAATCGGTGCGGCTCGACTTGTCGTACGTGGAGAATTGGTCGATGGTGGGCGACATGCTGATCATTGCGAAGACCCTGAGGGCTGTGGTGGCGAGTGACGGCGCGTACTGACATGCGGGTGTTGCTCGACGGGTACTGGTGGGTCGACGGACCGCCCTCCGGCCGACTGGTCCTTCGGGAGGCCATCGGTCAGTGGGCGCAGTCCTATCCGGGAGACGAGCTGTTTCTCGCCGTCCCCGCCGGCGGGGTCGACTCCGCGAGAGCGACTGTCCCGGACGGAGTCCGCGTCGTACCCACTCGCTCGAGAGTGCATCCCCTGATCAACAGCGTGGAACTGCCGTTTGTCGCGCGCAGGATCGGCAACGTCGATGCGGTGCTGGCGCAGAACTTCTCCCCGGTGGGCTCGCCGTCCGTCGTGTACGTCCACGACGTGTTGTTCCAGTCCAACCCGGAATGGTTCACGCGGGTCGAACGCGCATACCTTTCCCTCATTCCGAGGCTCGCCCGCCGCGCGGGTTCGGTCGTCACGTCCTCCGGGGCGGAACGGGTGCGGATCCGTTCCCACAACCCGGAAATCGGGCGGGTCGCAACCTCCGGACTCGGCGTGGCCCGCGGACTGCTCTCTGCCGAGCCGGTGGCACCGCCCGTCGTCTCGACCGGCGCCGAATTCGTTCTCACGGTGGGACGACTCAATGTGCGCAAGAACGTCCAGCGGATCATCGACGCGGGCGTGGGCTCGGGGCTGATAACCCCGGAGTACCCCTTGGTCGTGGTCGGTGAGGCCTCCGGAAAGAACGCACCGATTCCTGCGTCCACTCACGCCGCCGTCGACGACGGCAGCGTGATCTTCACCGGGCGCCTGTCCGACGGCGAACTGCGGTGGCTCTACGAGAATTGTGACTACTTCTGCTGCCTGTCGCTGGGCGAAGGGTTCGGGCTCCCACCCGTGGAGGCGCGTGCCTTCGGCGCCCGTGTCCTCGTCAGCGACCTCGATGTGTTCCGCGAAACACTCGGAGCAGGCGCCACTTACGTCGATCCACTCGACGTGGAGCGGATCGCGGCCGCCATGGCGGCGCTCACGAAGGCTGAACCGGGGCATCCGCGACGGACTGGTTCCTGGGAATCGGCAGACAACGACTGGCCGGAAGTGATTCGAGTGCTGCGTGAAGAACTGCGTCATGTCTCCCACTCGATCGACGGTGTGACGCGGTGACGGTGAACCTGCTCGGCAACGCGTACCTGCACCTGCGCGGCCGGGAACTTCCGGCGGACGTACCCGCGACCGTCGTGGCAGGATTCGCGCTGCGCAAGGGAATCGAGGCGGCACGCGGTCTGGTGCTGGGGGCACGCTATGCGGGTGCGTCCACCCTGCATTTCCGTGGACGGCGCGTGACGGTGACGGGTGCAGCGTTCCTCCGGGTAGGCAAGGGCGTCTGCCTCGGTGACGACGTCCGGGTCGAGGCATTTTCCCGGAACGGAATCGAACTCGGTGACAACGTCACGGTGGGCCGAGGTGCGACCATCGCGGCATCAGGGGTGATCGCGAATCCCGGGACCGGGGTCGTGATCGGCGATCGGACTGCTGTGGGTATGTACAACACCCTCTGGGGTCAGGGCGGCGTCGTGATCGGACGTGACTGCCTCCTGGGCCCGAACGTGGTGATCGTCAGCGAGAACCATGAGTATTCCGACGAGAACACGCCCATTCGACTTCAAGGTGAACAGAGACTGCCCGTGACGGTCGGCGACGACTGCTGGCTCGGAGCAGGGGTGGTCGTCGTCGCCGGGGTCACCATCGGTGACGGTTCGGTTGTCGGCGCGGGGTCCGTGGTGACCGGTGACCTCCCTCCGGGGAGTGTGGCCGTCGGTTCACCTGCCAGGATAGTCGGGAGCAGGCGCCAAAAGGGCGGTAAAACGGCATGAGTGAGGAACGCAGGGCTCGCGTCTCGGTGCTGGTGGTCACGTACAACAGCGCGGGCGTGATCGGCCGGTGCCTCCAACCGCTTGCCGACGAACCCGACATCGAGGTCGTCGTCCTCGACAACGACTCGCACGACGCCACTCTCGACACGGTAAACCGCGTCGCGCCCCGTGCGCGGGTCGTCCGTAGTTCCGAGAATCTGGGGTTCGCGCGCGGAGTGAACGCGGCCGCGGCGCAGGCGTGTGGTGAGCACCTGCTGCTGCTCAACCCCGATGCCCGCATCGACCCCGCCGACGTGCGCGCACTGAGCCGGGTTCTCGACGACGGAGCAGGCATCGCGGCCCCCGTCCTGGAGAAGCCGGGCGATCGCCTCACCATCCGGGAGGGCGGCCGCCGTCCGGACCTGTGGCGCGTCTTCTGCCACTACTACGGCTTGTCGCGACTGTCCTCGACGTCGGGGGCTCTCGAGGGTCTCTACCTTCTGAAGCGGAATTCGTTCGTCAGCAGGGACGTCGACTGGGTTTCCGGGGCCTGTCTGATGACACACGCCGTGCTGTGGCGCGATCTGGGCGGCCTGACCACTCGCTGGTTCATGTATGCGGAGGATCTCGAATACTGCCTCCGTGTCCAGGATGCGGGCCACCGGATCGTCATGTCCGCCGAGGCGTCGGGTGAGCACACGATCGGCGAGAGCTCGGCGCCGTCGGGTGACCGCAGGCCGAACTCGGCGTGGGTTGTCAATCTGTACGACCTGTACAAGTGGAGGATCTCTCGTTCGCGCATCCAGAATCTGTCGTGGAAGTTCGCGGTGAGCGGCGGTTTGCTCGCTCGGTCGGCTGCGTATCGCGTACGCGCCGTGCAGGACCGGCCCCGGCGGCAGTCCTGGCTGGAGGAGTCCCGAAAGTTCTCCTGGTATGCGCGGGACCTCCTGCGGGTGCCGTCGAACCCGCCGAAGGACACAGAAAGCGGGGAGGTGATCGATCGTGAGCACGCCAATAAGTGACGCGGTGAACCGGTTGTCACCGTCCACCTGCTTCGTCCCCGGGGTTCTCGTCCTCGCGTTGCTTCTACCGTCCCTGCTGGGAGTCACCGTCACGCTCGCGGTACTCGCCGGCATCGCGATCTCGGTTCTGTGCAGCCGTCATCCGAGGATCGCGCTGACGCTGTGGCTCCTGGTCGTGTGCTTCGTCCCGTTCTGGTTCGGCGCCACCGACCCCTTCTATCTGTCTCCGACCGCTCTCATGTCGCTGCTGGTTCTCGGGGCGATGCTGCTCTTCAACCGGTGGGAGCCCAACAAGATCGACGTGTGCATCCTCGTCTTCTTCGCGTGCTGCGCGATTCTCGTCGTCGTCGGCTGGGCTCGTCCCGGCGACGTGACGAGCGCGTTGTCGCAGTGGTTGCTGTCGTTCCTGGTGGGGCGGCTGCTGGTTCAGCGCGTGGGCACCGACTTCACCTATCGCGTCATCGCGGTTCTCTTCACGGTCGTGGCGGTCTGTGCGGTGGCGGAATTCGTCCTGCGCTGGAACCCGTACTACGAACTGACGAATGCGACCGTGCAGTACCGGCTGTGGGGGCATTCCCAGTTGCGCGGAGGAATCATCCGCTCGGAGTGGGCGTTCGGGCACTCCATCGCACTCGCCAATTCGGTCGCACTCGCGATCCCGATCGTGTTCGCCACGACCTTCCGGACGCGCGTCAAGGTCGTGTGTATCGCGCTGATGCTGGCGGCGGCGGTGGTGTCGTTCAGTCGTTCGGGCATGATCAGTGCCGCCTTCGCCGTGTTCCTGACACTGTTCTTCATGAAGGGCAGAAGCGATTCGAGGAGCGGGATGCTCGTGCTCGCGGGCGGTGTCGTGGGTGCGGCGCTGGCGAGTCCCTGGATCGTCGGCATCTTCGAACAGGCGGGTTCGGAGGCGGAGGACAGCGCCCAGTATCGATCGAAACTGAACGGCCTGATCCCGACGATGAATCCGATGGGAATCGCGAACGGGTACCTCGAATCGGACGGGGTTCCCTACTTCAGCGGGTTCAAATCGATCGACAGCACGTTCGTGCTGCTGGGTCTGAGTTTCGGCCTCTTCGTCGCGGCGGCGGCGATCCTCGGCACGGTGTGGCTCGCGGTCCGTGTGATCAGCCGAACCGCGACGCCGCCGATGATCGGCGTGGCAGCCGTCGTGCCTGCTCTCTTCACGGTCGCACTGATCACCCAGTTCGGTGCGCTGCTGTGGTTCTTCGTCGGAATGGTTTCTCTCACCGGTGCGAGACGGAGAGAATCGGAACCGCACCGCTTCCGCCACGATCGACAATCTCAACTGACAGGGGCGGCCGCATGACGAAGGTACTCGTGTTGTGGGCCGATACCAGATCGGCCAATTTCGGTGTTCAGGTGCTGGCTCGAGGCCTGGCAGAACTCGCGACCCGGGCGTGGGGCCCTGACACCGTCGTCGACTTCCAGAACTACATGCCCGGCGACTCTCCCGTCTCGTTCACCACCCGGTCGATCGCGCGAGACCTCGGCAGGCGGAACGGTCCGATCAAGACGAAACTCCGCGAATACGACGTCATTCTCGATTCGGGGGCAGGAGACAGCTTCACCGACATCTACGGCCTCAAGCGCCACGCTTTCATGGTGTACGCCAGCAGGTCGGCCGCGAAACTGGGGATTCCCCTCGCGATGGGGCCGCAGACGATAGGGCCGTTCACCACTGCAGCCGGACGACGCGGCGGGAAGTACTGCCTCGACCGAGCTTCGGTCGTGCAGTCCCGCGACGACGTCAGTGCCGAGTACTCGGCGACGTTGGGTCGGCCCGTCGATGCGCGCGCGACGGACGTCGTATTCGCACTGCCGCGCACCGAGGTCCCGAAGTCGCGGGACGTGGTGGTCAACGTGTCGGGTCTGCTGTGGTTCTCGGATCGGCACGGCGACTCCGCCGGTTACCGCAACTCCGTCCGCTCCCTGCTCGGCGAGTTGCGCTCGGCAGGACGGCAGGTCAGCCTGCTCGCACACGTCGTGGACGCCGTCAGCGTCGACGACGACGTGGCGGCCGTCCGGGAACTCGAGGCCGAGTTCCGTTCCGGAATGGAGGTCGTCGTTCCGCGCACCCTCGACGAAGTCAGGACCACGGTGGGTTCGGCGGAGTGGGTCGTCGGCGCCCGGATGCACGCGTGCCTGAACGCGCTGTCGATGGGCACACCAGCCATTCCGTGGGCGTACTCGCGCAAATTCGCCCCCCTGATGTCCGACCTCGGCTGGGATCTGAGTGTCGACCTCGCGCTGGAGCAGAACCCGGGCGAGGTGACAGCCCACGTCATCACGACGAGAAAAGGGGCCGACGTCGGCAACCAGTTGAAGGGGGTCCACGACCTCGCCGAGGAACGCCTGCATGCCGCGGTCGCATCTCTGCAATCGGTAGGGGCGCCGTGACCCGCACCCTCGAAGACGCGGTCCGCCGCGTCGTCGTGAACGGAAACTGCACCGGTTGCGGCGGATGCACGCTCGTGTCCTCCCGCATCGAAATGCAGCTGGACACGGAAGGGTACATGCGCCCGTCCTTCACCACGGCCGGGGGCGAACCCGACGCCGATCGCGAAGAACGCGCACTGTTCGAGGCCACGTGTCCCGGCAGGCGGGTACGCGCACCCGAACAGTCCGGTGCCACCGCACATGCCGTTTTCGGCAGCCACGTCTCGGTGTGGAAGTCGTGGGCCATCGATGACGATGTCCGTGAATCAGGTAGCAGCGGGGGAGTTCTCACTGCACTTGCTGCGTGGCTGGTAGAGACGGGACGGACGCGGTCGGTCATCGGCAGCAGCCCCGGGGCGAGTCCGACTCGCAGTGTGCCGATCCAGATCGTCTCCAAGGATCAGGCGTTGCGGGCGGCGGGATCCCGCTACGCACCGGTCAGCAACCTGCCGCTCCTGGCATCCGCGGCGGCCGGCAACGCGCTCATCGGCAAACCCTGCGAAGCGACAGCCGCGCGGCAATACTTCGACGCGATCGGCGCGCCGCAGGCGGACCATCCGATCCTTCTCTCGTTCTTCTGCGCCGGTACCCCCAGCCAGCAGGCGACAGACACCCTTGTCGAGGAACTGGGATTCACCACCGACGTGGTCACCGCACTGCGTTACCGCGGCAACGGCTGGCCGGGAACGTTCGCCGTTCACTCGGAATCGGATGTACGGGAACTGTCGTACGACGAGTCGTGGGGGCAGCATCTGGGACGTCGGCTCCAATGGCGGTGCAAGCTCTGTGTCGACGGAACCGGGGGGCACGCCGACATCGCAGTCGGCGACTACTGGCGGTGCGACGAGCGCGGCTATCCGGTCTTCGACGATGCGGACGGTGTGTCCGTCGCGATTGCCCGAACCCGGCGCGGTCACAAGTTGCTGCTCGAGGCCGAGCGCTGCGGGATACTGCACCTCGAGGAGATCGACATCGACAGCGTCCTGCCCGTGCAACCACTACAGGTCGGGCGCAAACAGACTCTGGCGGGCAGGTTGCTCGGCCGGATAGCGGGTGGTCGGCGAGTTCCCCGGTACGCAGGGTACGGTCTGCTCGCACTCGCAGCCCGTAACCCTGTCGCGGCGCTGCGCTCGGCGGCCGGCACGTTCGTCCGCACCATTTCGGGTTGAGCCGGACAGGGGTTCGAGTAGATGGGTGGATCGACGGTGCCGACGGAGATGCAGCAGCGCTGGTGTGGCCGGCTCGTGGCCCGACACTTCGCCACGCTGCCCCTGAAGCGACGGTTTCTCGCGCTCGTCACGCGCAGTGAAGGCGGACAGTTCACCTCACTCTCCCTCCGTGCAATCCTCGACAGGCATTACGGCGTGCGCGTGGGAAACTATTCCTACGGGTCGTTGCTCGAACCCGGTATGGCAGACAGAGACACCGTCATCGGGTCGTATGTGTCCATCGGCCCCAACGTGCGCAGGCTCGGCGCCGCGCACCCCGTCGACTCCCTGAGCATGCACCCGTTCTGGTACAACCCCGCACTCGGACTGGTTCCACCCGAGGCCGACGTGGAGCGGACCGGGTGCGAGATCGGGCACGAATCGTGGATCGGCGCCAACGTGACGATTCTGCCGGGATGCCGGCGAATCGGGATCGGAGCCGTAGTCGGTGCGGGTGCCGTGGTCACCAGGGATGTGCCCGACTTCGCCGTCGTGGTGGGCACTCCCGCGCGGCAGATCGCCGAGCGCCTGACGGACGATCAGCGTCGGCGACTGCTCGATTCCCGACCCTGGGAACTCGGCCCGGTAGAGTGCCGGGCAGCCCTGGACAGCCTCGGAGGCGTCCGATGACGGCATCCGCCAGACTCCGCACCCTCGTGGTCGCGGATTCCCCGGTGCAACTGGTGGTCGGGAACCTCGGGGCCGCCGCGCTCTCACTCCTCAGCGCACCGATCGTCGCGCGTGCGATCGGTCCAGACGGCAGAGGCGAGACGGCGGCGGCGATCGCCCTCTTCTTCATCGTGCCTATCGTCCTCGCCTTCGGAATGCCACTCGAGGTGCGGAGGATGGCGGCGACGACGGACGGCAAGGCGGCACTGCGCAGCGCCCGAGTCCTCTGCGCTCTCAGCGTGTTCCTGGCGGTGCCCGTCGCGATCGTCGCCTGGCTGACTCTGTTTGCCGATTTCGAGGACTCGGCGCGGACCGTGGCCGCTGTGGGTCTGGCTCTCAGTCCTCTGGTCATGAGCTGGATGTGCGACAGCAGCGTCCTGGTGGCGCACCTTCGCTACCGGGCTGTCCTCGTCGTGAGAATTGCCTACCCGGCGATCTACGTCTCGCTCGTGCTGGTGTGGTGGATCCTCGGACTCGCCACGACTGCAACCGTTCTGGCAGCGAACATCGCGGGAACGGTGGGAACCTTCGTCGTGGCACTGGTGTTGACGAGGACGTCCGTCCGGGGTGCGTATCACCCGCTTGGCTCGCTGAGCAGAGGGGCGATGCGATACGCGGGCAGCGCCGTCGCCGAATCCGCGTCGAGCCGGCTCGACCAGGTGCTCGTCCTACCGCTGCTCGGCGCCGCGCAGGCCGGCATGTATTCCGTCGCGGTGACCGTCGCGGCCGTCCCACTCGCCCTGGGGCAGGCGCTGGGGGCGTCGTTCTTTCCGCTCGTGGCCCGCGCCGAGGGGGCGGAGCGGACGAAGCTGAAGGCCGAGGCTGCGAGGGTCGGTGTCGCCCTTGCTTTGCTGAGCACCCCCGTTGTCGCGGTCGCGTCCTACGTCGGGATCCCGATCGTATTCGGCGACGCCTTCGAGCCGGCGGTTCGAGTGGCCGTGGTGAGCGTGATCGGTGGCGGTGCCATGCTGGCGGCCTACGTGTGCTCGATGGCCCTCGCCGCCGAAGGAAGAGGCGTGCGCATGACGATCGCGCAGATCATTGCTCTGGTCGCGGGCATCGCACTTCTGTACCTGCTGGGGCCGCCGTTCGGCGCGGTGGGTGCCGCGGCGGCATCGTCGGTGTCCTACCTGATCCTGTTTGCATTCCTTCTGGTGTCGCTGAACGTGCCGATCGGAGATCTGCGGGTGCGGACTTCGGATTTCACGGAATCGGTGGCGCGTCTGCTGCGCCGAGCCTGACCGACTCGCCCCCTCACCGGGCGAGGTCGAGCAGGGCCTCGTGATATGCCGAGCACACACCTTCCCAGGTGTAGTCGGTGGCCTGTCGCGCAAGCGTTCCGGAGCTCAGCGTGTTCTGCAGTGCACGATCCGACAGCACTTCCGCCATCCCCCGCGCGATGGAGTCGCTGTCCGGCTCGACGAATCGTGCGGCGGTGCCGAGCACCTCGCGGTTGAAGACGGTGTCGCGGGCCACTGTGGGGGCCCCGCAGGCCATTGCCTGGACCAGCGCGGGGTTGGTACCGCCCACACTGTGTCCGTGGAAGTAGGCGCCCGCGTGCTGCCACAGGGCGAACAATTTGTCGTCGTCACTTACGTGGCCCAGCCAGTGAATGCGTTCGGACCCCGCGGCGAGCTGTGCCGCCCTGGCGTCGAACTCACCTCCATATCCCGAGGATCCGACGATGACGACGTCCCATTCGTCGCTCAGACGCTGGGCGGCCGAGAAGAACTCGCCGACCGTGTTCTCCGGAACGAACCGAGCGACCATCAGTGCATACGACCGGGAACCGAAACCCTCGACCGGGTCGAGTTCCGGCGGGACGGTGCCGCCGTAGGGGATGAACAGCCCGTCGCGCCGGAACTGCTCGGACCACCGGCGTTCGAGTTCCTTCGAGTCGTAGACGAGCCGGTCGCCCAGCCTGGCGGTGAGATGGGCGCCGCCCTTGAACACCGACTTCGCCAGCCCACCCCATTTGGCGCGTTCCCATTCGATGCCGTCCACGTTGATCAGGGTGGGTATCCCGCGTGCCTTCAGGAGCGGGAGCCAGTACCCATTGGCCACGTTCATGATCAACGCGACATCGGGACGGCGACGCGACGCGTGCGCGGCCGCAGTGAGGCCGTAGGAGAGCGTACTGAGTGACTTCGATTCCACGCCGCGCGTGACGACGGCGTCGATCCGCGGATCGGCCTGGGGATCGTCCGTGCGGGTGGAGTCCGCTCTGCCGTAGACGGTCACGGACCACCCGTGTTCGGCGAGATACGGCGCCAACTGGCGGACGAGTGTCTCGAAACCGCCGTAGTAGCTGGGGTAACCGCGGGTTCCGAGAATGGCAACCGACTTCTTCATGAGTCCTCTTCGACAGGTGGAGGTGGGAACGGCAGTACGAGGATCAGTCGCCGCACGCAGGGACTTTCACGGTGACCTTCGGATCGTCCACGAGAGGCTGGATGGGTACCCGCGCAGCACCGGGCACGGCAGGCTCAGTCAAGGCGTAACGCAGTTCCACGGTCTCGCCCCGGGGCACGGTGGTGGGAATGCTGAACACGGGGTGCCCCAGCTCGTTGCCGTTGACGGTGAACGCGGGCCTGCCGTTGACGGTGGCCTTGTCGAGTTTCGCCCCGCGTGTGGCGAGCAGGGAGATCATCGCGACGTTGGTACCGGGCGGGACCTTACGACTGTTGTAGGTGCCCGCGACGTATCGCGGGTAGTCGCCTGCCGGGAGATTGTTGGTGAGGCGCACCGTCACTTCGGACGTTCGGGTGTCGCCGGTGCACGTCTGCGCCGTGTATTCGATTTCCCGGGTCAGGTAGTAATCGAGTTTGTTGCCGGCGTTGTTGTTGACGACGACGCTCGCGTACGGTGCATCGTCCTCGGGCACCGTGTGACCCAGTGGAGTGTCGGCCAGGACGGCCTGTTCCTCGGAGTGAGCACTCCACACCGCGATCCGGCGCTCGCTCACCGCTTTGCCGATGGCGTCGAGAAGCAGTTGCGGTGACTCGATGTTCCCGGTCATCTTCTCGACCACCTTCGCGGCGATCGTCTGGAGATACGTCTTGCGGGCGACGTTGTTGGCGACGATCTCGGAGTCGCTGGTACCCGCGTACCGGATGTATGCGGTGGACTCGGTGAGTTCGACGACGTTCCCGGCGTCGACGATTTCACCGTCCGGCATGGTGACCGGCCCCACAGCGCCGAGCACGTAACTCAGTGCCACTGGGTCTGTCGCTATCGCACCGTCGACCTCTTCTCCGGATTCCTGCGCCCACAGTGATTGCCAGATCTGTCCGGCATAAGGAAAGTGGGTACTGAGATTGCTGTTTCGGATGTCGGTGGACGGGTTGTAGCTCCCGTAAAGCCCGTTGAAATCAGACCCTAGGTCCAGTGGTTGGTGCTCATAGGAAACCTCAGTGTTTTTTCCGAGTGTATCGACCTGCGCCTCACCATCGTTCGCTCGAATGATGCCGTATCCACCGACGAGTCCGCCGGTTCCACGCGCCTCGGCGTTTGTTTGGAAGGCCATGAAGTAGTTTCGCGGTCCGTCCGCGCCCAGCATTGCGGGGAGGATGTCGGCCCCGATTGCCGTGTTCTCCAACAGTTTCGCCACATCGCCGGTCTGATTCTGCAGATCCGAACGCACGTCGTCGAGGGGCCCGAGATAGCCCGCGCCTGGCACCTGGCGGGCTTGGTCGGCGAGAGCGCGTGCCGCGAGCGACGTCTGCTTCAGAGCCGGAGCAGCCTCCCGAAGTGGTTGCAGTTTCACCTTCCCGCCGTCCGAGATCAGGTCGCCCGGAGACAGGGCGGTTCCGGTCTCCACCGCCGGAGCGAGCACGTCCCGGGTGAGTCCGACGACGACGTCCGACATCTTCTGGATCGACTCGAAAGGTGCGCCGACCCCGGGTAATCCCGCGAGCTGTCGCCACGGCGCAGAATGTAGGCTGACCTGCGCACTTTCAGCCTGATTCACGGCTTCGGCGGCAGCGTTCCGGGCGCCTTCGGTGTCGCCTCCCAAGAGCGAATTCTTGGCGAGTTGGGCGTTGTCCCTGGCCCCGGTGAGGTCGGCCTGAACGTCCCAGGCCGAGTAGCCGAACCAGCCAACGACGGCCAGTGCGAGGACGCCTGTACCCGCGAGTACGTATCGCCGACGGCGTCGCGCGGGCCTGGGAACGGCATCACCGGACGGTGAATCTTCCACGTGCGAAACGCTCTTGTCGTTCGTGCCCATGCAGTGCGACTCCTATTCTGTCTGTGCGAAAGGATATCTGTGACATAGGTCGCGGCGCGCACCGAACGAATTGAACCAGGGCGGTATCCGAGTATGGTCTCCGATACGGACTCTTCGACACCCATAGGTGTAGTGCCGCTCGGATCGGGTATTTCAAAACTGTGGCTGGGGGGAATGTAGTGCGTATGCGTGACGATGCCGGTGAGCGCGACGCGCGAGCCTTCCCGCTGTCCCATGCGCAGAAGGGGTTGTGGTTCGCGCAGCAACTCGACCCGACGGTGCCAATCCTGGTGGCCCAATACGTCGAACTACGGGGTCACGTCGATGTCGGCGCACTCAAATGGGCATCCGAGCAGGGATCGTTCGATATCGAATCGCCCGGAATCCGCCTCGTCGAATACGCGGGCGAGCCATTTCAGCTGGCGGACGAGACGATCGAAGACGAACTGGGGTATGTCGATCTACGACTGCACCAGGATCCGGTCGCGGAGGCTCATCGGAGGATGGACGAACGCCGGCGCAGGCCCCTGGACGTCTACCGTGACAGGTTGATCTCGGCGGAACTTCTGCACGTAGGCCACGAACACTACTTCCTGACCACGTTCGCGCATCATCTGATTCTCGACGGCTACGGCGCAATGGTTTTGATGAACCGTGTCGCAGAGCTGTACACGCACGCCGTCCAACGCACGGAAGCACCGCCGTCAAAGGCACTTCACCTGCGTCAACTCTACGAAGCGGAGGACGAGTACCCCGCCACACACAGATTCCAGCTCGACCGTGAGTACTGGGCCGAACGGACCGCTGGTCTCCCCGAACCGGCCCGGTTGACCGACCGGAAGGCCTATCCCGCGGCAGTGTCACTCCTCGAGAGCGGGGTGATGAAAACCGAACTGGCCGACAGTATCGGCGCACTTGCCAGGCGCTGGCACTCGTCGGAGGTTCCGGTCGTGGTGGCGGCCTTCGCCGCGTATCTCGCGCGAATGACGGGAAGTGCCGATATCGTCCTGAGTCTGCCGGTCTCGGCGCGGACGACGGCATCGGCGCGACGGTCGGGCGGCAGCGTGGCGAACGTGGTGCCGCTTCGGGTCCGTATCGATCCGCACAGCAGCATCGAGGACGTCGTCCGCCGCGTCCAGCTGGAACTGACCGGGGCACTCCGGCATCAGCGGTACCGCTACGAGGACATCCTTCACGACATGCGGGTCAACTCGGACGGTCGCAGCAGTTTCGGTCCGATGGTGAACATCATGATGTTTCACCAGGAGACCTGGTGGGGTGATGTTCTCGGTGAATTCACCGTCCTCACTGCAGGACCTGTGGACGACCTCACCCTCGCGATCTACCCGGCGGTAACCGGACACAGCATTCGTGTCGACTTCGAGGCCAATCCGGCGCTGTACGAGCAGGACGAGCTCGCACGTCATCACGCGCGTTTCATGTCGTTCCTCACCGAGTTCGTGGGCGCAGCGCCCACTGGCGAAGTCGGCGACGCGGCAGTGCTGACCAGGGGTGAACACGACTCGCTCGTCCCTGCGAGTGGACCTGCCCCGGCGGCTGCGGTGACCTTGCCGGAGTTACTCGACGCGACTGCTGACTCGAGTGGTGTGGCGGTTCGTGCGGCGGGGGTCGACACGAGTTATCCGGAGCTACACGATCGTTCCAACAGACTCGCCCGCCGACTGATCGATCGTGGGATCGGCACGGAGGACGCCGTTGCGGTCATCGTGCCCGCGTCGCTGGAACAGGTGGTCGCGGTGTGGGCCGTGGCGCGATGCGGGGCCGCCGCCGTTCCACTCGATCCCCACGTCGACGGGGAACGGATCGAAGATCTGCTCACAGCTTCGGGCGCCGTGGCCGTCCTTGCCGTCGACGACTCCGTCGTGCCGGCCGGCATCGCCTGGATCGACGTGGCGGATCTGCCCGGCGATTCGACACCGATCACCGATTCCGACCGCGTTCGACCGCTGTCGCTCGATCACACGGCGTGCGTGGTCCACGGCTCCACCGACAGGGCCCGTGGGGTGACGATCAGCCACCGGGCTCTGGCCGCGCGCGCCGCCGGGCTCGTTCGCGTCTATCGTGCGAATGAGCGCTCCCGCATCCTGATGGCCGGGCATCGGTCGTGCGGGCAGTCCCTGCACGCACTCGTCGCCGCGGTGTGCGGCGGGACCCTGGTGATCGCCCCCTGCGAACTCCGCGGCGGAGAGGAACTGTCCCGTTTCCTGCGCCGCGAACGTGTCACGCACTGGGCCTCGGGGCCTGCTGCTCCGGCCGCTACCAACCCGACCGGCCTCGAGAGGCTCGAGGTACTCGCCCTCACGGGTCGCGGATACCCGGCCGAACTGGTCTCGCGCTGGGGTGCGGGCCGGACCGTGCTCAATCTGTACGGGCCGGGAGACTCGGGGGTGTGGGCCGCAGCCACGGATGAACGAACGCCCGCGTCGCCGGAGACTCTCGGACGACCGATCTCGGGAGTATCGGCGGTGGTACTGGACCGGGCACTCAAGCCGGTGCCGGTCGGCGTCGTCGGCGATCTGTACCTGTCCGGCGCGAGCCTCGGGCGCGGCTACGCGGGCCGACCGGCCGACACCGCAGCCCGATTCGTGGCGAACCCGTTCGACCCCGGATACGCACGTATGTATCGGACGGGTGATCTTGCCAGGTGGACGGAAGACCACCTGCTCGAGTACGTCGAGCCGGCCGAAGACTCGGCGCTGCACGATGGCATCGCGTGGTGGGCGGAGGCGTTGCGCGGTGTGGGTTCCGCCGCGCCCCTGCAGACCGACCTCGCAGGACGCGGCAACGGCAGCTCGACCGTGCACGAATTCTCCGTCCCGGCCGAGACTTGGAACGGCTGCGCCGAGTTGGCCCGGGACCGTGGGACTTCGCTGTTCGAAGTCCTCCACGGGACATTGGCGGTGCTGCTCGCGTCCTTCGGCGGCCACAGCGACATTGTCGTCGGTGGACGCGTGAACCACGTCGGGCGCGGGCACGTCCTTCCCCTGCGCACGACTGTCGACCGTGACCTATCCTTCACGACGCTGCTCGAACAGGTTCACGAGTTCGACTCCGCAGCTTTCGAGTACGCAGCCGTCCCGTTCGACCCCGACGACGAACTCTTCGGCGGTCGCAGGCCACAGGTGATCCTGTCCCTTCACTCCGGCGAGGACACAGCCGACCGAACGACACCGTCCGAGCTCGAGTTCTCGTTCGTCGCCGCCGAGGGGCGCGGCGAACCGGGAACGCTGGGTGCCTCGATTACATACTCGCAGTCTCGCTTCGACGCCGGAACCGTTCGGTCGCTCGCGGAAGCATTCGTCCCGTTGCTGGTGGCCGTCACCAGTGACCCGGATGCCGTGATCGGCGAGATCCCACTGCCCGCGGCAGCCGCCATCGAAGGTGAAAGAGCAGCGAAGGCAGAGACTCTCGCCGGCATCCTGACCGCCACGGCGCTCGCGCATCCGGACGCGCCTGCCCTGACGGACGGCGGCGTGACGCTCTCGTACCGGGAGCTTGCACAGAGGTCCGATGCCCTTGCACACGAACTGGTCCTTCGTGGTGTGAGGCCCGGAACCGTTGTCGCGCTGGCGCTACCACGCTCCGTCGACTTCGTGACCGCTTTGTGGGCGGTCACGAAGACAGGTGCAGCCTTCCTTCCCGTCGATCCGACGCACCCCGCGGAACGACTCTCGACGGTCCTCGGCGAGGCCGGCGTGCAGGTGGGGATCGGCAGGGATGTCGTCGAATCCGAATCGGTGGCCCCGGCGATCTCGTGGCTGACCGTGGCGGACGCAGGGCTCGACTCGCCCCGCCCGATGACGGTACCGGTGTGCCCGGACGAGCTGGCGTACGTCATCTACACGTCCGGTTCGACCGGGGCCCCGAAGGGCGTGATGGTGACGCACCGCGGATTGTCCTCGCTGGTCGACGAGGCGATGCGTAGGTATGACGTGAGCTCGGATTCTCGTGTCCTGCAAGGGTATAACCCCACGTTCGATGCGGCGATGCTGGAGATCCTCTTGGCGTTCGGCGCGGGGGCCTGCCTGGTCGTGGCTCCGGCCGACGTGTACGCCGGACCCGACCTGCAGGACGTCCTGACCGACCTCCGCGTCACGCACTATCTGTCGACGCCGGCCGTACTCGGGTCGCTGGAGTCCTCGGAACTGGGCGCTCTCCGGGTCGTCGCAGTCGGTGGCGAGGCGCTGACGGCCGAGCTCGCCGCCGAGTGGAGTCGCGGACGAAGGATGCTCAACGCGTACGGGCCCACCGAGTCCACGGTGGTCGCAACTCTCGCCGAGGTCGACGACCAGGTGACCATCGGTGCCCCCGTTCCCGGCACCACTGCGGTAGTCCTCGACCCACGTCTGCGGCCGGTTCCGGTGGGTGGCGTCGGAGAGCTGTATCTACGTGGCGCGGGACTTGCTCGGGGATACTTGGGGGCATCGCAGCGAACCGCGTCCCGGTTCGTGGCTTCGGGCAACGGTTCTCGCATTTACAGGACGGGGGACCTGGTGCATCGGCGCGCCGACGGCCGACTGTCCTTCGTCGCGCGTGTCGACAGGCAGGTCAAGATTCGCGGGGTCCGGATAGAGCCGAGTGAGATAGATGTCGCGATCGCTCGCGTCGCGGACGTCGAGAGCGCCGTGACGGTGTCTCGTCCCAACGCGATCGGCGTCGACGCCCTCGTTTCGTATGTGGTGCCGCGCGGTCCCCTCGACGTCGAGGGGGTCCGTGAATCACTCGCGCAGGTCCTGCCGTCCTACCTGGTTCCCACCACGATTGTGATTCTCGACGGGTTCCCCCTTACCGCTTCGGGAAAGACGGACCTGGACGCGCTCCCGGTGCCGGTGCTGGAATCCCACGAGTTCCGGGCACCGAATTCGGTGGTGGAACAGGTGGTGGCCGAAGTCTTCGCGGAGGTGCTCGGCCTCGAGTCCGTCGGTCTGGGCGACGACTTCTTCGCGCTCGGCGGCAATTCGCTGATCGCAGCGCAAGTGGCGGCCAGGCTGGGCGCGGCTGTCGATGCGCACATTCCGGTGCGCATGCTGTTCGAGGCGCCTCGGGTTGAGGCGTTGGCGACGAGGGTCGAAGCCGAGGCAGGAACCGGCCGCCGGGTTCCCCTCGTCGCGGGTAACCGGCCGGACCGGATTCCGTTGTCACCAGCGCAGCAGAGGCTGTGGTTCCTCAATCGGGTGGATCCGGAGTCGCCCGTCTACAACCTCCCGCTCGCGGTGCGATTGACCGGCGCACTGGACGTCGACGCGCTCCGGCGCGCGGCACGTGACCTGCTCGGTCGCCACGAATCGCTGCGCACCGTTTTCCCCGCCCTAGACGGGGTTCCCGCTCAGGTGGTCCTGCCTGTCGGTGAGGTGCATCTGGATCTCACGCCCGTGGAGGTCCCACAGCGTTCCGTCGACGGAGAGGTGCTCTCGTTCCTGTCGGCCGGCTTCGACCTGACCGCCGACGTTCCGGTTCGTGGCCGACTCCTGAAGGTGGGCGAGCGCGAACACGTTCTCGTGATGGCGGTTCATCACATCAGTGCCGACGGCTTCTCTCTCGCGCCCCTGGCACGTGATGTCGCCATGGCCTACGACGCACGCGCCCGTGGAGTCGCACCGACGTGGACCGCGCTCCCCGTCCAGTACGCGGACTTCGCTCTGTGGCAACGTGAGACACTCGGTTCCGGCGACGATCCCCATTCCCGGGCGGCATGGCAGCTGGACTATTGGACACGTGCCCTCGCCGGGGCTCCCGACGTGATCGACCTGCCCACCGACCGGCCTCGCCCGTCCGTGGCCTCGTACCGGGGTGCGACTGTGCGGCTGAACGTCAGCGCAGAGACTCATCGAAGTCTCACTCTGGTTGCGCAGCAGCACAATGCGACGCTGTTCATGGTCGTCCACTCCGCACTTGCGGTTCTTCTGGCCCGCCTGTCGGGGTCGTCGGATGTCGCGCTGGGCACGGCGGTCGCCGGCCGAGGTGAGCGGGAACTCGACGAACTCGTCGGGATGTTCGTCAACACTCTCGTTCTGCGCACCGGGATCGATCTCGACGAGTCACTGTCCGACGTGCTCGAGCACGTCCGGGAGACCGACCTCGGTGCACTGGCACATTCCGAGGTGCCGTTCGAGCAGCTGGTCGAACGGATGAACCCGACTCGTTCGCAATCGTTTTCGCCGCTGTTCCAAGTCATGCTCGCGTTTCAGAACCAGGTCGAGGCGACCTGGGAGTTGCCCGGACTGACGCTGTCTCCGGTGGACTTCGACGCCGCCGTCACCAAGTTCGATCTCGACTTCTCCCTGTCCGATCGATACGACGGGGAGGGGAGGGGCGCCGGATTGTCGGGCCGGCTCACCTACGCGACGGATCTGTTCGACGCGAAGACAGCCGAGCGAATGGCCCGGCTGTTCGAGCACTTCCTCGACGCCTTCGCGACAGACCCCACGAGCAGTGTGGGTGACATCGGCCTGCTCACGGAGACGGAAACGTCCGACATCCTCGTGCGGCCGAATTGCACTGCGGTGCAGATCCGGCCCCAAACGGTGGTCGACCTGTTCGACGTCCAGGTTCGGCGTGCCCCCGACGCGATCGCTCTGGCTTTCGAGGGTCAGGTCATGACGTACGCCGAACTGGACGAGCGTGCGAACCGGTGCGCGCGACTTCTCATCGGCCACGGTATCGGACCGGACACGCTGGCGGCGTTGGCCGTCGAGCGTTCACTCGAACTGGTCGTGGCGACACTAGCGATCCTGAAGGCCGGATCCGGATACGTACCGGTCGACCCGGAGCATCCCGGCGAACGCATCGCCGCCGTGATCGAGGCGTCGGCGCCGAGGCTGATCGTGACCAAGTCGACGGTCGGGTTGCCGTCAACGCCCGGTGTCCCTCACATCGAGATCGACACTGCCGACCTGTCCGGATCCAGCCCGAACCGGATCTCCGACGCGGACCGGTTGGCGCCGTTGCGCCCGGACAACATCGCGTACACGATGTTCACGTCCGGCTCGACCGGCACACCCAAGGGCGTGACGGTGAGCCACCGCGCCATCGTGAATCAGCTGCACTGGCTCCGAAGCGAGTACGACGTCACCGCAGACGATCGAGGCATTCTGCGGGCACCGTCCACGTTCGACGTGTCTGTCTGGGAGTGCCTGCTCCCGCTGTGTGTGGGTGCACAGCTTGTGGTGACGCGACCCGGGGGCCACCGCGACGTCGACTATCTCGCCTCGGTGATCCGGAATCGTCGAATAACCATGGTGCACTTCGTCCCCTCGGTCCTGGCAGCCTTCCTCGCGGATGGCCACGGTGATTGCCTCACCTCCGTGCGCCATGTCTTCGCCGGCGGCGAGGAACTGTCACCCGCGCTCGCAACCAACGTTCTGGCGTTCGCACCCGGGGCGTTCCACAACACGTACGGTCCCACCGAGGCGGCCGTGACGACCACGGCAA
Source organism: Rhodococcus mengyinensis (assembly GCF_048381435.1). Lineage (NCBI taxonomy): Bacteria > Bacillati > Actinomycetota > Actinomycetes > Mycobacteriales > Nocardiaceae > Rhodococcus > Rhodococcus mengyinensis. The sequence continues at coordinate 14,065 of NZ_JBLWIT010000121.1, read as the reverse complement.
ATGAGATCGTCGGCCGGCCGGAAGCCCAGGTGCCGATCGGGGGTCCGGTCTGGAACACACAGGTCTTTGTGCTCGACACGCGTCTTCGGCCCGTGCCCGCAGGTGTTGCGGGCGAGCTGTATCTCGCGGGCGCCCAGCTCGCCCGAGGGTACGTCGGCCGGGGCGACCTCACGGCGGGCCGTTTCGTCGCCAATTCCTTCGGGCCCGCCGGAAGCAGGATGTATCGCACCGGAGACCTCGTGAAGTGGGACGGATCGGGACGACTGGTACACCTGGGTCGCACGGACTTTCAGGTGAAGTTGCGAGGCCTGAGGATCGAGCTCGGTGAAATCGAGGCGGTGCTGGAACGCGCGGAAGGGGTGTCGCGAGCAGCGGTAGTCCTGGTCGACGATGTTCGCGCGGGGGAGCACCTCGTCGGTTACGTGCGGGCCGCAGCAGGACGAGCACTGGATCCAGATCTGATCAAGGCGACGGCGAGGCGCGCCCTGCCGTCATACATGGTGCCTACCAGAATCGTCGTGCTCGAGGAGTTTCCACTGGGCCCCAATGGGAAACTCGACCGCAAGGCGTTGCCGTCGCCGCGGTTCGAGGCCCGTGCGTATCGAACCCCGCAGACCGCCTCCGAGGTCGCCGTTGCGACAGCTTTCGGCGAGGCACTCGGTATCGACCGGGTCGGTGCCGACGACAACTTCTTCGAACTGGGTGGCAACTCACTTCTGGCAGTGCGGGTGCTGAACAGGCTGGAAGCCGAGACCGGGGTGGCGGTTCCGCTGCGCACGCTGATGTCGGATCCGACGCCACACTCGATCGGGCAGCGCATGGACTCGCCCGAATCCGACGAGGACGAGGCACTCGGTGTCATCTTCCCGATTCGTACGGTGGGCACACGCCCACCCCTGTTCTGCGTCCATCCCATCGTGGGCTTGTCCTGGTGCTATTCGGGTCTGGCCTCGCATCTGCATCCGGAACACCCGATCTACGGAATTCAGTCGCCCGCCGTCACGGCTGCCGGACCGTCGCCCTCGTCACTCGACGAACTCGCGGCCCGGTATGTCGAGGAGATCCGCACCGTACAGCCGGAGGGGCCGTATCACCTTCTGGGCTGGTCCCTCGGCGGGGTGCTGGCGCATGCGATGGCCGTCCAACTCCAATCGCTCGGTGAAGAAGTCGCGACTCTGGTCATGCTCGACAGCCGTACGGAGCACACTGCGTCTGAAGCGCTTCCCGTCGGTGCCGAGGACTTGCTCGCCGGACTGGGTTTCGAGGACTCCCTGCCATTCCCCGTCGCGGATCTCACCCCCGAAGCCGCGGTGAACCTCCTGGGCAGGCTGGGTGGGCCGCTGTCGGCGATCACCCCGGCCCATCTCCACAGACTGATCGGCGGAGCCGGACGACACCACGAGTTGACGAGGACGCACGTACCCCGCGTCTTCCACGGTGACGTCCTGTTCTTCGCGGCGGGGCAGGAAACTTCGAGCGCCAATCGCGCGGTGACGGGCTGGGAGCCCTACGTTGTAGGGAGCATCAGTGAGCACGTCGTCGACAGCGGGCACTGGCACATGACGTCCCAGGCGGCGTTGAAAGTGGTCGGAGCGGTACTGCGTGAACGTGAAGTGAAACGGAAAGAGAGGGTGTAAGTGGACATCCAGGACTATGTGCGCATCGTCAAGGAGCGCTGGAAGATCGTCGCGGTCACCGCGGTGGTGGTGACGCTGGGCGCGTTCATTCCGACGCTGTTCACGAAGCCCTTGTACCAGACCTCGACGTTGCTGTACGTCTCGTCCACCCAGCCCCGCCTCGCCACGTACGCCGAGTTGCTGACCGGGAAGAAGCTGGCGCAACGGACGATCGACGAACTCGATCTCGACATGACACCGGCCCAACTCGTCGCGAACGTGAAAGCGACGCCGGTGCCCGAACTGTTGCTGCACGTGAAGGTTCAGGACACCTCGCCGGAACGGGCACGCGACATCGCCGACACGCTGTCGAAGCAGTTCGTGTCGATGATGGACGAACTGGCGACGACCGACATCGAGGCCGCGGCGGCGAACAAAGAAGCGCAGCCGCCGCAGGTCCTGGCAAGCCCCGCTACCGCGGAGTCGGGGTACTCGATCACCATGGAGGATCCCGATCCGAAGCCTGCGCGGGTGTCCATCGAGCAGAATGCGACGGTACCCACCGAGGCGTTGCCCACGTCGGAGAACCGGAACGTGGTGCTCGGCCTCGCCGTCGGACTCCTTCTCGGCATCGCGCTCGCGGTGATCCGCGACTGGCTCGACGCGACGGTGAAGGACCGGCGAGCGGCCGAGGGACAGATCGGCGCTCAACTGGTCGGCGCCATCCCGGACGGTGCGGGATCGTCCGGTGCCGTCGTGGATCTGTCGGATGCGACGTCCCCGGTGGGAGCGGCTCACCGGCAGCTGCGCACCAATCTGCAGTTCGCCGATGCGGCGAACCCCCCGCACGTCATCGTCGTTGCCAGCCCGTCACCGGGCGAGGAGTCGGACGTGACTGCGCTCAATCTCGGTGTCGCCCTGGCGGCGGCGGGCCAGAGCGTGTGCGTCGTGGAGGCGGACCTCCGGAAACCGCTGGTGGCGTCGACGCTGGGAATCCGGGGTACATCCGGCGCAGGACTGAGTTCGGTGCTGCGTGGCGAAGCCGATCTGGCGGAAGCAATTCGCACCACGACGTACGAGAATCTGTCTCTGCTACCGTCCGGGCCGCTGCCGGCGAATCCCAGCGAGCTTCTCGGCTCCGCTGTTGCGAGATCGGTCGTGGCTACCCTGCGAGACCGCTTCGACTACGTGGTGTTCGCGGGCGCCCCGCTGCTCCCGGTCACCGATTCCGCGGCTCTGTCCGCGATCTCGGATGGTGCGCTGATCGTGGCCCGATACGGCAAGACGAAGCGTCAGCACCTTGCCGAGGCTGCCGACAACCTGCGCGGCGTCGGCGCGACGATCCTCGGCGGAGTGCTGGTGGGTGCGCGCGAGGGGACCCGCGGCCAGGATGCCTACCGCGACTACCTGGAACCGCACCCAGCCGCGACGGTGTAGTCGAGTCCCGGTTCAGCCGCCCCGGCGCGCGGGTGCCCGCCCGTACGGTTGCCGCACAGGCGCGGCAATTGGCAGTTCCGGGATCGGCCGCGTCACCGGAAAGGAGTCGAGAGTGAACGGGCTACCGTGATGGGCGAGCTGAACAGGTTCGCCGGACAGCAGCCGGTAGGTCGCGGTCTTGGCGCGGACGTCCACGTGGATCTGGCTACCCCGCACCGTCATCCGGAACGACAGATTGACCAGCTGCGGTGGTATCCGCGGTGCGAACGAAATGTTGCCGCCGTGGTCGCGCATTCCACCGAATCCCGCGACGCACGCCATCCACGTCCCGGCGAGTGAGGCGATGTGCAATCCGTTCTCCACGTTGGCATGGAGGTCGTGGAGATCGGTCAGGGCGGCCTCGGCGAGGTAGTCGTAGGCGAGTTGAAGTTGCCCGACCTCGGCTGCCATCACGGACTGCACACACGCCGACAGGGACGAATCCCGAACCGTCAGGGCCTCGTAGTAGGCGAAATTGGCGATCTTCTGTTCGTCCGTGAAGGCATCGCCGCGAAGATACATCGCCAACACCAGGTCGGCCTGCTTCACCACTTGCTTGCGGTAGAGATCGAAGTACGGGTAGTGGAGCAGCAGCGGATAGTGCTCGGGTGGTGTGCCTTCGAAGTCCCACTCGGCGTGGTGCGTGAAGGCGTCGGATTGCTGGTGGACGCCGAGAGCGTCGTCGAACGGAATGCGCATGTGCTCGGCGGCGTCTCGCCAGAGCGCTGCTTCCTCGTCGTCCACACCGAGTTCGCGCGCCAGGCCGGGGCGTCGCTCGCAGGCGGCCGCCGCGTCGTGCAGATTCTTCTGCGCCATGAGGTTGGTGAACACGTTGTTGTCGGCGACGGCGGTGTACTCGTCCGGCCCGGTGACGCCGTCGATTCGGAACTCGCCCTGCGCATTGTGGTGGCCGAGCGACGTCCACAGCCGGGCGGTCTCCACGAGCAGTTCGACGCCGCATTCGGCTTCGAACTCCTCGTCCCCGGTCGCGGCCAGATACCGGGACGTGGCAGCGGCGACATCGGCACCCACGTGGAAGGCCGCGGTTCCCGCGGGCCAGTAGCCGGAGCATTCTTCGCCGTTGATCGAGCGCCACGGGAACACGGCGCCTGCCTGCCCCAGTTGTACGGCGCGGTTCTTCGCCTTGTCGAGCGTGGAGTGCCGCCAGCGCAGTGCGTCGCGGGCCGAGTCCGGCACCGTGTACGTGAGCAGGGGGAGGACGAATGACTCGGTGTCCCAGAACGCATGACCGTCGTACCCGGGCCCGGTCAGGCCCTTCGCCGGGATCGCACGAGACTCACCGCGGGCACCGGCCTGCAGCACGTGGAACAGCGCGAACCGCACCGCCTGCTGCAGTTCCGCGTCGCCGTCGATCTCGACGTCCGCCGTCTCCCAGAAGGCGTCGAGATACTCGCGCTGGCGTTTCAGCAGGGTGTCCCAGCCGGTTTCGAGTGCTCCGGCGAGCGCCCCCTCCACCTGGCCGCGCAGGGCCGGAGTCGACCGCCGCGCCGACCATCCGTACGCCAGATATTTCGTCACCTTCAGGCGCTCACCCTGGGGGATGTCGACGGCCACGGTGAGCCGGGCCAGATCCTCTTCGGTCTCGATGCTGCACCGCCCGTTGGCGGGGTAGTCGACCTCGTGGTCCATCCCCGCGGCCATGCGCAGTCCCGACGCACGCGTGTGGTGGGCGAGTACCGCCCTGAAGTCGTGGGCGGCAGCGAAATCGGAGACCAATGGAGTGTCCAGGGCGGCAGCGACTCTCGGGTCGTCCGTGCGGGCGGGGATGTGTTCGTTGGCGAGCAGATCCGACTGCAGGACGAGTTCGATGTCCCCGTCGAGTGGCTCGACCTCGTAGTGGATGGCGGCGACCGCGCGTGAGGTGAACGAGACGAGTCGTTCCGAATGGATTCGCACGCGGCGTCCGGTCGGCGACGTCCACTCGGTGGTGCGGCGCAGGGTGCCCGAGCGGAAGTCGAGGACGCGCTCGTGCGCCGGTGCACTCCCGTACCGCATGTCCATGGGCTCGTCCTCCACGAGCAGCCGGATGATGCTGCCGTCGGTCACGTTCACGACGGTCTGCCCGTCTTCGGGGTAGCCGTAACCCGCCTCCGCGTACGGCAGGGGACGTTGCTCGTAGAACCCGTTGAGGTAGGTGCCGGGGAGACCGCGCGGTTCACCCTCCTCGAACGTGCCACGAATCCCGATGTGTCCGTTGGACAGTGCGAAGGTGGATTCGGTGGCGTGCAGTGCCTCCAGATCCAGTCCGCGCCAGCGCAGCTGCCACGGCGAGATCTCGTAGCCCGTGTCGTCCATGCTCACCTTTCCAGAAGTTCGGCCAGGTCGTTCACCACCACGTCGGCGCCGTGTTCGCGTAACGCCTCGGCCTGATCGTTCCGATTCACCCCGACCACGTAGCCGAATTCGCCTGCCCGTCCCGATTCCACTCCGGACAGGGCATCCTCGAACACGGCCGCCTGATCGGGATGCACGTTGAGGGCGCGGGCGGCCGCGAGAAACGAATCCGGCGCGGGTTTCCCGCGGAGGCCCTGCTCGCTGATCACCACCCCGTCGATGCGGACGTGCACGTAGCGGCTGAGATCGGCCGCGTCGAGGACGGCCTTGCCGTTCGCGGACGACGTGACCACGGCGATCTTCAGGCCGGCGTCGTACGCCGCGCTGATGTAGCGGACCGAACCGGGGTAGGGGCTGACGCCCTCTTCCTCGATGACTTTCAGCAGCAGCCGATTCTTGCTGTTCCCGACACCGTTCACGGTCTCGGCGCCGGGTGGATCGTCCGGCGATCCCTCCGGCAACGTGATGCTGCGGGACGTGAGAAAGGTCCGGACCCCGTCGGCGCGGGGACGTCCGTCGACGTAGTCGTAGTAGTCCTGGTCGGTGAACGGCCGGAAGTTGGCGCCCTCGCGATGCTTCAGGAACTCGTCGAACGTGCGTTTCCACGCCTTCCGGTGCAGCACCGCCGTTGCCGTGAGCACACCATCGAGATCGAACAAGCAGGCCGAGATCGCATCAGGCAGTCCCATCACCTCCCCGACGGTACCGCCGTCGACGGCGGTTTTGCTGAGGCGCGCGGAAATCCTGTACCGAACGGACCTGCATCAGGTCGTTGACTTCCAGTCGATGGCGGTCGAATACTGAGAGTTCCCACCGACTGTTGCGGAGTGCACCGTGAACATGGAGGAACCGGCCCCGTCGGAGCAAGTGAAATCCCTCGCAGTTCGCGCGATGGAGATCATGGCGAACGGAAGCCGCGCCGATTTCGACTCCGTCGTCCACTCGGACGCATTCAACCGGGAGAGCGCGACGGAACCCCCGCGGACGCGAGGGCGTGGACCCGACGCGTTCTACGCTACCGCGGTGTGGCTGCGCTCCGCGTTCGCCGAGCTGCGGTTCGACGTCGAGTATGTCGTCGTCGAGGGCGACCTCGCCGTCGTCTACACGATCATGAAGGGCAGGCACGTCGGACCCTTCGTCGTCTACGACGAGCAGGGATCGATCGATCAGGTGTTCGCGCCCACGGGGCGATCGTTGGCGGTCAACCAGTCGCACTGGTTGCGCGTCGAAGACGGCCGCGTCATCGAGCACTGGGCCACCCGGGACGACCTCGGTCAGGCGGTCCAGCTGGGCTGGGTGCCGCCGACGCCGCTGTCGATGGTCCGCAATGCCTGGGCCAAGCGTGCGGCGCGCAGAAACGCGCAGAGCTGAGCCGCCGTTCGTGTCGAAAGGGTGACGATTCCTCGCAAAAACGCCGAAACGTACCAAACGGACCGTATGTTCCGTTCGATCGATAGATACTCGAACGAAGGAGACGGTCCTTGAAACGCTCGGTGGTTATCGCGGCAAGTTGTGCGCTCCTGACGCTGTCGGCCTGCGGGTCCGACGGCGAACCGACGCCGACGTCCGAAACGTCCAGCTCGACTACAAAGGCGACACCCGCCGCCGCCACGACCACTCCGCCGACGTCGGAGCTCGCACCGCCGGCTGTCGCGCCCGAGTCGAACGGAGGCGGCGGCGGTTCGTCGGGGACCGGGCAGGGCGGTTCCGGCGGGGGTGGGCAGGCTCCGGTCGCAGGCCAGCAGCAACCGCCGCCGGTGGTACCGCCGCCTGCAGTGGTTCCGCCGGCGGTCGAGCAGCCCGCCGCATCCGAGCAGCCACCCGTGGCCGAAGAGGAACCGCCGGTGGCCGAGGAGGAGCCTCCCGTCGAGGAGACCGAGCCGCCGGTCGAGGGAGAAGATCCCGAGGCCGAGGGCGAGGATCCGCCGGGAAACGAGGAACAGACACCCGAGAATCCCTGATGCACTCCGCCTGCGCGGGCACACTCACTCGGTCAGTTCGTTGACGCGATCCGCGAGCAGCGCGCAGTAGGTCCGGTCGGTGCCCGGGGCGAGCCGCACCCGGTAACTGGTGTGGTCGCCCCGGAACAGGTAGCCGTTCACGTCGTCGATGGCCTCGGCGTATTGCTGCCACACCGTCCACGGGCGCCACCAGTTCAGAATCACCGCCTGCCACCGGCGGGTACGGAGCCGGACGAGGAGCTCCGCCACCCATGCCGCCGGATCGGCGAGTGAGAAGGCCGCCGACTGGTCCGCGAACGTGCGCAGCGGCGAGTTGCCGGGACAGCAGCAGATGACGTCCAACGGGTCGGCGATCTGCCACACGGGCATCCCCGTGATCGGGCGTTGCCCCGCGATACCCCAGCCCGGCAGGTCCGGAGACGCAGGCCGCAGCGGATCGGCGATCAGACCGGCCCCGCGAACGTCCAGGGCAGGGTACAGGCCCCGCCCCACCTCGGCTGCCACGTTGCCGGCGAGCGCAGCGCCTCCCGAGTAGCCGAGCAGAACAACGGGATTCGGGTCCTCCGCGATCATCCGCAACAAGAGCGTGCGTCCTTCGGACAGTGCCTTGTCGAACGCCGAACCACCCGGATCGGGCACCGGTCCGTAACTTGCCTCCCACGGAACCTGCTTGACGACGAACCGTGCGGGATCCAGCAATTGTGTCGTGTTGGTGAGCATGTTGACGCCCCGATCCTCACCGATGCCGCGGCAGCACAGAACAGTGATCATGCAACCTCCCATGTGAGTGCCGATGCGCACCCGAGCACACTGTGCCACTCACGTGCGGGGTGTCCCCTGACCGGGGGAGTCGAGATTCATCCGATGCACCGCCTGATCGGGGGACAGACGTCGGCGCCGCGCCGGGAGAGAGTTGTCCCGTACCGGGATCAGCCGTTCACGTGGACAGGAGCCTTCGGCATGTCACCCATCTCCAGTATCGAGGTCGCCCGAGCCCGGCGGTCTCGCCGCGTGTTGTTCGTCGGCAATCCCACCCGCTACAACGATGTATCGCAGTGGGCGATGGTCCGGCAATGGGTGGCCCTCCACGGAATGGAACCGATCCGCGAACTCGAGGGTGACGTGCTCTGCGTCATCGTCACCGAGGACATCCTGGACGGACGTTGTTCGCCGAAGGAGTTGGCTGCCGTTCAGCACGCCCGTGCGCTCGGCGTGCCGTGCATCAGCGTCCACGACACCACCCTGATCTGGCAGGTCACCGCCCGTGTCCGGTCGCGGATACGCGAATCGGCGGTCATACCTGCGGAAATGCATCGCGGCGGCGCGTGATCGAAGAGCAGTGAGTCGTCGGGTGCTTCAGAACCGTTTGTGGACGAGGCGTCGAGAGCGCCTCGGTAGCGGGTTCCACCATCCAGCTTGGTGGAACCCCCAGATCGCGATTCCGAGTGCGACCGCCGACAGCAGGTCGGACACAGTTAAGCCGTGCGACGAGTTGAGTTTCCATAGGATGCCGCCCTCGAGCGGACCGTTGCCGAATATCCACAGCACGGCGGCAGCGACGGTGGCTGCGGCGGCTGCGCGGGAGGGTCGTGCAAGGCACAGGGTGGTCGCCGCAAACAACAGGTTCATGAACACGAGTGGATAGAAGGGCAGCGCCATCCCGTCATTCTTCCAAGCTGCAGCGGGAACGCACCCGGTGGGGCGCGGTCATGCGACCGTTCGGTCGGGAGGGTCGTTCTTACTCGTCGCGTCCTCTTTGGCGGGCAGTTCGTGCAGGTCTTTCTGCCGTATCGCTTTCCCGATGAGGATCGCGAGCGGCACCGACAGCGCTATCCACACCAACGCGACCCAGGCAATCCACCACACAATTCGAGTATGCCCGCCCCTGGACGCTTGCCCAAGGGCGCCGCGGTCCGTGGGGACTGGTCGGTAGCACAAACTCGCAAAAATTACCTGGTTATCGCTGGTTTGCCCTGCCAAGTTCGGGGCACCCCCTTCGGTAGGGATTGGTTCTCTTTTCAAGGAGGTGGGTGATGACGACACCAGGTATGTCGATCGAGAGACACCCTGATATCGCCGAGTTGCGGGCTCGCTACGACCGAGTCTCGGAACAGCCGATGACGCAGGTCACCGAGGGCCTGATGTTCATGGCGGGCCTCTACATGGCGGCATCGCCGTGGATTGTCGGGTTCGCGAGCCAGTCGGGCCTGGCGATGTGCAACCTGTTGTCGGGTGTTGCGGTGGCACTGCTCGCCGTCGGTTTCACGTCGGCCTACTCCCGCACGCACGGCATGGCGTTCGTCGCGCCGCTGCTGGGTCTGTGGATGATCGTCAGCCCGTGGCTGGTCGTCGGAGTAACCACCACGGCGGGAATGATCTGGTCGAACGTGATCTGCGGCATCGTCGTCTGTCTGCTGGGTCTCGGTATCACCGCCATGGGCATGGCGGACGGCGGAATGCGGATGAGGAGGAGGTAGTCGCGGCGCGTGCCTTCATGGGGATGGGGCACGAGTCACAGGAGCGCCCGCCGACTCGGTGGGCGCTTCTGTGAGTTCACCTAATGTTGTTTGAGGAACGCGTCGTGCTCCTGGTGGGAACGTTTGATGAGGTCCATGAGTGCGGTTTCTTCGCGGACCATCTTCTTGAACTTCGGGTCGAGCTTCTTGAGCTGTTCCTCCTCATTGAGCAACTTGTCATACATGCGTTCGCGCTCTGCCAGGTCGGCGGTGTAGTCGAGGTCGAGGTAGTTGATCGCGTGCCGCCGGGCACCGGCGATCGCGGACTGCGCCCTGCCCTTCTTGCTGGTGAGCGACGCGACCACGGTGATCACGAGGATGCCGATGATGACGGCCAGCGACACGAACGTGCTGATCTCGATGACGTTCACCGGTTCGCCGTCGTTGACGAACGGCAGGTTGTTCTCGTGCAGCGCGTGCAGGATCAGCTTGACCCCGATGAACGCGAGGATCGCGGACAGTCCGAACGACAGGTAGATCAGGCGGTCGAGGAGACCGTCGAGCAGGAAGTACAGCTGCCGCAGACCCATCAGCGAGAACACGGTGGCCGTGAAGACGACGAAGACATTCTGGGTGAGGCCGAAGATCGCGGGAATGGAGTCGAGCGCGAACAGGATGTCGGTGCCGCCGATCGCAACCATCACCAGCAGCATCGGCGTCATCGCCCGCTTGCCGTTCTCGACGGTGAAGAGTTTGTCGCCGTCGTAGTGCTCGGTGGTGTGCATGAACTTCTTCGCGATCCGGATGATGAAGTTGTCGGCCGAGTGCGAATCCTCGGTCTCGGGTCGCAGCATGTTGCCGGCGGTGATCAGCAGGATCAGGCCGAAGAAGTAGAACACCCACGCGAACGAATTGATCAGCGCGGCGCCGAGGAAGATGAACGCGGTCCGGGCGAAAATCGAGAACACGATGCCGAACAGCAGGACCTTCTGCTGATCTTCGCGCGGCACCCGGAAGCTGGACATGATGATGAGGAAGACGAAGAGGTTGTCGACGGACAGCGCCTTCTCCGTGACGTAGCCGGCGAAGTACTCCGAACCCATGTCGACGCCGCCGAAGATCAGGACCGCGACGCCGAAGAGCAGCGCGAGGCCGACGTAGATCGACGACCAGATGGCCGCTTCCTTCAGCGTCGGGATGTGCGCGTGGCGGACGTGGAAGAAGTAGTCGAACGCGAGCAGCGCGACGATCACGATGATCGTCACAATCCAGGCGAACGGGGTCACATGCATCGTCTCTGCCTTTCAGCTGAAGCGAACGCGCCTGTTCGTCAGCGTAGTCGCGCGCGGGGCGCGACTTGGCAGAACCGCCGCTGTCGCCGGGACGGCACACGAGCTGCCGTCCCGGCGACCGGGCTCATCGTCGGTCGCCGAACACCGTCCGGTGCCAGTCCTTCCTGGCGGTTCCGGTGATGTCGGACATGACGTGCTTGACGTTGGTGTACTCGTCGAGCGAATACGTCGACATGTCCTTGCCGTAACCGGACGCCTTGTACCCGCCGTGGGGCATCTCGCTGAGGATCGGGATGTGGTCGTTGATCCACACACAGCCCGCGGCGATGTCGCGGGAGGCGGTCTGGGCCCGGTACAGGTCCCGTGTCCACGCGGACGCCGCCAGCCCGAAGTCGGTGTCGTTGGCGAGCGCGATTCCGTCCGGATCGTTTTCGAACGGCAGGACGACGAGAACCGGGCCGAAGATCTCCCGCTGCACGATCTCACTGGACTGGTCGGCACCCACGACGAGCGTCGGCTCGTAGTAGAAGCCGGACGCGAGGTCGCCCCCGGGGACGGATCCGCCGCGGACGATCTTCGCCCCGGTGTCGCGGGCGCGTTCGATGAACCCGGCGACGTGCTGCTGTTGTCGCCGCGACACCAACGGACCCATGTCGGTGCCGGGATCGGACGGGTCACCGAGTCGGACGGTGTCCATCAGCGATGCCACTCCCGCGACGAAGTCGTCGTACAGCGGCCGCTGCACGTAGGCGCGGGTGGCCGCGGTGCAGTCCTGGCCCGAGTTGATGAGGGCACCGGCGACGGCTCCGTTGATCGCGGCCTCGAGATCGGCGTCGTCGAACACCACGAAGGGGGCCTTCCCGCCCAGTTCCAGGTGGAGTCGTTTGCCCGCCGCGGCGCCCGCGATCTGCCGTCCCACGGGTGTCGAGCCGGTGAAACTCACCATGCTCACGTCCCGGTGCGACACCAGCGACGAGCCGGTCGTCACGCCGCGGCCGGTGATCACGTTGACGACGCCGTCCGGCATTCCGGCTCGGGACGCGGCCTCCGCGAACAGCAGCGACGTGAGGGGAGTGATCTCCGCCGGTTTGAGCACGATGGTGTTGCCTGCGGCGACCGCGGGCAGGATCTTCCACGCCGCCATCTGCAGCGGATAGTTCCACGGCGCGATCGAGCCGATCACCCCGACGGGTTCACGGCGGATGGTGGACGTGTGGTCGGGGGAGTACTCGCCCGACGCCTTTCCCTCCAGGTTGCGGGCCGCGCCGGCGAAAAACGACACGTTGTCGATCGACCCGGGAACGTCGAACTCGGTCGACAGTTTGATCGGTTTGCCCGTCTGCCGGGTTTCGGTGCGTGCGATGTCGTCGGACATCTCCGTGAGCTCGGCGGCCCATCGAGTCAGGACGGCGGAACGCTCGCCCGGGCTCGTCGTCGACCATTCCGCGTAGGCGGTCTTCGCGGTGGCGACCGCGTCGTCGACGTCGTCCACCGACGCCTCGGTGCGGGAGGAGATCACCTCGCCCGTGGCCGGATCGAGCACCTCGTACCGCTCGGCCGCTCGGCCGTCCCGGTAGCGGCCGCCGACGTACATCCCGGGAAGGTCCTGGTGGTTCACAGCAGGGTCCAGGCTTCGGTGAGGACGCTGCGGAGGATGTGTTCGATTTCGTCGAATTCGGTCTGCCCGCAGATCAGGGGTGGGGCGAGTTGGATGACCGGGTCGCCGCGGTCGTCGGCACGGCAGTACAGGCCGGCGTCGAACAGGGCGGTGGAGAGGAACCCGTGCAGGATCCGTTCGGCCTCGTCGTCGGTGAACGACTCCTTCGTGGCCTTGTCCTTGACCAGCTCGATGCCGTAGAAGAAGCCTTCCCCGCGCACGTCCCCGACCATCGGCAGGTCGGTGAGCTTGTCGAGGGTGGCCCGGAACGCCGGTGCCTGCTCGGCGACGTGGGCGTTGAGGCCCTCGCGTTCGAAGATGTCCAGGTTCGCCAACGCCACCGCCGCCGAGACGGGGTGCCCGCCGAAGGTGTAGCCGTGCGCGAACATCGACGTGCCGTCGGCGAACGGTTCGAAGAGCCGGTCCGAGGCGATCATCGCCCCGATCGGCGAGTACCCGGAGGTCAGGCCCTTGGCGCAGGTGATGATGTCGGGCACGTACCCGAAGTCGTCGCAGGCGAACATCGACCCGATCCGGCCGAACGCGCAGATCACCTCGTCCGAGACCAGCAACACGTCGTAGTCGTCGCAGATCTGCCGGACCCGCTCGAAGTAACCGGGCGGGGGCGGGAAGCAGCCGCCGGCGTTCTGCACCGGTTCGAGGAAGACGGCGGCGACGGTGTCCGGGCCCTCGAATTCGATGGCCTCGGCGATCCGGTCGGCGGCCCAGATCCCGAACGCCTTCGGGTCCGAGCCGAGCGGTTCGGGGGCGCGGTAGATGTTGGTGTTCGGGACCCGGAACGCGCCGGGGGTGAGCGGTTCGAACGGGGCCTTCAGGGCGGGGATGCCGGTGATGGCGAGGGCGCCCTGCGGGGTGCCGTGGTAGGCGATGGAGCGGGAGATGACCTTGTGTTTGCCGGGTTTGCCGACCTTCTTGAAGTACTGTTTGGCCAGTTTCCAGGCGCTTTCGACGGCCTCGCCGCCGCCGGTGGTGAAGAAGACCCGGTTCAGATCGCCGGGGGCGTAGCCGGCGAGGCGTTCGGCGAGTTCGATCGCCGGTGGGGTGGCGTAGGACCAGAGCGGGAAGAACGCGAGCTGTTCGGCCTGCTTGGCGGCGGCCTCGGCGAGCTCGGTGCGGCCGTGCCCGGCCTGGACGACGAACAACCCGGACAGCCCGTCGAGGTAGCTCTTGCCGGCGGTGTCCCAGATCCGGGCGCCCTCACCGCGGGTGATGATCGGCGGCGTGATGTTCT
>NZ_JBLWIT010000120.1:0-19870 GCF_048381435.1 Rhodococcus mengyinensis | reverse complement strand
TGGGACCAGGGTTCGGAGATGCGGGACTGGAAGAGCGTCAGCGCGGCCACCGGGATCGACATCTACTTCTGTGATCCACACGCACCCTGGCAGCGGGGGACCAACGAGAATACGAACGGCATTCTCCGTCAGTACTTCCCCAAAGGTTCGGACCTGAGTGTGCACTCGAAAGCGGACCTGGAGTGGGTCTCGCGGCAACTCAATGAGCGTCCCCGGAAACGGCTAGAATTTCGCACACCCATCGAAGAGATGGAACGACTGCTGTTGCGATGACCGCCAGAATCCGCCGTTCGTCTTTCGGACGTTCGCGATCGACGTCGTCGATGTTCGATCTGTGCTGTTCATCGGTTAGCACATGCAAGTATCGATGCCATGTCTGGAAAGCGAATCAACTTTGGTTACGTTGGCGATCCACCGCCTGGGTGGACTGCCCACCTAGTGTGGAGCGCCCGGATCTTACGACTGGTCGGCGAATCCATCTCGGACAAAGAACTTGAGCGCGAACTGGAACGTGAGGAGCAAGAACAACGCGACAAACGGGCTCAACGCCCACCGGGTCGCCGCGATGTACCGGAGTTCCGGAAACGACCGGACGCTTTCCTGACAACGGAGGACGAGGATCCAGTCCTCCATGAGCCGACGTTGTCCATCCCGTTCAGAACAAACAACGGGCTCGACCTCCAATTCACCCGAGTGAAGGTCTACGAGAACGGGGTGGGCTTTGATCTGGTCGCCCGAGAACCGGACCCCGACCCCACCGCCGGTATCCCGTTCGACACAGAAACCATCAATCTTGGTTTCAGGATCAGGCCGGACAAGGCCCACAAGACCAGAATTCGACTGGTCGTTGCTGTCTCACCCTCTCGTGGTGAACACGGCGCTTATGGGGGCACGGTGTTGTCCAACTCGTTCAAACCGGACGACTTCCCTGACGATCCGAACGAGCCATGGCTCTACGGGGGTGGAGACTCTCGCGGTCGTGTTCACGAGCTGGGTGTCATCGAGACGAGGGCGCATTACTTCCTCAGCCCGGTGCCCACCACAGGCACAATCCACGTCACGGTGGCTTACCCCGAGTTCGGACTGAAGATGACGAGCATTGAGTTCGATGCAGCTAGTTTCCGCATACCTGGCCGGTAGCCGATCCGTCACCGGACGCCTCACTCGTCGTGCGGTGCTTCAGCGACCCACTCTCCCTTGGGAACGGGTTCTGGATCGGCTGGCACTTCGCTGCCGGTAAGCCGCGCGAGGACAACTCGCCAGTGGAGGAGCTCTGCTTCGGTGGCCTTGAGCTCAGCGCGCACACTCTGGAGGACTTCGTGCGTGTCGTTGCTGGAGTTGGCCTCAATCCTCTGTGCGATGCGCCCGAGCCGTGCGACCCGCGCGGTCAACTGCTGGACGATCGAGTCCACCGGTTGTGCAAGCTCCTCGGATCGTGGAAGGGCGGCCGCGAACCGGTCGACAAGCTCGAACGTCGACTCGTACATCTGATCATGGTGGCAGCTGCGTAACCCCGCAGGTGACCTGTTCCGAAAACGGATCCCTGAGCGGATGCGACGGTCGACAGTTGGTCATCACCTGCCGGAATCATGGGCACCGTTCCTGACGGAGCGGATAACGGGAGACAGGAGCCGACGATGCGACGACGACTCAGTGGACAGGTCCACAGCGAGAACAGCAACTTCTTCCTGTTCGACGACCTTTTCGCGGCCCAAGCATCGACGATCGACGGGACTGCGGGTTTCCTGCAGCCTGGCCAGGGCGTGCTGGCTATCACCACCGAAGTCAGATGGGGACCCGTACAGGTGACGGTGGAGGTACATGATGGTCCGCCGACCGGCACACCATCGCCTCAGGATTGGGACAGAACAGCGGAGACCAGCTATCACACCAACAACGGCTCCCAGCGGATTCTCGACGGAGATTTCGGATCGGACCTGGGCGAGCTCGACGAAATTCTCACTGAGCCAGGACCGGCTACGGTTTTCGTGCGCGCCTTCGGCTGGGTAGCCGACTCCGGATACCCCGAGCGGTACTTACTCCAGATCTGGACACGAAGGGCAGAGAAGGAACCCTCCCGCGAACAGGCCGACTACGGAGCCGACTACACAGGCCCGCGCGGTGAGAACCGCACGGACGTCCCGCCGCAGCCGGGTAGCACTTTTGGCTCAAGCGAACAGACCAACAACGCAGGCCGGTCCGGGAAGTACCTCCATGTGCAGTACGGCCATCCATCTACGGCACCGATTGAGGATCAGTGACCAGTCAGCGATCCGCTTACGGAACCACCTGTCCGCCAGCGCGCTGTCGGCCGGCCTGTCCCGCTGGTGGTTCCCGAGAAGGACATCCGCCACGACGCACCTATCCGGAGCCAGTCCACGACCGCTACCGTGCGAAAGGTGGAACTTATTCTCGCTGCCTCGGCCGAATTCGAGCGCGTGGTGCGCCAACTGCCGGTGGACTCATGGGACCTGCCCACACCGTCACAGATTTCGGTGCGCGACCTGGTCGAGCACGTCGTGGTGGGAAATCGCTTCACTGCGCTCCTGCTTGCCGGCGTCGGTCGTGAACAAGCCCGGAACATGCTCGCAGATGACCAGCTCGGAGACGACCCGGTCGCTGCGGTGGCCGAATCGTCACGACACCAGGCCGAGGCCTTCGCCGCCGCACCACCGGAACAGCCAGTTCCAGGCCCGAACTGCGACGTCCCTGCCGAGGCGTTCCTGCGGTTCCGGCTCGTCGACCTTGTGGGACCTCCTTCGTGCGGCGGGCCTCGATGAAACTCTTGACCCGCCTGTGGTCGCCGGGCTGTCGCGTGTGGTCGAACCCATCTGGACGACATGCTCGCCTTCGGCGCGTACGGCGAGGGCCCGAGTCTCACATTGCCTCCCGACGCTTCGCAGCAGACCCGACTCCTCGACTGGTTCGGACGACGGCCCTAGCGCAACGCCAGACACGCCAGTGACGTCAGGTCCTGCCGACCACCGCGACGATCAGCGCGGCGAGTTCGCCTTTCGCCTCGTCGGACGAGAGCACTCCCGTTACCGCCGCGTGCGAGAGCGCCTCCGCAGCACCGAATATCGCCGTCATCGGTGGTTGCGCAAGTCCACCGGTGGTGCCGAAGGGGGCAAGTATCTCCCGGCATCGTTCGGAATAAACGTGCTCCGATTCACGCTTGACCTGCTCCAGCTCGGGCGAACCCTCCAGCGCTGCGAGCACACCCGTCAGTTCACGCCCCTGCGCCAGCGCGCATCCGACGTACGAGTTGGCGATGGCGTTCGCGCGCCCATTCAGTGACTCCTCCGCGGCCTCGAGATACTCCTCGAGCATCACCGTCTGACGGTCGTCGAATTCGCTGAAGAGGGCGGCCAACAGCGCGGCGCGGGAGGCAAAGTGGCTGTAGACGACCGGTTTTGCGACGCCTGCACGTTCGGCCAACCGGCCGAGGGTCAGCGCGTCCGCGCCTTCTGCTCGTACCAGGGCCCACGACACCTCCACAAGCTGGTCGTATCTGTCGGCCCGCGACAGTCTCGTGCGTGCCATCGGGCACCTCCTTGCGCTATATACGAATAGTAACCTACTCTTGGTACATAGACGTCTCACTCGCCGAAGGAAACGCTCATGACCGCACTCGTCGTAGTGTCCCATTCCGATCCCGACTCGCTGACCCAGCATGTCGCCCGAGCTACCGCCGACGCGATCCGCGCCACGGGCGGTGAAGTTGACATCGCCGACCTGGGAGTCGAGAACTTCGATCCCCGATTCTCCGAAGCCGATCTGGACCTGTTCCGCGGCAACGGGTCTGCGCCTGCTGACGTGGTAGCCGAGCAGAAACGAATCGATCGTGCAGAACATCTGATTCTCGTGTTTCCGATGTACTGGTGGTCGATGCCCGCACTACTCAAAGGCTGGATCGATCGCGTCTTCGTCAGCGGGTGGGCATACGAATTCACCCCGGGAAGCGAATTCGTGAAGAAGCTGGACCGACTCACCGTCCATCTGATCCCCGTTGCGGGCGACGACGCGGAGAGTTTCGAGCGCCACGGTGTGTACGAGGCCTTTCGAACGCAGATCGAGCGCGGCATTGTCGAATACTGCGGTGCCACAATGGGATCGACGACGTTCGTGCACGAGTCGGACACGAAGAGCCGCGATACCCTCGCCGCAGAGATCCGTGACCTCAGCGAGAGTATCGCGGCCCGCGTCGCCGGCCTGGCTAGCGCAGTTGCCCGTTGACGAACACCCTAACTAATCTTCGACCTCTGAAAAGCCGCCCAATCCGGGTACCACTCCGCCCGGGCACTTGCGAAGTGCAGAGAATGGATTTGAAACCAATGCGTTTGAGGCGCTGGCCGCAGACCCGACAGATAGACGTTCACCCCCATGCCGACGTAATCGGCGCGCGCCGCTTCCCCACGCCCGAGCGGCAACGCCTTGCCGATGTCCACCCTGCACTGACCGCGGCGGGTAACGTCCTGATGGCCGGGTGTTCTGGCCATCGTTCGGTCCAACTGTCGGTGTTCATCACAGCGCAGCTCGCAGTGGGGCGTGGCCGGTTGCCTGGACCTTCGGGACCGTTCGCCAGGCCACCGAACCGGAGTCGCTACCCTCTACCGGACCAGTCGGCTTCTGCCACTCGAAGTCGACCTCTTGACCAGGGTCGAGCTTTCTGAATCCAGCGATGTCGAGCTCGCTGAAGTGCGCCCAGCAGCCACCGGGGGTCTGGGCGCAGTCATCTCCCGATGATGCAGGAAGTTCGCACCGGTCAGCGATCCGCTATCGGCACAGCACTGTGGCGCCCGTTGCGGCAGTCGGAGCCACGATCGATCGAATCCGGCAAATATCGGCGGCTTGCACACCGAACCCGTACGGGCTCGGTGTGGCGTATGACCGAGAATCCCGGAACTCGCGCGGGTTTGACAACTGGCGACACGGTGATGCTCCACGCTCAAGGGGTCTCGAAGTTCAAAATCCTCAGCATCGATGAGGACGGCCATGCACTCATCGAGTCCCTATCCATAACCCAGGAAAATATGCGTTCAGCGTCGCGGTGAAGTTTCTCGTCCCGGCGAAGTCCTGATCGTCTCTGTCACAGGGACGATCTACTCTGACAACCGCGACGAGCAACAGGTCGCCACTCACTGCCCAGACCGGTGATCATCACGGTCCTGATCTACGGTGTTCCGCGGATTGGCAGGTGTGGCGGCCTGTTTCTCTTTGCGATCTGCGGGTGAACCCGCCATCACTCGGCCTGCACCTACGGGCCCCACTCGATTGGGTAGCTGTACCGATCCGCCTCCGGCGGGCGATACACAGCGCAGGAGGTGCGCTTCCATTCAACAGAGCCCGTTCCGACCAAGGAGTTCGCCATGTTGGACCTGGGATTCTTCTACGCTTTCCCTCAGCTCCTCGACGCGTGGGTGGCACTAGGCAACGCGATCCAGTGGTGGCAGTCGCTTCCATTCAACTAACCCCGGAGGTGTTGACGCGATTCCGATCCGCCGTAACCGCGAGCGATGCGTAGTTGTCGGGGCCAACTTCAACGTGTGGAGGACGCCATGGACGACCTGAGTCTTTGGGGCATTCCCGAGTGGGCGCAGCCCGCCTTCTATGCGATCGCCAACGGTCTGGCACAGATCGCGTACTGGTGGTTCAGCGTCACGTGAGCAGCGTGAACATACGCTTGACGAATCGGCTGGTCTTCCGCATACCGGAACCGTAAGGGTCGCCCGAGCTGCGCAAATGGGCGCACAATCGGCCCATGCGGCTGATTGCGCCGATGTTGGCCACCCCGGGTGAACCTCCGGAGCAAATGGACGGTGGCTGGGCGGCGGAAATGAAGTACGACGGGTGCCGCGTCGTGGCTGCGGTCGGCGGCGGCGAGCCGCCGGTGTTGTGGACCCGCAACCCCAACGTCGTCACCTCCTCGTACCCAGAGGTGGCCGAGGCGTTGACCGAAGCATTCGGCGGTCGCGGCCGGATCGTGTTCGACGGCGAGATCGTGGCCCTCTCCCAGGGTCGGCTGTCGTTCGCGCGCTTGCAGAAGCGGATGAACACCCTGCGCCCGACTACGGCCCTGCGACGGCAGGTGCCGGTCACCTACCTTCCGTTCGACGTTCTGTCTGCCGACGGTTCCGATTTGATGGCGACGCGGTATCTGGAGCGCCGTGCCGCTCCCACCGACCTCGGTCACGAGTTACGCGGGCTCGGCGTGCCCGTGCAGATCTTGCCGCATTGGGTAGGAGTGGACGGTGCCGTCATTCTGGGGGCCGCCAGGAATTCCGGGATGGAGGGCGGGGTTTTCAATCGGGTGGGGTCGCCCTATCTACCGGGTCAGCGCGGAGACCTCGATCCGGGGTCGGTCACACGGGATTCGCTGTGACGGAACGTATCCGATCAAAGGGAAGCCGCTGTCGCCTTCCCCGGTGACAGCGGCTTCGTTTCCTTTTCGGGAACGCTACGCACTGTAGGTCTTACCCGGCCAGCGGGACGGTGACGCCATATCGCCTCTCGGCAAGTGGTCGCTCGCAGCGACTTTTCTGGTGTGGTACCCGGGGTATGTGCGCCACCGTCAGCCTGTTCAACAGCGGACCATCGGGTGGTATTCCGAGGCGGTGTGTCCGCCGGCAGTGCGTGGTGCTTGCGCGGGTCGCACCAGTGGTCAGTGGGCGTCCTCGAGAGTGATCGGCTTCAGCAGGTCTTCACCGTTGTTGCGAACGTTGTTGACGGCCTTGGACACCGGGTAGGTCTCGAGGCTGCCCGGTGCCGGCGGTGCCATCAAGGATCGGGCGTGGTCGACGTCGGTGTTGGTCGGGTCGAGCCAGTCCGCCCAGTTCTCCGGGGCGACGCTCATCGGCATCCGATCGTGGATATGCCCCACATCGTCGGTCGAGTTGGTTGTGATCACGCAAAATGTGATCAGCCAGGCGTCCGGATCGTTGTCGGGGACGTCGGGGTTGCGCCAGAAGTCGAAGATGCCGGCCAACGGGAGAATGTCGCTCTCGGCCGGGTGGATGTAGTACGGCTGCTTGAGGGGTTTCCCGGACTTGCCGACCTCGTGGGTCGGGAACCACTCGTAGAACCCGGACACCGGGACGATCCCGCGCCGCGACTTGAAACACTGCCTGTAGGCGGGCTTTTCATGCACGGTCTCGGCGCGGGCGTTGATCATGCGTGAGCCGATCTTCGGATCTTTGGCCCAGAACGGTGTCAGGCCCCATTTGAGGTTGCGGAGCTGTCGTTGGGGTTGCTCGTCGTCGGTGTCTTTCGGTACCCGCGCGATCACAACTGGGGAGGTCTTCGTGGGCGCCACGTTGTAGTCCGGCGCCATCTCCGGGTCGGCCCGTTCAGGGGCGACATCGAAGGTCTCGAGCAGCGTTCCCCGGCTCGTCGTCGAGGCGTAACGACCACACATACCGATAGCCTGCCACGATCGACCACCGCGACGGGGAAGGCGCTGCGCAGGTTCAGTGGGCGTCGTGGAAAGCCTGCTCGATCTCGGTGGGGATACGTCCACGAGAGGACAGTTCGTAGCCCTGCTCGAGTGCCCAGGCGCGGATCTTCGTCGTTTCGCCCGACGGCCGTCTCTCGGCAGTGGGGTTGACCGGTCGGTCCGAGCGGTGTTTGCGGCCGCCGACGCGGGTGGAGTGCGCGATGTAGTACTCGAAGGTCTCTCGGAGTTCCTTCGCGTGCTCGTCCTTCAGGTCGATCACGTACTCGACGCCGTCGACTGCATAGTGGATGCTCTCGCCGTCCTCACCAAAGGTGGTGCCGTCGATGTCGTCGACCATCTCAACTACAACCTTGCGTGCCACAGATGTCACTCCTCAGCTCTCCAGTACGGACCAGATAACAGTACTGGCAGTATCAGTAATTTCGTGAGGTCCAGCGGGGACTGTGGGTACCCGTGGGACTACGAGAGCTGTGGCAGCTCGATCAGGTGACGCGGGAGTTCGACACTTCACCGCTTCACTGTCTCCGCTCTCACCCGCGGCGTTGCGCAGCGGCGACGTCGCGTGGTGGATCTCGGGATAGGCCGAGGGTGCGGTAGCGGTGTGCTCGTCCTCCGATGACGTCGCTCCGCAGGCGCACGATCCGCTGCGGGGCTGGAAGTCGTGCAATTGGGCCTGGAGGGCGGCGCGGGCCCGTTGGACACGGGATTTCATGCCGAACAACGAGATTCCCGCCTGCCGGACCCCCGGAATCCTGTCCGTCAGCGGAAGATCGTCCACACCGCGGCGGCGGCGAGTGCCACCACGACCACGCACATCACGACCGTGAGGAAGTGTTCGTTGTCCGCGAGGAGTTGCTGCATGACGGAGTGTGCGGTTTCGGCGCCGGTCGGAGCGAATCCACGAGCACCGATAACGGGATCGCGGACACGCACAACCCGGCGCCGATCGATGCGCACCGGGCCCCAACGGGTGAGGAGACTAGTGCGCCTTGGCCGTCCCCTTCCTGCGTGCGGTTGTGTCCGGTCGTGCTTCCTGTGCGGATTGGTCGCGGGGCTCCCCCGCCGAATCACTGGGTGTCGTGACCCGACGTTTGCGCAGTCTGTGCGGCTTCGCCTGTTGTTCTTCTTCGACCGCGGGAGACGAACGTCCGTCCTCGTCTTTTCCGTGCTCCGATATCTCGTCGACGGTGGAATCCTCGGGGTCCCGCGGGTGGGCGTGCCCGCGCCGACCGATCCTCTTCACCCCCGCGACCAGATGTCCGCCGCCGGCCACGACGTGCGCGCCGCCCGACCGGAGGCGGTCGCGGAACGAATCGACGTGCCCACTGCTGGCCTCAGCCGTGGCGGCCGCCGTGTCGAGTAGCTCGTCCCGAACCGAATCGCCCAGTTCCCCAATCTCCGGAGACGAGGCCAGAAACTCGGATCCCTGTACGAGCAGATCCTCAGGCCCCTTGGGGGACCGCCCGCCCGCACCAGCGATCTTCACGGCCATCCTCAACTGGTGTGTGCGCCCCAGTAGATATCCGGCGCCGACCGCTGCGGCAACTTCAACTTTGGTTTTGGTCTTTCCTATTTTCATCATCGAACCCACCTGCTGTGTGTCGTCGCCACGCACTGCGTCGGGCGTCGGGAGCATGTGGAACATGGCGCGCCGGTGCGCGCGAGGCGTATACCGTGACTACCCCGTGTGCCCGGTCCCCAATCGCACGTGGCGGGCGCTCCGGTGCGCTGCCCGAGCGTGAGGCGGACTTATCCCGTTGACTACGCGAAGCTCATGCCGGCCGGATCCCGACCAGACGGCGCACCGCCGCGAGTCCCGCGGGCGTTCCTGGCCAGTGCTTGTCGACTGCCGCCGGTCCCGCGCGGAGGAGTACGGGCTGATCACTCCCCTCCGTACCGGCGCGGGCACCCGCCGGTACGGCGACCACGAACTGGCCCGGCTCGAACGCGTCGCCGAACTCATCGATGCCGGAGTCAACGTCGTCGGCATCGGCCTCGTCCTCGACCGCGAACACCGGACCGGCGAACTCGAACGCGACAACCGGCGCCTGGACGGAAGCCGGCGACCAGTGATCTCGAGTTGAACTTGCCGCAGGTGAGGTGATGGGGCGGATCGGCGTCGGCTGCCCGACCAGGGACAGCGATGCGCAAACGCAGCCTGAGACCCGATCTGTGTCACCGTTCGCAGTCCGCTCAGATCGGTCGACGGCGCACCCGATAGCGCAGGTGAAGCACCCGGTTGCCCTGAATCACCTCGTCGGGATCCTCCAACAGGTGCTGTGCGTGGACCGACCCGAAGTAGCGCTTGCCGGCCCCGAACACGACGGGTACGACGTCCATGCGCACCTCGTCGATCAGGCCTGCGGCAAGCACCTGGCCACCGACGTCGCCGGCGGCGACCTCGACGATGCGGTCACCCGCGAGCTCCTGCGCCTTGGCCACGGCTGCCTCGATGCCGTCGACGAAGTGAAACGGCGCCTCGGGGTCCCAGCCCTCGGGCTTCGGCCGGTGCGTCACGACGACCACGTGGTCGATCCCGCTCGGAGGCTTTCCGTCCCAGCCGTCGGTCATGTCGAAGACGTGGCGGCCGACGAGTGTCGCCCCGATCTGGTCCCAGTACGACCGGGTGTAGTCGTAGGACGTCTGCGACACCTTCAGCTCGCCGCTTTCGTCCAACGGGACGTCACCGCTGGACAACCAGTCGAACAGCGGTCCGGGCTGGTCATTTTCGTCCGCGATGAAGCCGTCCACCGACACCGAGCTGTACATGACCACCTTGCCCATGGGGCTCTCCTTTGCTTTGGGGTGCCCCAAATTTAGCGTGTCGCGTGCCGATTCCCGCCGGCATCGCGTTCGCGGATCCGCCTGCGGCTCAAGGACAGCAGTCCTCAGCGGTGCGTTTCGCCGACCCAGGAAGGATGTCTTCCACTGGTGTCGCACACCCAGGTCCGGGAATCGTCACTGTCGAGGTTGACGGTGTCGGTGAGCCAGTAGGTGTCGTCGGGCGCCCATCCCGCGATGACACTCGCGGTGCTGGCGTCGACGGCGATCGCGGTGCCCGCCGCGGCGAGGTATCCCGCCACGGTGAGATGGACGCCCTCGTACCGTTCGGAGAAACGCGGCCAGTCGGGAATGACCCATCGTCCAGATCGTCCGGTGGTGCGGTACCAATCGTGTCGTTTCTGCGCGGTGACCTCGACGGGATACTGTCTGCACAGTTCTGCCCACGCCTGCGGGCCGTCGACCTCGTACACGCGAGCGCCGGCGGGGATGTTCATTCGTCGCGTGATGGCGCGCTCCCATCCCATGCTGTCCTCGACGAACCACAAACCGGCCGGGGTCCGGTCGAACAGCCGCCGGGACGAACACCGTGTGGGTGGAGTCGACCACCACCAGCCGGACCAGTTCGCCGACGGATCCGCCGGACGATCGCGTTCTGCTCGCACTTCCTCCGCGGCAGTCCGTTCACGGTAGTCACGCAACAGTTCTGTGGTAGTCGAGTCAACGAGATCCGTATCGTCCTCACTCCAGCCCACCGACCACTGATCGGTCGCAGCGGGCGTCGTCCACCACTGCGCGTGCGGGGATCGTGCGATGTGCTCGGCGACCCGTCGAAGCTCACGGCGCACCGGCTCGGTATCGACGAGGATGTCTTCACCGTCCGGGTCCTGCCAGTAGCGCGCCGCGTCAACCGCGTCGGCGAGGGCCGAACGGAGTGCAACCGCTGTCACCTCGGGAAGCGGCACCTGGGACAGGCGATGCGCCACATCGTCTGCAGTGAGGACGGTCCGCCGAGCCTCTTCAGCGCCGGGCCCGAACAGCACGCGTGCGCCTTCGCGACCGGACTCGAGGTGATACGACGCCAGAAATACGGCGTGATCGAACGAGTCACTGCGGAACTCGGGTTGCAGAGTTCGTTCGGCGTCCCTCGCGTAGGCGAGCAGCATCCGACGCCCACGTGGGCCGGCCAACAAGGATTCTGCTGTAGTCATGTGCTGACCACCCTAGAGTCCCCGAGCCGACGCGCCTCCAATATGTTCTGACCACGGGCCGTGGGCCACTGCGGCTGCGAGGAAGCCGGCCGAACAGGCCGCCGTCTGGGCGGCAGGATGCGCGCAGGCGCGGGTGTTATCGGGTCTACCTGCCAAAGCGGAAACTCGCCTGGCACGCCTGGCCGAGAAGTGCGATGCCTTCTTCGATGGACCGCAGGGGGATCGCGCCATAGCCGATGCGGAAGTGGTTGCGGGGCGGGACCGGCTGCGTGAAGAAGATGTCGCCCCGTTCGATGAGCACACCGCGGGCTTCCGCCTCGCGCACGAGCACCCGGCAGTCGAGGTTCTCCGGACCGGTCATCCACAAGCTGACGCCACCGGGCGGATACGGCTCCTGCGGCCACGGAAGGTACTTGTCGACGGCCGCACACAGCCGCTCCCATTTGTGTTTCATCTGGGTGCGGTGGTGGCGCAGCGCGCGGTGGTACTCCCCGCTGTCGATGAGCATGGCCAGGGCCCGTTGCTGGTGACCCGGTGGATGACGGAGCACGTACCGCCGGGCCTTCCGCAGTTCGCGCACCAGATCCGCGGGCCCGACGAGGTAGCCCAGACGCAGGCCCGGGGCCAGGAACTTCGAGAACGTGCCGAGATAGACGGCGTCGCCGCTGGAATCGAGCGCTTTCAGCGCCGGGCTGGGGCTGCCGTGGTAGCGGAACTCGCTGTCGTAGTCGTCCTCCACGATCACGGTGCCGGACTCCGCGGCGAGTTGCAGCAGACGCTGACGACGGTCGATGCCGAGCGTCGCGTTGGTCGGATGGTGATGGCTCGGTGTCAGATACATCAGATCTGTGCCGCGCAGCGTCTCCGGCGGGCGCAGGCCGTGGTCGTCGACGTCGATGCCGTACACCTGGGCGCCGGTGCGCAGGAAGATGTGTCGAGCATCGAGATAGCCGGGGTTTTCGATGGCAACCCGATCCTCGGGTCCGAGCAGCACCCGGCCGACGAGGTCCAGCCCCTGCTGGGAACCGACCGTCACCAGAACTTCGTCCGCACTCGCCTCGATGCCGCGCGAGGGCAGCAGATGCTGGCGGATCATGTCGATCAGCATGGGGTCGTCCGCACCGACGCTGTCCTGGAGGCTCGCGTAGGCGTGGGGTTGATACAGCGCGTCGCGGAGACAACGCACCCACGCGCGGGCGGGGAAACTGCGGATGTCGATCTGCCCGGCCAGGAACGGGTACGGATAGCTGTGCCAGTCGACGTTCTTCTCGATGTGCGGGACGTCGGCGTCGGGGTAACGCCGGATGCGGGACGACCAGTCGATGCGCGGAATGGTCGCGCGGGCGTCCGTTGCGAGCGTCTCGATCATGTCGGGATTGACGAACATGCCCGATCGCTGGTGGCTTTGAACGAGTCCCTCGGCGATCAGTTCCTGATACGCCAGGTTGATCGTGTTCCGGGAGATCGCGAGATCGACCGCGAGTTCACGCGAACTCGGAAGGCGGTGTCGTGGATCGAACAGCCCGTTGGCGATGCCGTGTTCGATCGCCCGTCGAACCTGGCGGTAGAGCGGTTCGGCGGAATTGCGGTCGACCTCGATCAGTGTTCTCGGCACGCATCGCCTCCTGTGGATCCAAGAGTGGCCAGAGGTAGGCCGACCCGGCACGCCGAGAAGTTCTCGAACGAGCACTTCTCAGTATGCCGGGCCGGCGGCGAAATCAAACCAGGTTGAGCGCGTCGTCGACGCTGACCGACTCGATCCCGAGTGCCTCACCGACGGCATCGTTCGTCAGGCGCCCGGCGACGGTGCTGACACCGGCGCGGAGTGCGGCATTCTCCCTGGCCGCGCGGGCGAGGCCCTTCTCGGCGATCTGCAGGGTGTACGGCAAGGTCACGTTGGTGAGTGCGTACGTGGACGTGTGGGGCACCGCTCCCGGCATGTTCGCCACGCAGTAGAACACCGAGTCGTGAACCTTGAACGTGGGCTCCGCGTGGGTGGTGGGACGCGAATCCTCGAAGCAACCACCCTGGTCGATCGCGATGTCGACGAGAACGCTGCCCGGCTTCATCCGCGAGACCAGCGAGTTCGAGATGATCTTCGGTGCCTTGGCGCCCGGGACGAGCACGGCACCGATGACGAGGTCGGCCTGCATGACCTCCTGCTCGATCGAGTAGGCGTTCGCGGCGAGGGTGCGGATCCGGCCCTGGTACATCCGGTCGGCGGCGCGCAGCTTGTCGACGTTCTTGTCGAACAGGACCACGTCGGCCCAGGTGCCTGCGGCGACGGCGACGGCATTCATGCCCGATACACCCGCACCGATCACGACGACGCGAGCCGGCAACACACCGGACACGCCGCCGATCAGTACGCCTCGGCCACCCTCCGGTCGCATGAGTGCCTGCGCGCCGACGAGCGGTGCGAGCCGGCCGGCGACCTCACTCATCGGGAACAGCAGGGGCAGGGAACCGTCGGGAAGCTGAACGGTCTCGTACGCAACGGAATTGGTACCGGCGGCGAGCAGTGCCCGGGTGCACTCTTCACCCGCAGCGAGGTGCAGGTAGGTGAACAACGTGAGGTCCGAACGCATCCGGTGGTATTCCTCGGCGATGGGCTCCTTGACCTTGAGCAGCAGTTCCGCGCTCTGCCACACCGCGTCGGCGGAGTCGAGGATCTTCGCGCCGGCGGCACCGTAGGCGTCGTCGCCGATCGACGAGCCCTCCCCCGCACCGCGTTCCACGAACACGTCGTGCCCGTGGGCGACCATTTCGTGGACACCGGCGGGAGTGGCCGCCACCCGGTACTCGTGGTTCTTGACTTCCTTGGGGATACCGATCCTCATCTGAGACCTCCGTTAGCTGGGGCTGTTCGCCGCTCCGACCACACGTCGTGGTGCCCGAGCGATACCGAAGTCTGGATCACTCTGGCATGGGACCAGAAGGACCAGTTGAGCGCCGTCTACGGGGACCAGACTGGACCCATCGAATACCGCTCTTCTGGCCCTGACCTGCAGTCTGCCTCGTCGGTATGTTGTGGATCACAGCCATTCGACAACGAAGGAGATGGTCGTGGACGTCACCGAATTGCGAGCACGGGCCCGCCGGCACCTCGGACCTCATTTCACCCGTAAGGACACCTGGGAAAGCGACTTCCCGGTGTTCGTTCGTGGCGAGGGAAGCTATCTGATCGACACCGAGGGGGACCGTTTCCTCGACGGTCTGGCAGGCCTGTTCTGCGTGAACATCGGTCACGGCCGCGACGACATCGCCAAGGCGGCGAGCGAGCAGATCGGGACGCTGGCCTACGCCTCCAACTGGGGCAGCGCCCACATTCCCGCGATCGAGGCGTCCGCGCTCATCGCCGACCTGGCACCCGGCGACCTCGGGACGACCTTCTTCGTCAACTCGGGATCCGAGGCCGTGGAGACGGCCGTCAAGTTCGCCCGGCAGTACCACCGCAGCCAGGGCAACCCTCAGCGAACCAAGATCATCAGCCGCGAGATGGCCTACCATGGAACCACTCTCGGCGCGCTCTCGGTAACTCAGCTGCCCAAGATCAAAGACCCGTTCGGACCGCTGCTGCCCGGGGTCCGCTCCGTACCCAACACCCTCGGTTACCTCGGCGACTGCGGCCCGGCGAACGAGCTCGACTGCATCGCCGCGATCGAAGCCGTCATCGAGGAAGAGGGTGCCGACACCATCGCCGCCGTGTTCGCCGAGCCGGTTCAGAACGGGCGCGGCGCCCTGGTTCCGCCGGACGGGTACTGGCCTGCGCTGCGCGCGCTGTGCGACAAGCACGGGATCCTGCTGGTCTCCGACGAGGTGATCTGCTCGTTCGGCCGCCTCGGACACTGGTTCGGGCACGGGCTCACCGGTGTGGTGCCCGACATGATCACGTTCGCGAAGGGCTCCACGTCCGGATACGCCCCGCTCGGCGGCCTGATCGTGCGTGAGCAGCTGGTTCGCGAGCTCTACGACTCGCCCAAGGGCGGCGTGTTCACACACGGCGCGACGTGGGGCGGACACCCGGTGTCGACGGCGGTGGCGGTCGCGAACATCACCGCGATGCGCGACGAGAACGTGCTGGGCAACGTCTCCGCGCGCGGCCCGAAGTTGCGGTCGGCACTCGACTCGCTGATGAGCTCGCACCGCTGCGTCAAGGACGTGCGCGGCACCGGATTCTTCTACGCGATCGAATTGATGGCCGACAGCGACAGCGGCCGCGAGTTCACCGAGCAGGAGTCGCTGACGGTGTTGCGCAAGGTGCTGCCGGAGGCGTTCGCCCGCACCAAGGTGATTCTCCGCGGCGACGACCGTGGGGCCACGATGCTGATGATCTCGCCGCCCCTCGTGGCCGACGACGAGGTGCTCTCGGAACTGCTCCACGGCATCGACAGCATGCTCACCGACATCGAAAAGGCAATCCAGCCGTAGGGAACGATACGTTCCCCGAGTTCCAGCGGGTGGCGGTCGTNNNNATCGACGACCGCCACCCTTCTTCGTAGTGATGGGAGAGCGAGGCCATGGCCCCGGGCGTCACCGCTGTACCACCCACCGACGCTGCACGACTGAACGATTCGTCGCTGATCGACCACTGGGTCGCGACCCTGCGTGGGGAGGGCCGCGTCGTCGGTCTCGCCGACGGAGAAGACGAGCGCGCGATCCGTGCGGCCCACCATCTGCACCACAAATGTGTCGTCTCCCCGCGGCTGTTCGGGCGGCGGGACGCCATCCGGCGCATCGCCGAGGCCGCGGGTATCCCGCTGGCCGAGGAACTCGTCGTCGACCTCGACGAGGCGGCCGCAGACCCCGCGATCCGGGACGCCGTCGAATCGGGATTCGCCAGGTACCCCGACCGGATCGAGTCGGCGCTGTCCGACCCGGTGTGCCTTGCCGCAGGGGCACTGCGCGCCGGAGTGGTCGACGCCTGCGTCGCGGGTGCGAGCTGGCCGACGTCCGATGTGCTGCGGGCCGGGCTGCGCATCGTCGGTCTCGCGCCGGGTTCGAGCATCCTGTCGAGCTCGTTTCTGATGTTGCTGTCGGACGGAAGGCAGTTGACATTCTCCGACTGCGCCGTCGTACCCGACCCCACGGTCGAGGAACTGGTCGACATCGCGCTGGCCGCCAGCGCCACCCACTTCCAGCTCACCGAGCAGATTCCGATCGCGGCGATGCTGTCGTTCAGCACCCAGGGCAGCGCCAGCCACCCGCGGGTGGAGAAGGTCCGCGAGGCCGCGGAGCTGGTGCGCGTCCGGGACCCGCAGTTGCATGTAGACGGTGACCTGCAATTCGATGCCGCGCTGGTCGCCGAGATCGGCGCGTCCAAGGCGCCCGGTTCACGGGTCGCCGGCCGGGCGAACGTGTTGGTCTTCCCCAATCTCGATGCCGGCAACATCGGGTACAAAATTGCTCAGCGGCTCGGCGGTGCAATAGCCTTGGGTCCCATCCTGCAAGGGTTGGCCGCACCGTGGAACGACCTGTCCCGAGGGTGCACCGGCAGCGACATCGAACTGATGGCTCTGGTGAGCGCAGTCCAATCTTTGGCCACCTGAACATCAGACCTGCACGGGAACGTGCCACCGGATCGGGAAGGGAGTCGCGATGACGATGCTCCTCATCGGTGCCCTGTGCATCGGCATCGCGTCGGTCATCGGCGGCGCCACCGGGTTCGGGACGGCACTGATCGCGACGCCGGTGATGCTGATGGTTGGATTCGCCGTTCCCGAAGTGGTATTCGTCAATCTGGTGGCGGGCCTGATCACGCGGATCGGCGCCGCGTACCAGTTGCGGGAACACATCACGTGGGGACGGGTGGCGCTGCTCGGCGGTGGCAGCCTGCCCGGCGCCTGGCTGGGCGCGGTCACGCTCGGTTCGCTGCCGGAGCAGTATCTGAAGCCGGCAGCGGGAGTTGTGGTGATGTTGTGCGGGCTTGCGATGGCGCTCCCCAACCGGGCGGAAGTCACACGTGCGCCGTCCACGACTGCGCACCTCCTCACCGGTTCCGTGGGTGGGTACCTCGGAACGACGACGTCGCTCAACGGACCGCCACCGGTCCTGTTGCTGATGCGCGCGCGGTTGCCACCGCTGGCCTTCATTGCCGATCTCGCAGGCTATTTCATCGTCGCGAACGTGATGGCGCTCGCTGTCCTGTGGTTCCACGACGAAATCACGGAATCGATGTTCTGGCCGCGACTCCCGGTCTTCGTCGCGGCCGCGCTGATCGGCAACGTCATCGGGCTGGCGATCGCCCGCCGACTCCCGCCGGGGGTGTTCCGTTCCGCGGTCATCGCACTGGTGATCGCCGCCGGTGCGGCGACCTGCATTCTCGGGTGACAGCCGCTCACGGCTCGGCACCGACCCGGCGGACCAGACGCACCAGTTCGCCCGCGGGACCGTCGAGCTGACGCGCGCCCCGCCACACGGCGCGCAACACCCTGTCGAGTTCGAGACCGTCGACGTCGATCACCTTCAGCTCTCCCGCGCCGACCTGCTCCGCCACCGCAAGGGTGCTCATCACCGCGGGGCCGACTCCGGCCAGCACGCTGGTGCGAATCGCGGCGGCGCTGCCCAGCTCGAGAAGCGGTGCCGCTCGGTCGTATTCCTGCAATGCCACGTCAAGGGTGGTTCGGGTGCCGGATCCCGGCTCGCGGACCAGGAGCGGTGTCAGCGCCAACTCGGCGACGGTCAGCGCCTTCCGTCGCCGGGCCCACGGGTGGGTGGGATGAACGACGACGACCAGGCGGTCACGCGCCACCGTGAGACTCTTCAACGGTCGCGGCACCGTCGGCGATTCGACGAACCCGACGTCGCAGATCCTGCTGTTGATCCGCTCGAACACCTGAGTCGAGTTGTGCACCTGCAGGTGAATGGTCACGTCGGAATGCAAACGGCGAAACTGCCCCAGCCACCCCGGCATCAGGTGTTCCGCGACCGTCATGCTGGCACCCACCGTCAACTCGGCGGCGCGTTCCGCGCGCAGTCCCTCGGCCACGTCGAGCAGCCGGCGAGTGTCGGAGAGCACCCGGCGTGCCCAGTGTGCGATCACGGTACCTTGCGGTGTCAGTATCGAGCCCGTCGGGCTGCGCTGCAGCAGTGTCATGCCGAACTGGCGCTCGAGTTGTTTGATGGCGCGACTCGCATTCGGCTGCGCCATTCCGGTGAGTCTGGCGGCAGCGCTGAGGCTTCCGTGGTCGTCGACGCCCACGAGCAACTCGAGAACGGGGAACTCGGGCCATCTGCGGGACATGCATCGAGTATATGACCCAGGCGCAAGACATATCACATTGATATATGTGTATGTCGAGATGACGTCTACCGGAGACGGCCGCGGTGACGGACCGTGGATCCATGAGTAGTCAACTGAGCGAATCGAAGTCCGAGGAACAGCGCGTCGAGAGCCCGGCAACGCTGCCGCGACTGCAGACCGCCACGGCCACTCTCCTGCCAGGCCTGGCGCTGTGCGCCGTCGCCACCGCCGTTGCCATGGGTGTCGGCCGGTTCCTTCCGACGGTGAGCCCGCTGCTCATCGCCATCGTGCTCGGCGCCGTTCTGTCGAACGTCGTGCATCTGCCCGAACGCCTGCGCCCGGGACTGCAGTTCTCTGCCAAAAAGCTGTTGCGGGTGGGCATCGCCCTCCTCGGACTCCAATTGATGCTGAGCGACATCCTCGGACTGGGCTGGGGCGTCATCGTCGTGGTCGTCTCGATCGTCTGTCTCGGCATCGTGGGAACGATGTTCGCGGGCAAGCTGCTCGGCCTCAGCTGGACCCAGCGACTGCTCATCGCCTGCGGATTCTCGATCTGCGGCGCGGCAGCGGTGGCGGCGGTGGACGGTGTCGTCGACGCCGACGAGGAAGAGGTGATCACCGCGGTCGCGCTCGTCGTCATCTTCGGCACGCTCATGATCCCCGCGATTCCGCTGCTGTCGCGGGCGCTGGGACTCTCCGACACCGACGC
The DNA here is from genome assembly GCF_048381435.1 of Rhodococcus mengyinensis. Taxonomy (NCBI): domain Bacteria; kingdom Bacillati; phylum Actinomycetota; class Actinomycetes; order Mycobacteriales; family Nocardiaceae; genus Rhodococcus; species Rhodococcus mengyinensis. The sequence goes on along the minus strand of NZ_JBLWIT010000120.1, from coordinate 473 downwards.
CGGCCTGTGGGCGGGCGGCTCCATCCACGAGGTCGCGCAGGTCGTCGCCGCGGGCGGGGCGATCGGTGGTGCCGCTTTGGGCGTGGCCGCGGTGGTCAAACTCGCCCGCGTCCTCATGCTCGCCCCGGTCATGGCCGTCCTCAGCGTGCGCCAGCGCAGGCTCGCCGGCACCGACGCCGATGTGAAGCGGCCGCCGCTCGTCCCGCTCTTCGTCCTCGCCTTCCTCGCCTGCGTCGGCCTGCGGTCGTCCGGCCTGCTGCCCACGGGCCTGCTCGCCGAGGCCAAGATCGTGCAGACCGCCCTCCTCACCGCCGCGATGTTCGCCCTCGGCGCCGGTGTCCAGATCGCCACGATCAAGAAGGTCGGCGCACGCCCCTTCGTCCTCGCAGGCATCTCCACCGTCTGGGTGGCGTCGATCGCCCTGGTCGGGGTACTGCTCGCGGGGTGATGCCGCTACCCACCCCGTCGCCCCC
>NZ_JBLWIT010000119.1:0-9133 GCF_048381435.1 Rhodococcus mengyinensis | reverse complement strand
GTCGGCGGCACCTACCAACGATTTTCGAGTAGTGAGGGTTTGAATAGTGACAATCTGCGATGTGGATTTGACGGCTGCGTGTTTGATTGGTGGTCGGTGGGTGCCGGGGTCGGGAGCGGATGCCGTCGAGGTGTTCAATCCTGCGACGGGGCTGGTGATTACGGAGTTGGTTCCGGCGACGATCGAGGATGCGGAGGCGGCTGTGGTGGCTGCGTCTCGCGCCTTCGGTGACTGGGGTTCGCGGCCGTTGTCGGAGCGGGTGCGGTTTTTGTATCGGATGAAGGTGATCCTCGAGGACAATGTCGAGTCGTTGGCGCGCACGATCACGATCGATCAGGGTAAGACGTTGGATGAGGCGCGCGGTGAGGTGGGGCGGGCCGTCGATTTCCTGGAGACGGCGATTGCCGCTCCGATGCTGTATCACAGCGACGCCGTGAATGTCACCACTGGTGTGGATGCGCGGCGGGTGCGGGAGCCGTTGGGGGTGTGTGTGGCGGTGACGCCGTCGAACTTCCCGGTGATGAACACGGTGCAGTTCTCGGCGTGGGCTCTGGTCACGGGTAATGCGTTGATCATCAAGGCGTCCGAGCAGGATCCGCTCGCGTCCACCGCGGCGATTCGGTTGCTGCAGCAGTCGGGTCTGCCGGATGGGGTGCTGAACTTGGTGCACGGCCGGGCGGATGTGGTCAAGCACCTGATCGCCCACCCGTCGGTGGTGGCGGTCTCGTGCATCACGTCGTCGCCGACGGCGCGGGCGATCTACGGGGCGGCGGCAGCGGCCGGGAAGCGGGTGCAGGCCAATGGTGGTGCGAAGAATCCGATCGTGGTGGCCGCGGATGCGGATCTCGATAGGGCGGCGGCCGGGATCGTGTCCTCGTCCTATGGGATGGCGGGTCAGCGGTGCCTGGCGGGGAGTCGGGTCGTGGTGGTTGGTGATGTCTACGGCGATCTGATGGACCGGGTGGTGGCGTTGGCCGATCAGTTGGTGGTCGGTGACGGTATGGACGAGGGTGTGACGATGGGCCCGGTCGTCAGCGCCGAGAGCAAGGTGCGGATCCTGGCGGCGCTGGGGGAGGCGGAGGATCTGGGTGCGACGTTCGTCCTCGATGGTCGGAATGTGAAGCCGGTGGGTGGGGCGGGGTCGGAGAACGGCTATTTCATCGGGCCGACGATCGTGGCCGATTTGGATCCGCGGCACGGGGTGGAGGGTCGGGAGTTGTTCGGTCCGGTGATCAATGTGCATCGGGTGGATACGCTCGTGGAGGCGATCGCGTTGTCGAATGATACCGAGTTCGGTAACGCTGCAGCGGTGTTCACCAGCTCTGGTGCGGTGGCGGCGGAGTTCGAGCGGGGTATCCGGGCCGGGAATGTGGGTGTCAATGCGTTTCCGGCGCCGCCGGCGAATATGACGATGGGTGGGTACGGTGCCTCGTTCTACGGTGACCTGCATGTGTGTGGTGCTGCGCCGTTGGATTTCTTCACCGATCAGAAGCTGGTCGTCACCCGATGGTGAGCACTATGCGGCGAACCAGTGGGAGCGCGACATGAACTCCGCGGTCGTCATCGACGCGGTCCGGTCGCCGATGGGCCGAGCCCGCCCGGCTGGCGCACTGGCCGGTGTTCATCCGGTCGAGCTGCTGGCGCAGGTGGTTTCCGCGCTGGTGGAGCGAACGGCGGTGGATCCCGGCGAGGTCGACGATCTACTGGTCGGGTGTGTCACGCAGTCCTCCGAGCAGTCCGGCAACATCGGGCGGATGGCGTGGCTGGCGGCGGGGCTGCCGGAGCGGGTGCCGTCTGTGACCATCGAGCGCAAGTGCGGCTCCGGTCAGCAGGCGTTGCAGTTCGCGGCGCAAGGCGTGATGGCGGGGTCCTACGACATCGTGATCGCGGCCGGCGTCGAGTCGATGAGCCGTGTGCCGATGGGATCGAATCGTCAGGGTGCTGACATCTACGGTCCCTCGGTGAACGAGCGGTACGCTCCGGGACTGCTACCCCAGGGTGTCGCAGCCGAACTCATCGCGCACCGGTGGAATCTCGACCGGAAACAACTCGACGAGTTCGCCGCGCGTTCACATCAACTCGCGGCGCGGGCGGACTCCGCCGACGCTTTCGTGCGCGAGATCGTGCCCATTCGCGTGCCGGCCACGGATGAGACGGTGTACCGGGACGAGACCATTCGTCCCGGTACCACCCTCGACTCGATCGCGGCGCTGACACCGTCCTTCCGCACCGAGGAGTACGCCGAACGGTTCCCGGAATTGCGATGGCACGTCACGCCGGCGAACTCGTCCCAATTGACCGACGGCGCCAGCGCGGTGCTGATCGCCAGCGAACGGGCGGCCAGGCGAATGGGCTGGCGTCCCCGGGCCCGACTCCGGTCCTTCTACGCCTGCGGTGACGATCCGTTGATGATGCTGACGGCGCCGATCGCGGCGACACGGGAGATCCTGGCCCGGACCGGCCTGGCGATCGATCAGATCGATCACTTCGAGGTCAACGAGGCCTTCGCCTCGGTGCCGCTGGCGTGGCAGTCGGATCTCGAGGTCGACATCGACCGCCTGAATCCGCGAGGGGGAGCGATCGCGCTCGGTCATCCGCTCGGAGCGACTGGTTGCCGGTTGCTGACGACGATGCTGCATGCGATGGAAGACGCCGACCAGCGACGCGGGTTGCAGACGGTATGCGAGGCGGGCGGCATGGCAAACGCACTCATTCTGGAAAGAGATTGACGGGTGCGGGACGCCCTTCCCAGAGCGTCCCGCACCTCCCATTGAGAAGGCAGGAGCACTCCCATGAGCGACAGAGTCCGTCTGGACAGTGTGGAGCGGGCAATCGCCGACATCGCGGCCGGGAAGGCGGTCGTGGTGGTCGACGACGAGGACCGGGAGAACGAAGGTGACATCATCTTCGCCGCGGAGAAGGCCACACCGGAGCTGATGGCGTTCACCATTCGGTATTCCAGTGGGGTGATCTGTGTGCCGATGGCGCCTCAGATGCTCGACCGGCTGGACATTCCGTTGATGACCCCGCACAACCAGGACCGGATGCGCACGGCGTACACGGTGTCAGTGGACGCGGCCGACGGTGTGAGCACCGGGATCTCTGCGGCCGATCGTGCACGGACTGCTCGGGTGCTTGCCGGTGCGGGTTCGGTGCCGTCGGATCTGACGCGGCCCGGTCACGTCTTCCCGCTTCGCTACCGCCCGGGCGGGGTGTTGGTGCGGCGCGGCCATACCGAGGCCGCAGTGGATCTGGCCACGATGGCGGGGTTGGCTCCGGCGGGTGTGCTGGTGGAGGTCGTCAACGACGACGGCACCATGAAACGGGCTCCTGAGCTGCGGGACTTCGCTGACACCCACGGTCTGGCGATGATCTCCATCGACAGTGTGGTGGGATACCGGCGCCGGCACGAGTTGCTCGTGGAGAGGGTCGCCGCGACCCGGCTGCCGACACGGCACGGCGACTTCACTGCCTTCGGATATCGCGTGGAAACCGACGGCACCGAGCACATCGCGCTGGTGCACGGCGACATCTCCGATGCCGCCCCGGTGCTGACACGAGTGCATTCGGAGTGCCTGACCGGTGACGTCTTCGGATCGTGTCGCTGCGATTGTGGGCCGCAACTGACCGAAGCGATGGAGCGGATCAGATGCGAAGGCCGCGGTGTCGTGATCTACCTGCGTGGGCACGAAGGGCGCGGCATCGGACTGGCGGCGAAGCTGCAGGCCTACAGTCTGCAGGACTTCGGCCGGGACACCGTCGACGCGAATCTGGATCTCGGTCTGCCGATTGATGCCCGGCACTACGGGACGGCTGCGCAGATCGTGCGAGATCTGGGGATCGGGTCGGTGCGATTGCTGACGAACAATCCGCAGAAGGTGACCTGTCTGCAGGATGCAGGCATCGAGGTCGCAGCACGTGTTCCGCTACTGCCGCGGCCGAACAACCACAATCTCGGTTACCTGCAGACCAAACGGGACCGGATGGGACACGACCTCCCCGACCTGTGCCCGGCGACTCCCGTGAGGGAGCGAGGTATCACCGCCATCGGCTGAGCAACAGCCCGGCTCGTCACAGCAAAGAAAAACGTCGGCCCGGTGCGCTGCGTGCTTGCTCGATCGGGTCGGAACGCCCGCCGTGAAATCGGACTACGAGCCGCCCGTTGGAATCGGAACAGACAATCCGTTCACGAGGGAACTCCCTCGCCGCATCCGACGACCGGGTCGAAGCGTGAAACTCGCGGGACTGGCCAACACCGCGGTGACGCCCGCAGTCGAGCGGGCCAGGGGAGTTGAACTCGCCGTCACCAGGCTGTAGAACGTACATCGTATAGTGGGCACGACTTGTCAAGAGGTGGCGCATGACTGTACGGCCGACTTCTTTCGGATTGGCCGATCGGCTCGGGGCACCGGACGCGCCCGTCAATTCAGTCTCCTGCGTAATGTGCCGGTTCGATAATGGATGCGGCCATGCCCGAAAGTGAGCCCCCCGCGGACATCGGAGTGCATGCCAAGTCGAAGCGAGGCAAATCCGGAAATCTTCCACTCGACCTGACCAGCTTCGTCGGCCGTCGGCACGAGCTGGCAGACACCCGCCAGCTGCTGTCCGGATCGCGGCTGGTAACTCTCATCGGCGCCGGCGGCGTGGGCAAGACCCGGCTCGCCCTGCGGATCGGCGACGTTTCGCGCAGGAAATACGACGACGGTGTCTGGTTCGTCGAACTGGGTGAACTACACGACGGGGACCTGCTCGGACAGGCCGTGTCGGGTGCGCTGGGTTTACAGGATCACTCCGTTCGGCCGCCCATGACTGTGCTCACCGAACAGCTGGCGGAAAAACGGATTCTGTTAGTCCTGGACAATTGCGAGCATCTAGTCGAGGCAGTTGCAGGCGTTGCACAGGTCGTACTGCGGACGTGCCCAGGTGTCCAAATCCTCGCCACGAGCCGTGCGTCTCTCGACATTCGTGGGGAGGTAGTGGTTCGAGTACCCCCGCTGTCGCTGCCGGAGCTGACGCGATCGACGGCGACGCTACGCGAGATTTCCCGATATGACGCGGTGACCCTGTTCGAGCAGCGTGCGGGCGCCGCAGTGCCGGGTTTCAGGCTCACCGAGGACAACATGGGCACAGTGGCTGAAATCTGCCGGCGTCTGGAGGGCCTGCCCTTGCCGATCGAACTGGCAGCGGCACGATTGCGGGCGATGTCGGTCGAGCAGATAAGGGAGCGCCTCGGCGACAGACTCCGACTTCTCACGCTAGGCGGCAGAGGAACACCGACGAGGCAGCAGACCTTGAGGTTGTGCATCGACTGGAGCTATGACCTGTGCTCGTCGCAGGAACAGTGGTTATGGGCTCGGCTGGCGGTGTTCGCCGGTGGTTTCGAGCTCGACGCTGCCGAGGGGGTCCTCGCCGCGGACCCGCCTGACGGAGAGTTACTCGATCTGCTCACGTCTCTGATCGATAAGTCGGTTTTGATCCGCGAAGAGGTCGGGTCGGTGGTGCGGTATCGACTGCTGGACACGATTCGTGAATACGGACGAGAGAAATTATACGAAGCCGGCGGATACTGGGAGCTTCGAAAAAGGCATAGAGATTGGTACGAGCAACTCGTGCTCCGCGCGAAGACCGAATGGATCGGTCCGCTGCAGATGGAGTGGATCGCCAGACTGGAGCGTGAGCAGCCGAATCTGCGCGACGCCATGGAGTTCTGCCTCAGCGAGGACGGCGAGGCAGAAGCGGGCATGCGCATCGTCACCGCGATGTATCAATTCTGGTTCGTGCGAGGGTTGTTCAGCGAAGGCCGTCACTGGCTCGATCGTGCACTCACAAGTCAGGAAGGTCAGCAACCCTTCGACCGGATCGAGGCTTTGTGCACCAGCAGCATGCTGGCCGCGTTGCAGGGCGACGTTGCCGCCGGCACCGTATCGACGGACCAGGCACGACTGCTGGCTGCCCGGGTCGGGGATGCCGACCTCGATGCGTTGGTCGCCTTCGCGGAGGGGTGCCTCGCCGTCTCCAACGGAGAGCTTCGGACAGGTATCGCCAGCCTCGAGAACGCGATCAACGTCTTCCGTCCCGAAGGCGATCTCAATCAGCTGGTGCCGGCACTGGTCTGGCTGGCGCTCGCCTTCGAGATGACCGGCGACATCCAGCGAGCTACAGAGAGCTACGAGGAGCTCATCGCGCTCACCGAGTCGCGGGAGGAAAGAATATGGCGAGCAATGGCGCTGTGTGACTATGGTTTCGCGATGTGGCAGCACGGAGAACGTGAGCGTGGAACCGCGCTCCTCGAGGACGGTCTGCGGCTGTCCCGGATGGTGGGAAGTCAGCTGAGCTACGCCTGGGCGCTCGAGCAATTTGCGTGGACCGACGTCGAACAGAGGCCGGAACGGTCCACAGTGCTGCTGGGCGCTGCGGACGTACTGTTCAGCGCTACCGGTGGTCGCGCACCCGCTCTGACAAACACTGCCACTTTGCACGAGAAGTCTCGGCAGCACGCTCGAACCTCTCTCGGTGAAAGAGCATTTGAGGCCGCAATGAAGCGAGGCGCAGCACTGAGCGCGGACGAGGCGGTTGCCTACGCCTTGGGTGAAGAAACGCGGGCCGAGGTGCCCGCGACGAGTGGCGAGGCCCTCAGCCTCACCCGACGCGAGCAACAAGTGGCTGAACTGGTCGCCGAAGGACTGAGTAACAGGGCAATTGCCGACCGGCTTGTAATTTCCCAACGCACCGTCGAAGGTCACGTCGAGCACTCCCTCGTCAAACTCGGCTTCACCTCGCGTACGCAACTTGCCGCGTGGGTCCACGAACAGAAACCCGGCAGCTGAGCCACCTTCTCGTCCGAGCTGGGGCTGATCCGAGAACGGACCGTCCGCACGGCGAGTGCGCATCTTTGGTGATCCCAATCGAGGCGCTGACAGCGGCACCATGTCCGCACCGTGTGCGACCTAAGTGGCTGCCGCTTGTGGGTGCGGCACCCGCACACACGCCGCGAGAACGGCCTTGCCGAGATCCAGCGCCGCGACCCGTTCCGCTAACAGTTTGACATCGGCGACCCATCCATGACGAAAGTCGCTCCCACGAAACCGATTGCATGAACGGGGCCGCCCGCAGGAACCGAACAGGTAAGACAAGAGGTGGACCCTCGTGGTCATGGCAACAACGCGCCCCTACCATCGGCTCCCCGGATCAAACCGATATTCAGGGGTTACCGGCGCCAAGAATGACCGACCTCGGTGAGAGACCGCACCCGATCTTCCCGCATGCGCCCGCGTCCCAGGAAGGGACCATAGAACTGACATGGGCGGGTGGCCACTGCCGACCAGCCGGCGACCTGGGCATACCACGGCACCCATCCTCACCATGCCCACCTACGTAGTACGCGGGTACGGCCAATAGGTAGCGGATAGGTAATTTCCCGCTGGCACCAAGGCGTGGCTGCAGCGATTCTCATGTGATGGGAATCACCTGAACGGTTGGGCCCCCGAGGTCAGCCTTCGGGTACGGGCTTGGACAGCAATGCGGTCCTTGTCCGAAATATGGGCGAGAGCCAATGAACTTGGAGTGAAAATGAAAATTGATCTGCTGTATGCGTTGACGAATCGTTCGGGCGAGTTGTCCTGGCATGAGGTGCTGGAGGCGACGCGGCGTCATGCCGTGATGGCGGACGAGTCGGGGTTTGACCGGATTTGGTTGGGTGAGCATCATTTCGACACCGACGGGACGGATGCGAGCCCGAATCCGATCATGCTAGCGACGGATCTGGCCGCTCGGACGAACCGGATCCGGTTCGGGATGGCTGCGGTGTCGCTGACGTTGTGGCATCCGTTGCGGGTCGCGGAGGATCTTGCGTTGCTCGATCATTTCAGCGAGGGCCGGTTGGATGTGGCGTTCGGTCGCGGGATCCTGCCGATCGAGGTGATGAACCTCAATCCTGCAGCGAGTCGGTGGAATGGCTCGGACAACAGCCGGGCGATCTTCGAGGAGAACCTGGAGATCGTCCGCAGGATCTGGACGGAGGATCTGTTCAGTTGGAAGGGGCCGCGCTACACATTCCCGGAGCCGGGGACGAAGTTCATTCACTCGCCGGGGGCGCCGATGCCGGAGGGCTGGGTCGACGAGCAGGGCTATCTGAAGGCGTTCGGGATGACGCCGCAGCCGTTTCAACAGCCGATGCCGCCGCTGTTCGCGGTGACCGAGTCGGTGGAGGGGTTCCGTGGTGCGGCGCAGAAGGGTCTCAAGCCGATTACCTGGTATCCGACCGGTCAGGTGCTGCGCAATCTGCTCGACCTCTATCGGGAGGAGAAGGCGGCTGTCACCGGCGCGACGCCGGACCTGGGGGAGGATGTCGGGGTGCTGCGACTGTGCTACATCGCCGAGACCGATGAGCAGGCGCGTCGGGTCACCGAGGCGAGTGTGGTGGAGTTCTTCGAGTTCGTATGCCGGGTCCGTGGCATCGGGGTGTGGCTCGACGCCGACGAGGATCCGGAAGATCCGCGGTTCAAAGAGATGGATCCGTTCGATCTGCTGATGGAGCGCGATCACCTGATGATCGGCTCGGCGGCGAGTGTGACCGAGAAGATGACGCGGCTGACCAGGTCGCATGGCATTCAGAATTGGTTGCTGCAGATGGGCTTTCCCGGTGTGGCACATGACGAGGTGGATCGTTCCCTCGAGTTGTTCGCGGCCGAGGTCATGCCTGAGGTGCGCAAGCTCGACTCCACCCTCGCGGCTGCGCAGTGATCGACGAAGCCCTCACGGAAGGAATGCTCATGGCGGAATACCTCAACCCAGGCAACCTTCCCTACCCTCGATTCGGAATGAATCCGGGTGTGGCGACCAAGGACTACGTGTTCTGCGGCGGCATGGCGCTGGATCTGGAGACGCTGGCGCGTAAGCCGGAGGCCGACACCGTCGCGAACGAGACGAAGATCGCGCTGGAGGAGATCCAGGGGATCCTCGAGACTGTCGGCTGCACGCTCGGGGACGTGGTGAAGACGACGTGTTACCTGGCCGACGATTCGTATCGCAAGGAGTTCTGGACCGCGTACACCGAGGTCTTCGGCGAAGGCCCGTACCCGGCGCGCACGACGCTCGTCGTCGGCATCGCCGGCGACTGCCGCGTCGAGATCGA
>NZ_JBLWIT010000118.1:0-11103 GCF_048381435.1 Rhodococcus mengyinensis | reverse complement strand
TCGCCGCATAGTGCTCACCATCGGGTGACGACCAGCTTCTGATCGGTGAAGAAATCCAACGGCGCAGCACCACACACATGCAGGTCACCGTAGAACGAGGCACCGTACCCACCCATCGTCATATTCGCCGGCGGCGCCGGAAACGCATTGACACCCACATTCCCGGCCCGGATACCCCGCTCGAACTCCGCCGCCACCGCACCAGAGCTGGTGAACACCGCTGCAGCGTTACCGAACTCGGTATCATTCGACAACGCGATCGCCTCCACGAGCGTATCCACCCGATGCACATTGATCACCGGACCGAACAACTCCCGACCCTCCACCCCGTGCCGCGGATCCAAATCGGCCACGATCGTCGGCCCGATGAAATAGCCGTTCTCCGACCCCGCCCCACCCACCGGCTTCACATTCCGACCATCGAGGACGAACGTCGCACCCAGATCCTCCGCCTCCCCCAGCGCCGCCAGGATCCGCACCTTGCTCTCGGCGCTGACGACCGGGCCCATCGTCACACCCTCGTCCATACCGTCACCGACCACCAACTGATCGGCCAACGCCACCACCCGGTCCATCAGATCGCCGTAGACATCACCAACCACCACGACCCGACTCCCCGCCAGGCACCGCTGACCCGCCATCCCATAGGACGAGGACACGATCCCGGCCGCCGCCCTATCGAGATCCGCATCCGCGGCCACCACGATCGGATTCTTCGCACCACCATTGGCCTGCACCCGCTTCCCGGCCGCTGCCGCCGCCCCGTAGATCGCCCGCGCCGTCGGCGACGACGTGATGCACGAGACCGCCACCACCGACGGGTGGGCGATCAGGTGCTTGACCACATCCGCCCGGCCGTGCACCAAGTTCAGCACCCCATCCGGCAGACCCGACTGCTGCAGCAACCGAATCGCCGCGGTGGACGCGAGCGGATCCTGCTCGGACGCCTTGATGATCAACGCATTACCCGTGACCAGAGCCCACGCCGAGAACTGCACCGTGTTCATCACCGGGAAGTTCGACGGCGTCACCGCCACACACACCCCCAACGGCTCCCGCACCCGCCGCGCATCCACACCAGTGGTGACATTCACGGCGTCGCTGTGATACAGCATCGGAGCGGCAATCGCCGTCTCCAGGAAATCGACGGCCCGCCCCACCTCACCGCGCGCCTCATCCAACGTCTTACCCTGATCGATCGTGATCGTGCGCGCCAACGACTCGACATTGTCCTCGAGGATCACCTTCATCCGATACAAAAACCGCACCCGCTCCGACAACGGCCGCGAACCCCAGTCACCGAAGGCGCGAGACGCAGCCACCACAGCCGCCTCCGCATCCTCGATCGTCGCCGGAACCAACTCCGTAATCACCAGCCCCGTCGCAGGATTGAACACCTCGACGGCATCCGCTCCCGACCCCGGCACCCACCGACCACCAATCAAACACGCAGCCGTCAAATCCACATCGCAGATTGTCACTATTCAAACCCTCACTACTCGAAAATCGTTGGTAGGTGCCGCCGACTCGACGAACACGTATGGACGGTTCGGCCCCGAGAAGCCGATGAGTTGCTATGACGTCGGCGTCAGTGTTCGGTCGACACCGTGGGTAACACCGAGTTCGCCGCCCACATCGTGGACTTTGAGGCGCGGAAGCACCTCGGAGGCGAGCAGTTCGAAGTTTCGGGATGACACTTCGGGCGCCATGCCGCCGAAGGACGGTGCGATCAGGACCCCGCCCGCGTCCAGTCGATCGACATACTCGAGAATCCGGTCGACGACCTGATCCGGCGTTCCCCACACCTGGAGATCGGCGAGGAAGTCACAGAAGCCGTCGACTCCGTGCTTCTCGATGTTGCGGCTCAGCCCGGCGTAGTACTCGTAGCCTTCAATTTTCGCGAAGCCGACGTTGTCGAATTCGTAGTGCTCGACGGTCGACTCGGCGTAGCGCCGGAGGTAAACATCGCGCATCTCTCGGGCCTCGGCTTCTGTCTCTCCTACTCCGACGAAGACACAGATGATCGGCTTGGCCGGCTCCTCGCCGTTGATCTCGAGGTAACGGGCACGGTAGTCGCGCATCTCGGCTTCGGCTTTGTCCCAGGGCTTCTGCGCGATGACCATCAGTCCGACCTGCAGACTTGCCATGAGGTCGATTGATTGCGGAGACACCGCCGATGCGAAGGTGCGACCGCGGAACGACGCATACGGCGCGGGGCGCAGGTCCATGGCCGGCTGTTTGTACAGTTCGCCGTCGGCTTCGATGACGCCGGACTCGAGACCGTTCAGGATCGCTTCGGCATACTCCGCGAAGAGCCTGCGGGACTTGCCCATCTCCACCCGGAAGCCGTCGAACTCTACCCGGCCGAGCCCTCGGCCGATGCCGAGCATCGAGCGGCCGCCCGAGAGATGGTCGAGCAGGATGAAGTTCTCGGCGGTCCGAACCGGGTCCTGCCAGGGAAGGACGGACACCATCGTGCCCAGTTTGACCGTGGACGTCTTGGCCGCAAGCCACGAGAGAAACTGCGGGACATCGGGTGTCATGCCGTAGGCAGTGAAGTGATGTTCGGGGGTCCATACCGAATCGAATCCGGCTGCTTCCGCGCGCAGCGCGAGATCCAGCTCGTTGCGATAGGTCTCTGCGTCGGAGACGTTTCCGTCGATGTTCTGAAATACGAGAGTGATGCCGGTGTGCATCTCTCCTCCTTCGTCGAGTAGTGCGATCGGTCCTACCGACCGGTTGGTACGTAGTGTAACGGCCGAAACCTCAGGGCGCCAGAGGCAAATCAACTTCGAATCAGCTGATTCGTGGGACCACGCCCGGAATCACCCCACGGGTCTGCCACACAGCAGATCGGCGGCCTTCTCACCGATCATCACGGTCGCAGCATTCGTGTTGCACGAGACGATGCTCGGCATGACCGACGCATCTGCGACGCGCAACCCGTCGACGCCGCGCACCCGAAGGTGCGGATCGACCACCGCCGTCGCGTCAGTGCCCATGCGACAGGTTCCCGAAAGGTGGAAGAAGCTGCTGACACTGTCGTGTATCGCCTTCTCCAACTCCGGGCGGTCGAGGCGAAGTAGTGCGGGGGCGTCGGAAGTGCCACCCCATTCGTCGAATGCGCTCGTCTCGGCGAGTGTGTTCACCACCTCGATTCCGGCGATGAGCTGTTCGATGTCGTACGGGTCGCTGAGGTATTTCGGATCGATCAGCAGCGGCGCTTCCGGGTCGGAAGACGCCAGGCGAATGCTTCCGCGGCTTCGCGGGCGCATGTGCCCGATCCCGAAGGTGAAACTGTTCTCGGCTGGCCGTTGCCACGGCGTGTGGTAGTCGACCTGGATCTGCACGATTTGCAGCTCCGGCCGGGTCTGAGACGGGTTCGTCTTCGCGAAGAGCGTCGACTCGGCGTAGTTGCCACTCGGTGGGGGCAGCTGTCGATCCGCACGCATCCGGACTCCCGCCAGCAGGATGTGGTCCTGCAGGTTCAGGCCGACCTCCGGCGAATCGATCACCGGTTGCACGCCGACCGACTCGAGGTCTCGGACCGGTCCGACGCCCGAATGCAGTAGCAGCCGCACGGAATCGACTGCACCGGCGCACAAGACAACGTCGCCGGCCGCCGCGGACCGGATCGAGTGACCGTCCCGGGTGTACTCCACCCCGCGACAGCGATCGCCCACGATGACGAGGCGTCGACAGATCGCCCCGGTGCGAACTGTCAGATTTGTCCGGCCGAGCGCCGGCCTGAGGTAGGCGCTCGCGGTGCTCTGTCGCCTGTTCGCGCTGATCAGCAGCTCATGGCACGCTGCCCCGAGTAACTCGCCACCGTTGAGGTCTGCTGCGACGGCGTGCTGCGCCTGCCGCGCGGCCTCGACGTGGGCGAGTGACAACGGGTGGGGCGAGTCGATCGGCGGCGGCGCCAGTGGTCCGCCCCGACCCCGGAATCGGGGGTCGCCGTCGGGGACGTCTTCGGAGCGCATGAAGTAGGGCAACACCGAGTCGTAGTCCCAACCCTCAGCGCCCTCCGCGGCCCACGAGTCGTAGTCGACTCGGTGTCCCCGCAGGTGCGCCATGACGTTGATCGAGCCCGAGCCGCCCAGGACCTTGCCGCGGGTCGCGGGAACCGTCCGCCCGAGAGTCTTCTGCGGAACCGTCGAGTAGTTCCAATCCAGCTCGCTGCCGGCCAAACTCGGCCAGGCACCTGGGTTCTCGATGTCTGGTCGTCGCTCGGAGCCGCCGGCCTCCAGGAGCAGGACCCGGACCTCGGGATCCTCGGTGAGTCGCGCAGCAATGATGCACCCGGCGGTTCCGCCGCCGACGACGATGTAGTCGTAGGTGTCCATGATGCTCTACCGCCCGACCCCAACCGGCTGCACCGCGCCCGCCGTCACGGTATTCGCGTTCGGAACGTCACCGAGTAGTTCTGCTGGCATGATCCAATCCTCAATGTCGTACGGATAGAGGGGTTCTCATCGTTGTCAGGAACGGAGCACCGATCTCGGATATTTCGGGGAACGACCGCCCAGAGTCACTGATTCAGGCTGGAGCGCGTCCGGTGCGTGAGGCTTCTCGGCAACAGATAAACGAAGTTCATCCGCGCTTACATACTAACCGGGCGGTACGTAACGTTGTGAGATGACGTTACCGCACTACGCGTCAGGGGGTCAAGAGATCGCGACGATACCGCTGGGCCCGCGGTTCACCCGGATAGCGCGAACCCGCCGCGTCACGGTAGGCGCTAAACGAGCACGGCCTCCACCAAGGGGCATTCGTGGAGGCCGGGTGGTCGAAGAGTGCAGCTCAGGCGTCCGCTGGTCGCTCGATCAGTCCGTCGATGAGAATGTCGGCGTAGATGGTGCCGATTTCGCGGGGGGTCACCGAGCCCTTCAGATCCAGCCAGACGTGTGTCCACGCCCCCATGCCGATGATCCCGAATGCCACAAGTCGTGCCGGGCCCTTCTGTCGGAACACACCCTCCTGCATGCCGCGCTCGATCACGTCGACGAAGAAGCGCTCGAACTCGTCACGCTTCTGCTGGATCTCGGCGAAGACATCAGTGGGCAAGAACTTCCGTTCCTGCATGAACACCGTGATCTCCGCCTTGTAGATCGACATCGGTTCGAGTAACGCCTCGGTGATCAGTCGTCGCAGGATCTGATCCGGACTCTGTTCCTTGTCCGCCATGACACTGCGCGCACGCCCGAGCTGATAGTTGATGAACTCGTCGTGCACCCGGTAGAGCAGGTCTTCTTTGCTCTCGAAATGGTGATAGAAGGCGCCCTTGGTCAGGTCCGCCGCATCGACGATGCTCTGGACAGACGTTGCCGCGTATCCGTTCCGCTCGAAAAGTTCGACCGCGTTCTCGAGCAGGGCACGCCGAGCTCCCTCGGGGTCGCGGACCCTACGGCCACTCGTCTTGCCACTCGAAACCTTCGGCCTCGCCACGAAACTTCCTCCCTGGCTGTTCAGCTCGCCATTCATCGCCGAGTGCGCGCCATCCATCTCGAGCACTCTGCACGAAGCGGGTAGGCGCGATGCTACGGGCACGCCGGCGCACTGCACAACGCCTCACGCACTCTCGCAGTATACATCCGTACCAGTCGGCATGATATGGCCGTCCGACGAAGCTATCGAGAGTCTTCGGGGCCGGGGAGATCCCGAAGGATCTGGACTGCCGTCATCGCGGTGGGCCAGCCGGAGTAGAACGCGAGGTGAGTGGCGACTTCCACGAGTTCTTCGACGGTGAGGCCGTTGTCCAGTGCCCTCCGCAGATGGAAGGGCAGCTGCTCGCAGCGGTAGAGCGCGATCAAGGCAGCGACGGTGATGAGGCTTCGGTCTCGAGGTGTCAGTTCACGACGTTTCCAGATGTCGCCGAACAAGGTGTCGTCGGTGAGTTCGGCCAGCTTCGGAGCGAACGAACCGAGTGCCCGTCGGGCGGGGCCGGGCATATCGGGCATGATTGTTCCTTCGAGTTACTTGGGGCCGCGGTGCCGCCGGGTGTCCCGTGTTCATTTACGCCGGCGCAGTGCGCAGTGCGTTCGTCAGCGAGGCACCTTCCCTGGACAGCCAGGTGCTGACCGTGTCCGTGAGGTGGTCGAGTTCGGAGTCCACGACGTAGAGACTCCGAGTGGGCACGACGGCACCCAGTTCGACCAGCAGCGGTCGGAGGTGGACCTCGCCGGCCATGGCATGGTGTGGGGCGCCGCCCACCATCACGGGCACCGCTACGACGCCGTCGAGCGAGACGGAGCCGAAACGGTCGAAGAAGGATTTGAGCAGGCCCGTGTAGGTCGCCTTGTAGGTCGGCGAGACCACGATGAGGGTGTCGACTCCGCTGACGAGCTCCATGTCCCGTTGCACCGTCGCGCAGTCGGGGTCCAGAACGTCCCCGCCGTGCATCGCCAGATCGACGACAGGGCCGACCCTGCCTCCGACCGCATCGGCAACTTGACGGCCCACCTCCAGTGCGACGGTTGCCGTCCGCGATGCCGGCCGCGGGTTTCCGACCAGAACGCCGACTGTGATGTCGTTGTGCACCAAGGACTCTCCTCGATAGATCGTCAACGAATATCGGTTCATACCTGCGATCCGACGGCCGTGAAGAATTCCCGGCGTGCATAGGCCAACGCATGGCAATCCTCGCGCACTCCCCCGTCGACCACGGCACCGACCACGATCGTGTGATCGCCGGCCTCGACCATCTGCTCGACCCGGCACACTGCGAACGCCGCGGTGTTCTCCGCGAGCACCGGCCCGCCCAGTCCTCCGTCCGGGGCCGACCATGCATGTCCGTCGAACTTCGAGTCCGACTTGACCGCGAAGGCCAGCGCGACGCTCTCATGGCCGTCGGCGATGTAGTTGACGGTGAAGGATCCCGACGAACGCACCGCCTGCAGGGTGTTCGACCCGTGGTCGAGGCATGCGAGGACGAGCGGGGGATCCAGCGAGACAGAGCACACCGCGGACATCGTCAGACCCTGGTGCCTGCCGTCGTCACCGGTGGCAGTGACGACTGTGGCGGGGCCTGGTGCATACGCCATGATGTCTTTGAACTTGCCCAGGTCGATCATTGTTCGTTTCTCCTAGCTGGATCGGGATAACGTGGTGCGGCCCGCGGCGCGAATCGCGTCCTGGACACCGGGGTTGTACGCACTGGCTGCCTGAGCCCAGGACTCGAATCCCACCGCCACGTCGAAGGAGTTCTCGGCGGCGAGATTCACGGCTTGTTTCATGTCGCGAGCGAGCGACGGCTGCAGATCCGCGACCGAATGTGCGAGAGTCAACGCTTCTCCGAGCGGGTCATCGGCGTAGACGTCTGCGAGTCCCTCGTCATGGGCTTGCACGCCGTCGAGTGTGCGACCGAGGAGAACCGTGCGCAGTGCACGTCCCCGCCCCAGCTTCTGCGTCAGGAAATAGGTGCATCCGCCTCCCGGATGCAAGCCCAATTTCGCAAAGGTGGCGCCGAATCTGGCGTTCGGCCCCGCGATCGTAATGTCGCATGCCAACGCGAGATTCAACCCGGCACCGATCGCATGACCGTTGACGGCGGAAACCGTGGGGTATGGAAGCTCCCGCAGCCACAGGAAGCTCTCGTAGTACGACAGTTGACGGGCCCGCATGCTCGACGGGGTCGCGCCGTTCACGCCGAAGATCGCCATGAGATCCGCCCCGGCACAGAAGGAGGTCCCGGACCCGGTCACCACCAGGCACCGTGTTTCAGTGTCGGTGGACAGCTGGTCCGCTGCGTCGAGTAGCTCGAGGCGCATGGCGGGGCCGATGGCGTTCCGCTTCTCCGGGTCGTCGAGTACGAGAACCCGAATGCCGTCGTCGTGGCGCTCGATGCGGATTTTATCGAATTCTGTCATTTCCCAGTCCTTCTGCGAGTTTCCGGTCGGCACCGATCAACGTGGTCCGACCGTCGGCGTTCGTTACCGACTCAGCCTGCGTCGGGACGTACCGCGACGGCTTCGATCTGAACACGCAGGTTCGAGGCGATACCGAGGACGAACGTCGACCGTGCCGGGTATGGTCCCTCACCGAAAGCGCCCTTGTATGCATCGAGGAACTCGAAGCGATATGCCTCGTCCTGCAGATAGCAGGTGGTCTTGACGACGTCTCGCAGTGTGAGGCCTGCGTCCGCCAAGATCCTGGCGACGTTCTCGAGGCAGATCCGGGTCTCGTCGGCGATCGATTCCGCCTCCTTACGTCTCGCCATGGTCTCGGGGTCGATCGCCAGGCCCGCGGCATAGACGAACACGTCGGTCGCGGTACCGGACGACAGCCCCTGCGGGCTGAAATCTCCCAATTCGGCTGGATTCAAGTAGTCGATCATTTCGACCTCGTCTTTCGTTTGTACGATCTGGTTGGGATCTGTCTTTCTCGGGTTCAGCCCTGTCTTTGGCCGTCCCAGTCGCGAGGACCGCCTGTTTCCTACTGCGGCGCTCACGCCGTGCGTAGGTCGACGGTCCGGGTCTCACCGAGCGCGCTGACAGAAAGCGCGGCCACGATGCACAGCGCGGAGATCATCACGGAAACCGCGATGCTGCCCGGTCCTCCCGGCGCGATGAAGGTTGCAGCGAGGAGCGGGCCGAGGCCGCCACCGATCATGCCGGCGAACTGGTAGCACAGGGATACGCCCGTGTAGCGGGACGCCGTCGGGAACAGCTCCGCGAGCAGAGCGGGGACCGGGCCGTTCGCCGCCGCGTTGAGCACGGTCATGCTGATGACATACGAGAGCAGGATCAGTGGGAAGCTTCCCGACGTCACCAATGGGAACATCGCGAACGCGTGGATCGCCGTGAGCAGGGCTGCGGTGACGTAGACCGGCCGCCGGCCGTATCGGTCGGAGAGCCACGCGAACAACGGGACAGTGAGAAGCATGCCAGCCGTACCGATCATCATCGCGTTGAGCAGCGTCTGGCGCGGGATCCCGAAGTCCTTGTGCGCGTAAGTCACCAGCAGTGACGTCGCCACTGCGTACGCCATGAACGGCCCGGCGTAGACGCCGATTCCGAGCAGCACGCGACCCCGGCGTTCCCGAAGTAGCGCGAACAGCGGCGCGCGGCGCGGCTCCTCCTCGTTACGCGCCTTCTTCTCGGCCAGCAGGACGGGACTCTCGCGTACGCCGACCCGGATGTACATGCCGATTCCGACGAGGGCGACCGTCACGAGGAAGGGCAGGCGCCAACCCCACGACAGGAACTGGTCCTCGGAGAGCCCACCGAGCGCCGCGAAGGCCGCGAAGGACAGTAGGAGTCCGGCCGAGGCTCCCATCTGGGTTGCGCTGCCGTAGAATCCGCGGGACTTCGTGTTCGCATGTTCGACAGCCATCAAGACGGCGCCGCCCCATTCACCGCCGACGGCGATTCCCTGTATGAGACGGAGCGCCACGAGCAGGGTCGGGGCGAGCACGCCGATCTTGTCGGGTGTCGGCAGCAATCCGATCGATACGGTTGCCACCCCCATGATGCTCAGGGTCCAGATGAGCGAGGACTTCCTGCCGAACCGGTCGCCGAAGTGGCCGAAGATGATTCCACCGAGCGGGCGGGCGAGGTACCCGACGGCGAGCGTGCCGAACGAGGCGATGAGCGCCACGGCCGGCGACGATCCCGCGAAGAACACCGGGGCGAACACCAGGCTCGCCGCGGTCGCGTAGATGAGGAAATCGTAGTACTCGATCGTGCTGCCGATCGCGCTGGCGATATAGACGCGGCGCCGTTGGCGAACAAGATCGTCATTGGGCCTGTCCGTAGTTGCCCTTGGGGAGGAAGTGCCGTCGAGAGTGCTCATTGCGGTCTCCGGATTCGGGGCGGGGGCGGATCGCTGGTGATCACATCGGCCCGCTGAGTGGGGGGCTATTTCGGGAGGATGATGTCGAGTGGCCGGTTGTAGAGGATGTCATCGACCACGTCGTGTGGGATCGGGAGTGGCATGTCGAGTTCCGATATCGCCAGGAACTGATCGGCGGACTCTTTCGGGCAGAATGACGGGAAGTCGGAGCCGAACACCAGGCGGTCGGTGACATGGCCCTCGATGGCGAGTCGGAGCCCGTTGTAGAGCTGCCAGGTTTTCACCGGTAGCGTCGATACGTCGGCGAAGACGTTGCGGTTCTTCATCATCAGTTCGACCGTCTCGTTCATCCACGGCTTCCCGAAGTGGGCGACGAGGATGTTCGTGTCCCGGAACTCGCGGGCGACCTTGTCGAGAAACATGGGGTACGCGTATTCGTTGCACCCGTCGGGCGCGAACACGCTCGCCTGGTGGAACATGAGGAAGATGCCGAGATCAGCGGCAGCGCGATAGACCTCGTAGGCCTCGTCGCAGTGCGGATGGAAACCCTGATACGGCGGTGAGAGTTTCACCCCGTGGAGGCCGTATTCGCGCACGGCGCGGCGGAGTTCGTCCGCTGCGCCGGGCTGGGTCGGGTCGACGCTGCCGACCCCGATTGCCCGTTCCCGGTTGGCGTCGAGGTACTCGCCGACATAGTCGTTCGGCACCTTCATTCCGATCCGGGCCACCTGCAGGCCGAGGACCAGGAACCTCTCGACGCCGGACTCCACCATCACCCGGGTGTGTTCGGCGAGGTCGGCGCGACCGAAGCCTGGCCGACCGACGAGCTCGGTTCCTCGGTCGGTCCATACCGGGCCGAGGTGTTCGGGCAGGTAGATGTGTGTGTGCCAGTCGGTGAACGGGCGGTCGGGCATCGTGGCTATCCCTGTCTCTTCGGCCGGAGTGCGACGGCATCGATCTCGACGCGGCAGTCGCCGGCGATGCCGACGACGAGCGTCGTGCGCGCCGGGTACGGGCCTTCGCCGAAGACCTCGGTGTACGCGGTCCAGAACTCCTTGCGATACGAATCGTCGGCCAGGTAACACGTCGTCTTCACCACGTCCCCGAGCGTGCAGCCGACAGTCTCGAGGATCCCCTGGATCTCCTCCAGCGCGATCTTCGTCTCGTTCGCGACGGTGTCGGCCTCCGGCTTACGCGCCAGCGTCTCCAGATCCAGCGCCATGCCGCCGCAGAACACGTAGTCCTTGGTCGCCACACCCGGATTCATTCCGAATCGAGGGTAGGGAAGGTTGCCTGGGTTGAGGTATTCCG
>NZ_JBLWIT010000117.1:108531-121864 GCF_048381435.1 Rhodococcus mengyinensis | reverse complement strand
TCGACATTACCGACCGCAGATATATCCGTACACGCCGTTCGTCCTGCGTGACTTCACCGACATCCCGTGGTTGTTTACCGACCACGGATCGGGATGTCCGTCATGTTCGGGTCGAGATTTGGAGGGCGTGTGGTGTTGCGAATGGTGGTCGGGGACCTCCGGGTTCAGCGGATCGACCGCGCCGGCGGGCGGCGATCGTGGACGATCGTCTGGCCGGACGGGCGCGAGCATCGGGAGGCGGACCGGTTCCTGCGCTGTTTCGACGGGTCGGGCACGCAGCGGACGTATGCCTACTTGTTGGTGGATCATCTGCGCTGGCTGGAACGCGAGTGCCTGACGTTGGACAAGGTGGTGCTGCGGGATCTGGAGCGGTACATGGGCATCGTCGGCGCCGAGGTGGCGATGCCGTTGGGCGAGCCGTGGCGGGTCGGCAAACGCCCGTACGGGCATGCCGCACTGACGACCGCGGCGGCGTGCGTGAAGGGGTTCTACCTGCATCAGGCCGCGCTGGGGATGAATCCGGAGTTGGGCGCGGGCCTGGACAAACGCCGACTGCCGACCCGGGCGGACCGGCGGCGCTCGTTTCTGGGGCATGTTGCGACATCGCTGCCGGCGAATCCGCTGGCGCCGACCGGGCCGCGGCGGCGACATCCGAAGATGCTGCCGGACGGGGCGCGGGACGCTCTTCTGCCGGTGATGAATTCGGCGCGGGACGCCATGGTGGTGACCTGGCTTGGAGATGCCGGCTTGCGGATCGGTGAGTTGTGCGGGCTGCATCTGGTCGACCTGCATCTGCGCGAGGATGCGGACTGCGGGCAGTGCCGGGCACCGCACCTGCACGTGTGTCACCGGCCGGACAATCCGAACCGGGCCGAGGCCAAGACGAAGCATCCGTGGCGCGTCGACGACGGCGTGATCACCGGCGGCCTGGTCAAGCGGGTCAGCCCGGCGATGATCCACACCTACTTCGACTACATCACCGGCGAATACCCTTGTGGTGGAACAGATCACGGAATGCTGCTGGTGCAATTGCACGGCGCCGCGGCGGGGCGGCCGTGGGCGCCGGTGGCCGCTCGCCGGATGCTGGCGCGGGCCGGAGACCGCGCGGGACTGGGAAAGGTGCGACCACACCAATTCCGGCACTCCTTCACCAGTGCCGTGCTCGACGCCTCGAAGGGCAACCTGTTGATCGCCCGCGACGCGGGCGGCTGGGCATCGGCGGCGATGGTCGGCGAGGTCTACGGGCATATCGACGTGCACGACCCGGCATTCGACGCAGCGCTGCGGCAGGTCTGGGGAGGGCAGCGGTGAACGCCCCGATCGGACTGTTGCCGGCCGCCCTCACACAGCCAGACGACCGGGAGGGCCGTGACCGACTGGAGATCCTGACCGCGCTGATCAACGGCCCGTCGTTCGACCCGATCTTCCGTCCCGACGTGATCGAGGTTCCGCCGGGTCATCCGGTTTATCGGTGGGAATGTCTTGTCGCCGACTGTGAGCGGCCCGCCAGCGCTGGCCTGGATCTGTGTGGTCAGCATCGTGAGCAGTGGGCGCGTGAGCGGGCACATGGTGTCGGGAAGGCCGCGTTCCTGAGCGCGGCGACGGGATTGGCACGTCACGTCCGGGTCGCCGACGCCGCGTGTCGGCTCTGTCCGGACCGCCCGGTCGCCCAGACCGATCAACAATTGTGCCGAGCGCACTCGATGCGCTGGCTCCGCGACCGCAAGGCGGAAGGCGCAGGCTGCGACTTCGAGACGTGGCTGACCGGGCAGCAGGCGCTGCCCGGATACGGGCCATGCCAGGTGGTGGTGTGTGGCAACCGGGCGGACTCACCGTTGGGACTGTGTTCTCGCCACGGCGCCCGCTACACCCGAGACGGCAAGCCCGGCGGCGCGGCACTGCCGCGCAGCTGGTGGCACCGCTACGAGAACAACGGCCGGCGGGTCCCGGTCGGCTACGACGACGAGCAGGAATTCCGACGGTGGTGCGCCGCCGCGGCAGCGCCGCCGTTCCGCGGGCAGATCAACCTGCTCGGGTTGCGGCCGTTGGTGCGCGCGGAGCTCAAGTGGGGCCTTTTCATCCACGCCCGGCGCGCCCGGCCCCAACGCTGGGATCTCGGATGGATCCGCTCGCTGGTAACCACCTGCCGCGCCCTGGAACTGGACACCCTGACCGACTTCGACCGCAGCGCGGGTGAGGCCCCGGTACCGGCCGCGGCGATCATCAAGGAAGTGCAACGCGAGCTGCGGCTGGTCTACTTCACCCCGGCCGACACCAAGGACGCCGGGTTCCTCGAAACCGATCACTTTGGGGTCCGGTTCCCGCATCGGGGCAGCCACTTCGATCTGACCGACATCGGCCAACGCTGGCTGCGCGACCTCACCTGGGACCACCTGGCCGGCCTGCTGGCCTCTGCGCGCTGCCCCCGCACCGGCGGCGTGTTCGACGCAACCCGCAGGGCAGCAGTGGAACTGGGAGCGTTTCTCGAGATCGACGCCCCGGACGGCGGCCACGACCCACGAGTGCTCGGCACCGAGCACATGCGCCGGTTCGTCGCCGACCAACGCCGCCGCGAACGCGACGGCCTGGCGTCGCTGGCAGTGAAACGCCCCGACGGGTCGGCCAGCACCGTGACCACCACGACACGGTCACTGGTGTTCAACGCCGTCCGCAAGATACTGCGGGAAGCCCTCGACGACGGCAGCGCCGACCGGATCGGGCTGCGCCGCGAATTCATCGTCGCCGTCCCCACCGCCGGAGCGACCACCGGGCGAACCCCACGCCGCCCGTTCCCCGACGAGGTCGCCCGGGCCCTGGCCGACCCCGACAACCTGCGTCGCCTCGCCGACATCCATGATCCGCTCGACCGCGGACTACGCGACATCTGGGAGACCACCGTCATCACCGGCCGCCGCATCGGCGAGGTGGTCGGCGTCCGATGGGACTGCCTGGGCCGCTACGGCGGACTGCCGATGTTCTGGCACGACCAGACCAAGGTCGGCAACTACGACGCCGCCATCCGCATCCCCCAACGACTCCACGACCTGCTCGCCGAGCGGAAACGCAAGACCATGGACCGGTTCATCGCCGAACACGGCCGCCGGCCCACCGACACCGAAAGCGCACGCATGGCATTGTTCCCGGCCACCCGCCTCAACCCCGACGGCAGCATGTCGATCAGCAGGCAATGGTTCCACCGCCGGTTCAAAGAATGGGTCGACTCCCTCGACATCGGCCCTGCCGTTCCCCACCAGGCGAGACACTCCCTGGCGACCAATCTGCTGCGCGCCGGCGCGTCCCTCACCCACATCCGCACCTACCTGGGTCAGGTCAGCGACCGAATGGCCGAACACTATGTGCACCTGTCGAATTCAGACCTCGAGGAGGTGCTGGCGCACGTCTGGGTCGCCGGTCCCGGCGCGGTCAGCCCCGGCGAATTCCTCGCCGGAGACGCTACACCCATGACCCGTGAGCAGGCGCAGGCGTTGGCGGTCGACCTGTCGCGGCGCAGCACCCCCGCCGAGGGCGGGTTCTGCACCTTCCAGCCCGTCGTCGACGGCGGCAGCTGCCCCTGGAACCTGGACTGCCACAACTGCGACAAGTTCGTCCTGTCCGGCGCGGACCTGCTGTATTGGCGGCGCAAACGCGAGCAATGGCGGCAACTCGCCGAGGGTGCACCCGACGACGCCACCGCCGACTACCTGCACCAACATTTCGAACCCACCGCCCGCGCCATCGACGGACTCGAGAAAGCCCTGGCAGGGCTCGGCCTCCTCGACCAGGCACTCGCGGTCGACCTGCGCAAACCCCAGGACTACTTCCACCGCGTCTGGACGGTCGCCTTCCGCGCCGCCGACCTCACCGATGCCGCGCACGCCGAGAACGACCACAGCGAAGGAGAAACCGACGCATGAGCACCCCGGCTCAGCCACGCACCGCCGCGGCGCTGGCCTCCCGCCGACGCGCCACCCAAGCCGCCGTGGACCGCGTCCACGACGCCATCGCCCGGCTCCGCCGCGAACGAACCCCCGTCAGCACGGCCGCCGTCGCCCGCCACGCACGAGTTTCTCGAACGTTTCTCTACACCAACGCCGAGGCCAGAACCGCGATCGACGCAGCGAAAGCCGCAGCAGGCGAACAACATCACCAACCTCGCGACGAACCCGACGATCGGCAGGAGGCGACCTGGCGCGAGCGGGCCCTCAACGCCGAGCACGGACTCAAGTCCGCCAACACCGAAATCCTGACTCAACGCACCCGCATCGGCGAACTCCTCGGCCGCATCCGTGACCTGGAAGCCGAATGGACCGAGGAATCCATCCAGCGCGTCACCACCGAGAACACCACGCTCAAACAACGCGTCCACCAACTCGCCGGCGACAACCGCGGCCTCGACGAGCGATTGACAGCCGCGCGTTCCAACCTGCGGTTCCAAGACAGGCGAATCGCCGACCTCGAAGCACAACTGGCCGATGCACGGACTCGCCCATGATCACCACTCCGGCACGCTCTGATCCGCCCACCTGCCAGACCGTCGAACTCCCCGCAATCCCGAACCATCTTCGCGGGACGAATTCGGGATTCGACCAACCCGGCCCCCTACGCGCAAAACTCGATCCGACACGCCGCGCCGCCAAACCCAAGCCATCATCGCGAACATGTAAACTACGCATACTCGCAGGTCAAAGGCGTATCCGGGCGTCCGCGGTCGGTAAAGTCGACGAGGCTCACATGTGGAAGAACCTTTCCCGTCAGTCCAACAACGCCGACCTGGCGCTGCGGGAAGGGTCGAGCCGGGCCACCGACCTGGACATGAAACTGTCCTACCTGCGGCGTAAGTACCGCCAGCGCGCCGCCGTCGAGGGCCGCAAACCCGTCCCGGAGAAGGTCGTCACCTTCGCCACCGGCACCCCGGTCGCCAACAGCATGTCCGAGCTGTGGGTGATGACGAAGTACCTGCGCCCGGACCTGCTCGAGGCCGGCGGCATGGAGAATATCGACGCCTGGGCGGCGAACTTCGCCGCGATGCGCCAATCGGTGGAAATGAACGTCACCGGCTCCGAACTGCGGTCGGTGTCGAGGATCGGCAAGTTCGTCAACCTGCCCGCCCTGATGGCGATGAACGCCCAGTTCACCGACGTCGTCATCCGCGAGCAGGTCCCCGCGACCCTTCCCGAGATCGCCGGCGGCGGCCGCCAGAACCTGACCTTCGAAATGCCGCAACAGGTCCGAGACTTCATGATCGACCTGGACGAGCGGATGCAGATGTACACCGGCAAGACCGCGCACATCGACAACCCACTCAAGATCGGCAGCGACGGCGCCAACGTCACCCTCGACCCCCGCCTCGGCGGCCTCGACGCACCACCACCGGGCGAAGGCCGGGTCGACCTGCTGGTGAACAAGCTCTGGGAGATCGAGCAACGCACCGCCGACACCGTCTACTACGACGAGGCCGGCAACCCGGAACCACGCCCCGGCGGTCTGCAGATCGTGTTCCTCGACCGCGGCACCCCCAAGACCGGCCGCGACGACACCGTCTACGACATCATCCGCGCCGACCTGGTCGCCCGCGGCATGTCCCCCGGCGCGGTCCAGTTCATCCAGGACTACCCCAAGCCGAAGGACAAGCGGGAGTTGTTCGCCGCCTGCCGACGCGGCGAGGTGAAAGTGCTCATCGGCTCGTCGGAGACGATGGGCACCGGCATGAACGTGCAGAAACGCGCGACCGCGCTCTACCACGTCGACTGCCCCTGGCGGCCCGCGGACCTCGAACAACGCGAGGGCCGGATCATCCGGCAGGGCAACCAGAACAAGACCGTCGAGATCATCAACATCGTCGGGGAACGCTCCTACGACACCACCAAGTGGCAGACCGTGGAGAAGAAGTCCGCCTACATCGAGCAGCTCCGCCGCGGCGCGATCGACTTCTCCGAGGCCGAAGACATCGGCAGCGCCGACATGACCTCGTCGATGGCCGCGACCAAGGCCGCAGCGACCGGCGATCCCCGCTACATCGAGGTCGTCGAACTCGAAACGCAGCTCCGCAAACTGGGCGCCGAAGCCCGCGCCCACCGCTCCGACCAGGAGCGAATCAAGTGGCAACTGCACGACAACCGCACCCGATTGCCGATCCTGACCAAGGAGATCGAGGAAGGCCGCGAGGTCGCCGACGCCCTCACCGCCTGGGGTGAACTGCCCCGCAAACAGCGGACCCTCACCGTGGGCGGCCGCACGGTCTCCTTCGCCGAACCGGCGGAGGTACGCAAGGCGGTGCAAACCCGGCTCGCGCACATCGTCCGCGACCTCGAACGCCAACCCGACGGCCAGCACCTGGTGGCCGAGATCGCCGGCGCCGAAATCTCGATGGGCCGGCTCCCGGTCGGCGGGTACGCATTCCGGCTCACCGGTGGCATCGTCCGCACCGTCGACGCCGAGGTCGTCGACCTCGCCCTCGGCAGCGCCGACGGCGGATCCGGCATGGTGACCCGGCTGACCAACATGGCCGCCGACCTGCCCGCCGCGATGGACCTGTACGTCAAGGACCGCGACTACATGGTCACCCAGACCGAGCAGCTCGCCGACAAGCTCGGGGTGCCGTTCGCCAAGACCGACGAGATCACCCGCCTCACACACACCTACAACGAGATGCGGGCCGACCTCGCCGCCCGGGAGAACTCCCCCGAGGCGCTCGCCGAGAAGGAGGCGACGAAGGAACGATTGGCGGCCGCGGGCATGTACCGCGGGTGGACCCGCGATCTCAACCCCACCCGCGGGCACGCCGAAGACCAGGGCATGACCGAGGACGAGCTGCGGGAAGCCACCCCGGCCCGGATGGTGGCGGCCGCGAAGGAGCATGCCGAACGCAAGGCCGAGCTGGCGGCGAACCCGCAGCCACCACGGTGGCAGCGCACCGACGAGATCGGCTCCGAGCTCACCGCGGGATTCGATCGTGACACCGGCGATCCCGGCGCCGTGGTGAGGTGGACCGGCCGCGACTGGTACTGGTCGGCCCACAACGACAGGGAAACCCTCGACAGCGGCACCTTCCCCAACCGGGACGTCGCGATCTCCGCCGCGGAGAAGGCAGTCGGAACCGCGCTTGCGGAAGCCGCCATCCCACCGGTGGCGGTGTGGGAACGAGACCACGCTGCACTGACCGAGGCGCGCGCCAACGGCGCCCAGCCAGCGGCCGCCGCCGAAACGGTGACCGACCAGGAGCTGGCCGAGGTCATGCGGCTGGTCCAGTCCGACTACCCCACCCACCCAACCGCGGCCGCCGCAACGAACACCGCCACGATCGAGCGGATCCCACCCGCCCTGCGAGCCGAACGCAGCCGCGATACAGGTCAGGAAAGGTAGACACGCAGCGGGCACGACCAGAAGAAAACCTGCTGGTCGTGCCCGCTGCGTGGCAGCAGTTATGGCTGCATCACTTCAGATTTTCCTCGTTAACGTACTGGCCTTCTGCGGTAGTCAACGACCCACACTCCGAACATGAGTAGACGCCAGCATGATCATCGGAGTAGCGCCGCATGACGGACTGCTCGCTGGTACAGATGCTGCACTTCGGCTGATTCATGCGCTAAACGATATGTGTCATGGCATGAACGCATCCGGCATTTCGCGGTCTCGGCATCTGGTACCACCTAGTTTCCGACGATTGGGCCGAAGCGGTCATACGAGGCTACGAAGCTGCTCCCCCGGGGCTGATTCAGTGTTAGGTGGCGCGAGGCTGCCTCGGCTGCCGGGGCGCATCAACCTGCGACTTCGGCACCGTCTTCACCTTCTTTGACGGGCTAAGTTGACTCGCTGGCTTCCCAGCTTTATAGCCACCGTGCCGATGCTCAAAACCACCGCGCCGATGCTCTGAGTTTGGCGAAGGCTTCGCGTTGCTGTCTGCCATCTGGGCCTCCTAACCTTCGATGAACTCAGCATATGCGACCTCGGACCATCGGACGAGAAGCGCAGTATTCAGTGAAACGTACTTACCATCCTCTTCCGTGACAGGAAGTCCCTCCTGCGTGATCTCGCAGGTGTCGAGAAGATAGAGGTCTTGCTCGTACGGAAAGCCGGCCGCGACGCTGTCCGGTAGGCGACTGCCTGGAGTGTCCTGCTTCGCCCACTTCCCCAGCAGCCAGTAGTTGCTGTTTGTGGCTTCCTTCATACGAAGTTTCACGTAGCCACCCAACTTAGGTGTGCGGAACAAAGCATCCCACCCGCGCGGATCGGGTTGGTAGCCCGTGAATGGACGAGCTAACCAATGACGGCTTCGGGCAGCGGACCCTAGCCACCAGCCGAGAAGCCACGGAATTACTACATATGGCGGCCCTATTGCCCACACCCAGCAAGGAAGGGGCTCTCCATTCTGAACGGCGTCCGTCGCAACGAACAGACGGTATAGCTGGTAGAGAAGTGGTGCCGAGAGAACCGCGAAGAAAGACGATACTGCTGCGAAGAGCACCAACCGCTCACTGAAATCGACCGTAGTATCTCGGTGACTTTCCCGTTCGAAGGCGAACGTGAACACGGCTCCGGGCAGTACGGACGTGATGAATACCGCGAGAGCCTGGAAGGTTGCGAGCACACCGCTATTCTGCAGCAGCTCTACGGAACCGGTTCCCTAGGTGTCGACTCGCTTCTCTATCCTGCATCCTCGCGGTCCGCAGATAGGTTGTCGGCCGACACGAATGCACTGAGCGCGATCTCGAACGATCGCGGCAGGTAGACGCGAATCTTGGCCAATTCGCACCTCGTGTGTGTACTGGCAAGTAACTGGCTTGTCCATCTACGATCAGCCAGCACCGGTAAGCGTGCGGCCTGGGTCACATGTCTGTCGGCCTGCGATCCAAAATGTCGGTCACATTGAGTGATTGGCTGGACTTGTCGGGAGAGGGTGGTATGTGTGTCGTTTCCCGTCGAACTAACTGCCGCGCTCACCGGCGCATCGGTAAATCAGTTGCGGCGTTGGAGCCGAGCTGGCCTGGTTACGCCGGAGATTCGCCCGAGCCGGCCAATGCTCTATTCATTCCGTGATCTCGTCGCGCTACGTAGTGTGTGCTACCTCAGATCTGAGGTATCTCTGCAGAAGGTCAAGACCGCTTTTAGCAATCTGTCCGAGCATGACCTCACTGAGCACCCCGCGGCGTACCGATTTGCGACGGATGGCACGACCGTTGTCGTCTGGAACGAAGACCGTTTCATGGATCTAGTCAAGAATCCTGGTCAGTTCGAGTTGGTCACGATCAACGACGTCTACCGAAGCTTCACCAACAGCTCGGATCGAGTCGTCTCCGACTTTGAGCATCCCCGCGAGAATCTCAGCGTTGCTCCGGATCGGATCGGCGGCTGGCCAACGATCCGAGGCACTCGGGTGCCGTTCGACACGATCGCCGATCTCGTCGCAGACGGCGACGTCACAGCCGACGAAGTTCCCGACTTCTACCCCACAGTTTCGCCCAACGCCGTTGCCGATGCGGTGTCTTTCCAGGAGGAAGTTGAGGGCCTAGCGGGGTGAAGATCTTCATCGACGAATGCGTCAACAAGAAGATGGTTGCTGCACTTTCGCTGATCTGTCCTCGACATCAGTTCCTAGTCGGCGGTAAGGACACCGCCCCTGCCGTAAAGGATATTCCGCTCTTCGGTGAGGTCGCGGGACTCGGCGCTGAACTCTTCGTGACCACCGATGCCCGCCAGCTGATGGATCCAACACGCGGCGCTGAGCGGACGGAATGTCGCGAGCAGGGTCTCAGCTGGCTCGGGATTCCGAGAGTCGCGGCAAAGGGCCGTCTAAGTCTGTACGGAGAAATGTCGAACTTGGTGGCTGGACTTGAGCTGATCGTGCGCGAAATTGAGGCAAGCGCTTTTCCCCAGTTCTATCTGCTCAAACGGGGCCACACGAAGCTTGAGCTTGTCGTCCAAGATCAGGGCAAGGTCTAGGCCCGTGAACTGAGAAGTAATCATCCTGGCGGAGTCACGCCGCGTGTAGCGACCGATGTTCATGCCGCCCGCCCCACACCCTGAAGTCGAAATCAGACAGAGAAAACGCGGCAAAGGCTCCGGGAAGTCAGTCGAGAATCCCGTCGACTGACGCAGAACACCCGAATCCGTCCAATCGGCGGATCGCAGGATGATGGGACCGTCTCGCTAGGTTTCGGTAGCGGATCGGTTACCGGAGCGGCCGACGGAATCCATCCGTGGCCTCCGCTCCTACTCTGGACGTTGCCCCGGTCCCCGCTTATGCAGAAGTTCCGTATTCACAAGGTCGCTATCAACCGTGATCTGTTGCAGGGTCGCCGCCGGCCACGCTTCGAGCGAGTCAGTGTTCAGCACATCATCGATACATCGTGTGCTGCCGCCGAGATAGGCGCATGGAAAGTCGAAGTGTGTTGCAACGTACCAGGCTCGATCGTCTGGCCACCACAAGTGAGCTTCCAGCCCGTGGAACGTGTCCGCTGCCCGGGCGACCGGCCCGCGCAGGAGGTAGTACCGGAAGCCCTCGACCGTGAGCTTCGGAACGTCGAGGGGGATGCCGGCGAATGCGGTGTTGCCTTCCCAGAACCCGAACCAGCAGTGTTCGGGAGTAGTGGTGTGCTGTGCGAGCACCTCGCTCAGAGCTATCAACTGCTGGGGCTGCCACGGCGGTACCGGGGATTCCGGGACGATGGGCGTCGACCGCACGTACCCTTCAGGAGAGAATTCGAGCATCGTCTCCAATTCCATCGACGCGTGCGCGATCGCGCCAGTGGCGCGGGCGACGTCCGCCCAGCGCAGCCAACGCTCGTACCCACCTTCGTCGACCGACTGCACCGGTTCTAGAACACGGCCGTAGGCCTCGAAACCGACGGGCACAAGCGATACCACCGTGTTCTTGCTGGCGGACTCGATTGCGTTGCGCACCCAATGCCCAGCCGCCACGTCGTATTGAAGGTCCGAATCCCGCCACACACTCGCCATACCCTCAGTCTCCACCGGTGGACGAATCACCACACGTGTTCAAGCAACGGAGAGGACCGCTCGGTGGCGGCCGGTCGCGTTCGGACCCTTGGGCCACGGATTAGGCCAGAGCCGTATCCCGTTGCAGGAACCGGCACCCGGGACGAGATCGGCGCCCATGCCGACCCCTGGCACGCGCGTAGGAGTTCTACGCGTATCCGAGTTCGTTTAGCTCCACGTGAACTAGCACCAGGAACGTGAACGAGAGTCCATAGATTGTGGCGCCCGCAAATACGGCCCAGCCGAACACGGCGAATGACCTGGCCTTGAGGTGAATCAATACTGCAACTGCGGCGGCAATCGCAGGCCCCACCACCACTGCGTTAAACATCCAGTGGCCCCCGATCACCGGCAGGGTGAGTGACAGGGTCCATAGAAAACACCCGGCGATGAACCCGATAACGCCCTGAAGAAGCGGCACCAGGCCCCTGGTCAAGGATCTCTTGGTCGGCTCACGCTCGCTTACCATGTCGACACCTTCTGTCTCGTCTTGTCGGAACCTACTATCCGGGACCTGAGAGCGAGAGGACCTTTGTCGCCGATGACGGAACCACCAGCGGGGCACGCCGACCGACAGCGCGCCGGCGGACAGGTGGTTCCGTAAGCGGATCGCTACCCGGACGCCGACAAGGTCACTGACTGCTCTGCGCAGCGAACAGCCAAGCGCTGCGCCCCGCGCCCCGGCACTCTTCGTGCAATCGCTATCGGTCTGGTTGTATCGATGACATGAGGGGCTGGGTCGGATGGGAGATGAGTATTCTCTGCCCACCGAACCCGAGTGAAGCTGACTGATGGCCAACCTATTTCCCTGAGTTCTGCATATCTTCAGGATCGCGAGCCGCACCGTAAGCCGAACCCTCACCGGCACGTCCCGGGAGCCGGCCGTTGACCGGAACTCGCTGACCAGCGCCGTTCCGGTAACCCCGTCCGGTGATGTTTTTGCTTTCGGGGCGTCAATCGGGACACCCCGAACGATCTGGATCATTGGCCAACTGGCCACTGAGTGGCCATCCCAGATGAGATTTGCCCACGAGTCTCAAGAGCTTACACCTGGGCAACTAGGCGAACGCCGCCGTCAACATGAGGCCCCGGAATGCGTAGTGCGCCGCATCACGGTTCTTGCAACCTGCCGCGAGGGCCGTAAGGAAAACTCCCCCAGCGACAACGAAGCTGGCGATGGCTCGGACTCCTGGACTCGTATTCATGGGCGGGAGTGAACAATAAAACTCGTCCCGACCACAACTAGGTCTGTGGATAACCGGCGGCTCTGTGGATGACCACCGAAGCGAGCCAAGAGTGTGCAGGAAGCTGTCGGTCTGGCGGCCGCGGTCCGTCGGCCCGGGCGAGGCCACCTTCGGTGTCCCCCAAGCGGATGCTCCGCTGCGCTCCGCTCTGTGGAAGAGCGTCGTTCTTGTTGACTTGCTGGCCTTCCGATTCTGATCGACGGCGGCCGGGCCGCAACCCCCTGGCGGCGCAAGCGCCGGCACAGCTCCGGAACTTTCTCTCCCGCACTCGCTTCGCTCGCAGAGAAACTTCCGGCCCAGGGGGTTGCACCCCGTCCTGATACCGCCGATCCGACTCTCCTTTGCCAGCAAGGCAAAAAGAACGATCAGGGCGGGCAGGTGGTCCTGATCCGAGCATCGGAGGTTCATGTGAGCACCACCATCGTCCTCGACACGGTCATCGACCCCATCGCCGTCGCGCGCGCGATCTACGCCGACCTGCGAGTCGAGGAGGACCCCGACTACGACGACCTGGACATGGACATGCGTGCCGAGCTGGTGGGCATGGTCTTCGGGCTTGTCCCCGACGACCCGTACATCCAAGCGGCCGAGATCCGGCTGGTCCCGGCCGACTTCGGCCTCTGACCACATCCAACCCTTCAGTAGGAGACACACATGCGCACCACCTTTTCCGCCGTCGTCATCGAGATCGACGGCACCATGACCGCCCAGGACCTCCCGGTAGACCCGTTGTGGGCGAGCCTGCGCATCCCGGCCGGTATCGGCGCGGCCATGGACGCCGTCGGTGATGTCGGCACGACCGGGTTCGTCCTCGGACGTGGCCCGCACCAAGGCACGGCGAGCCTGCTCGTGGGGGCGAACCACCAGCATGTCCCCGCCGTCCCGGTCAACCAGCTGGCCACCGCGATCGTTCACCGGTACGGCCCGGTTACCGACCGACCGATTCGTGGTCGCGCCGTTCTGGTCGCCGGATGGGACGAGAACCCGGAACCGATCCTTGGGCCGGTCGCTGAGGCACTGATCGCCAGCCGCAGCGGTCGCCCCGCCCAGGCGGCGTAAGCACTCCGATCCGAAACGTCGGTGGGAACCGGGCA